>JAFDHB010000020.1 GCA_019308985.1 Deltaproteobacteria bacterium | reverse complement strand
AAGCTCCTATCCAGACCGTCTTTTTCATCTCATCTTCCTCTCTTCATCCTCTGCTTCGGGGTGATCCCATGAATCCTTTTGAATCGTGCACTGAATAATACAGTGATGGAGTCCAAGCGTCAAGCATATCCGGGGCTTCCGTGCCGAAGCATCGCTTGACGCACCCTTCAATGGGCGGTTGACACTCACCTGCGTTTGGGACTACTATTATGAGGTAGTATAAGGGTACTGAACCAACAGTCCTGTATGTGCCTCGATTCATAAATACGCTAGGATATCTACTCAAGACTTAGTGCCGAGCGAGCATTGACAAGGATTCTCATGGGAAAAATACGCCGTCGTAATTGCGGATCGAAGCACCAAGAAAGTGGCTGTCGGCGCTTACCAGAAGCTTCCCACGAGGAGAAGGCAGATGCAGGTGAGGATACCGGCCGTATTTATGCGTGGTGGCACCAGCAAGGCCCTGTTTTTCCACGAGAACCACCTTCCTAAGGATCCAGAGGTCAGGGACAGGGTCATATTGGCCGCTTACGGGAGCCCGGACCCGAATCGCCGCCAGATTGACGGAATGGGTGGGGGTGTTTCCACGACCAGCAAGCTGGCCATCATAAGCCCGTCCAGGGAATCTGATTATGACGTTGACTACAACTTCGGGCAGGTTTCAATCGACAAGCCTATCATAGGCTACAGGGGCAACTGTGGAAACATCTCCTCTGCCGTTGGTCCCTTTGCAGTTGATGAAGGTATTGTCAGGGCGGAAGAGCCCATTACAACTGTAAAGATCTACCAGGTGAATACCAAGAAACTGATTATCGCGGAAGTACCGGTCCGGGACGGTCTTTATGAGGAGGAAGGGGACTATGCCATTGATGGGGTTCCCGGTACGGGCGGCAGAATCACTCTCCGCTTTATTGACCCAGCAGGGTCGGTAAGCGGAAAACTCCTGCCCACCGGTAACGTGACCGACACGATTGAGATCCCCAAGCTGGGAAGGATACAAGTGTCTATTGTAGATGCTGCGAATCCGGTCGTCTTTCTCCGGGCAGAAGATTTGGGTCTAACAGGCACAGAGATCCAAGAGATAGACCCCAGCCCGGAGATAAGAGAAAGCCTGGAATATGTTCGCGGCATGGGCGCGGTTATGTTGGGTCTCGTGTCCTCTCCCCAAGAGGCGACTCGAACCAGCCAGGATGTGCCAAAGGTTGCCTTTGTAAGCCCGGCTCAGGACTACGTGGCCTTGACGGGCCTGGCGATCCACAAGGGGGATATCGACTTGGTGGCACGTATCATGACCATGGGGACCCTGCACACGGCCTATGCGGTTACCGGGGCCATCTGCACCGCAGGGGCTGCAAGGATCCAAGGAACTATAGTCAATACGGTACTGGACAAAGATACAGGTCAGGAAGACGAAATCAAGATTGGGCATCCTGGGGGGATTATTCCCGTGGGAGCAAGGGTTGAAAGAGAGGGAAAGACTTACGAGTACCGTGAGGCCATCATCTGGCGGACGGCACGGCGACTAATGGAAGGCTATGTTTACGTCCCGAAAAAGTACTTCCGGCTGAATAGGGGGAAAGGTTAGTCCAGAACGTCTTGGCGGGAAACAATGGACATGTGAGAAAAAAGAAAGGGGGCTCAGGCAGGATGAGTTTTCTTCTCACAGAGGAACATTACTTTCGATCCTTGATAGAGAACATCAACGATATAATCATGGTCGTAGAGCTCGACGGGACGATAAGGTATGTAAGTCCGTCCATTGAACGTATACTTGGCTACGACCAGGACGAACTGACTCAAGCCAAGGTTCTTGATTATGTCCATCCCGAAGACATTGGTAAGGTGAACAAGGCCTTTGAAACCGCCATGAGAGGAGATCAGTCCATCATTCAACTGGAATGCAATGTCGGGAACAAGAGGGGGGAATGGCGTGTGTTCAAGGCTGTTGCTCACGTATCCCGAGACCGGATGGGAGAGAAGATCGGCATAGTTACGCTGACTGACATCACGGTTTACAAGGATGTGGAAAGCGCCCTGAAGGCAGAAAGGGACAAGGCCCAGCAATACCTGGATATTGCGGGAACCATGTTCGTCGCCCTGGATAGGGAAGGCAAAGTGACGCTTGTCAACAAGACTGCTTCCCGGATACTTGGATATGATGAAAAGGAGATACTGGGTAAGGATTGGTTTGAAACTTTCCTTCGGCCCGAGGATCGAAAAAAGGTAAGAGCAGTTTTCTCAGAAATAATAGGAGGAAAGATTGAAGCACTCCAGTATTGCGAAAACCGGATCCTGGCCAGGCAAGGGGAGGAAAGGACCATAGCCTGGCACAACAGCCTGATAAGAGACAAAAACGGGCGTATAGTCGGCACTTTGAGCTCGGGCTTTGATATGACAGAGCGAAATCGCCTTGAAGAGCAATTGCGACAGTCCCAGAAGATGGAGGCGGTGGGTTTGTTGGCCGGGGGTATCGCACACGACTTCAATAACCTCCTGACCTCCATCATGGGCAATGCCCAGCTCGCCATGATGGAGGTCGACAAGGATACACCCATCTACGAAGAACTGGAAGAGATCCAGAGGGCCGGAGAGAAGGCCGCAGACTTGACCCGCCGTCTCCTCGCCTTTAGCCGCAAGGAGATTGGCCAGCCAAGGGTCCTGGACATCAACAAACTTGTAGAAGAGATGGAAAAGATGCTCAGGAGACTGATAGGAGAAGACATTGAACTGGAGACCATCCTTGAGCCCGGTCTCTGGAACGTATTTGCAGACCCAAAGCAGGTCGAGCAGGTGATTATGAATCTAGTGGTCAATTCCAGGGAAGCAATGCCCAAAGGCGGAAGGCTGACAATCCAGACGGCAAACGTGGAGCATGAAGCAAGATCCTTAGAGGAGGGAGGTATTGAACGGGAGACGGGATCTTTCGTTATGGTCTCCGTCAGGGACACGGGCAAGGGCATGGACAAGGAGACCCAGTCGAGGATCTTTGAGCCCTTCTTCAGCACAAAAGGGAAGGACACGGGCTCAGGCCTCGGGTTGTCTACGGTCTTTGGTATCATTAAGCAAAACAAAGGATTTATTCGGGTCCGCAGCGAACCTGGCAAAGGGACCAACGTGGAGATCTTTTTCCCTAAGTCCGAGGTGGATAAGGAAAGAGAGGCGGAGAAGGATGGAGATAACCTCCCCCCTGGAGCCATGGGGTTTGAAACCGTGCTTGTGGTGGAAGACGATGATTTGATGCGGAGTATGACGGTTAAGGCCCTCAGAAAATACGGGTTCAGGGCCCTGGGGGCGAAAGATTACCAGGAGGCCGCAAGAGTCAGTGAGAGCGTAAGAGACATCCATATCCTGTTGACGGATGTCGTGATGAGGGGCATGAACGGAAAAGAGTTGGCAGAGAAACTGAAATTTGAAAGGCCTGACCTAAAAGTAGTATTCATGTCTGGGTATCCCCGGGACATCCTGTCGCGCCACGAGATAAGCGTTGGAGAGATAGAGTTTATCCAAAAACCCTTTAGCCCGCATGTGCTGGCACGAAGGGTGAGAGAAATCCTGGACAAGAAGTGAGGATCCCAAAATATGTTGTTCCGCCACGGGGTGCGGGCCTGATCCTTTCCGGGCTGGACCCAAAATTCAGCCTATTCTTGATCTTTCTTAGCGTCGCCGGCCCGGCAACTTTCCCTCATTCAGGTAGAGATCCCCAGTTTGGGCAGAAGGTAGGCCTGAAGAAAGATCCAGATCCCAATAACGAGGAGAAGCCATATTATGCTCATTATGAGCTCCTTTCGGAAATATGTGCAGCACCCGGCTGCAAAGGCATCAGCCTCAGGAGAAGCCGCCGGTGGGAGATGAGCAGGATGATGTCAGCTCGCTGTCTGAGCCGCATGAAAACGTTGACATAAGTTTCGATGTATCCTTTTCACCACAGGAGGGACACTCAGGCCTCTCATCCGGGTCCGAGGAAAAAACCAGCTCTTCAAATACCTGTTCACATTTATTGCACTTGTATTCGTAGATCGGCATGATGACTGCTCCTTTGATGACGCAAGTATCTGTTTTTTCAGAGCCAAAAAACCACCTTCCTGGCGTGAGACTGATCAATTAGGCCTTTTGACTCCGATTCATATTATAAGGATAGGGCGCAAAAATTCAACCCACCATTTCGATTACCACAGTTTTTCCTGGGAACTTATGTTGGTTCATCGCCTGTTTCTGCTTGATTATTTCTTGAAATTATCTAATTGTGAAAAACAGGAAAAGCAACTTCAAAGACAGGAGGAGCTGGTTTACCTTGTTGCCCTTCCCAAATATTGGTCCTGATATTGTGAGAATAGGCCCTCTCAGGGTGCGCTGGTATGGGCTCATGTACCTTGCGGGATTTGTTGCTTCCTATTTTCTCATAAGACGCCAAAAAAGGGCCAAGCAACTTGGGCTCCAGGGCAGCCTCTTGCAGGACCTTTTCCTGTTCTTGGTCATAGGCATGATCCTAGGGGCACGTCTCGGATACATCCTTTTCTACCAGTTTCCCAATTACGGGATCTATATCAAGAACCCGCTTGAAATCATAGCCTTGTGGCACGGGGGCATGTCATTTCATGGGGGGCTGGTCGGGACCATGCTCGCCGGTCTCCTCTTTTGCCGCAAAAAGGGATTACCCTTTTGGGATGTGGGGGATATAGTCATTGTTACGGCGCCGATCGGGCTTTTCCTGGGAAGGTTAGGCAACTTCATCAACGGAGAACTGTTCGGCCGACCCAGTTCAGTGCCGTGGGCCATGCTTTTTCCCAATGGTGGACCTGTAGCACGCCATCCTTCACAGCTATACGAGGCGGCACTGGAGGGAGTCCTCCTGTTCCTTGTCCTGTGGCGGCTGAAAGACCTCCCTTTCCGGCCTGGATCCATGATTTGCTTTTTCATTGGAGGCTATGGCTTTGTGCGCTTTTTCGTGGAATTCTTCAGAGAGCCCGATCCCCAGATCGGTTTCATCTTCGGGTTTATGACCATGGGTCAAGTTCTCTGTTCAGCGATGGTCGTTGCGGCCATAGTCCTCTGGCGCTTACTTCCAAAATCACCCGAGTATTCAAAAAACAACTAGGAAGAGGATGAAAAGATAGGTGTCGTGCTGCTAAAATTAAAGGCTGCAGCCGCTCGGGCAGCTCCGGTATTGCTTGGCAGGGAAGGCCGTGTGGAAAAAGACATCCTATCTGATCCGGCCTGATCCCTTATCCCCCCAAAAATCTGGGGAGGAAGAGGCTCAGGGCAGGCCAGTAGGTGATCATGAAAAGGGTGACCAGCAATAGGAGGAGGAAGGGAAGGGTAGCCTTATATAGTTGCATAATGGGGCGATTAAACCTGGAACTCGCAATGAACAGGTTAAGACCGATAGGAGGGGTATTATACCCGATCCCGAGGTTGGCGAGGAAGATGATGCCGAGGTGAATAGGGTCAATGCCGAATTTTTCCGCCAGGGGCATTATCAACGGAACAACGATCAGTATGGCACTGAAAATGTCCATCATACAGCCCACCAGGATGAGGAAGAAATTCAGCACCAAAAGGAAACCGATCTTGCTTTGAACCAGGCCCTGGAGCCATTCCAGCAATCTCATCGGAACAAAGGCATCCACCAAATAGTTGGTGAAGCCTAGCGCTGAACCAAGGATTATCATTATGGCGCCCACCATCTTTGTGCTCTCGACCATTACCCTGGGAACATCCCGAACCAGCCCGAGTTCTCGAAATATGACGACCTTGATGAAAAGCACGTAGACAACAGTCAAGGCCGCTGCTTCCGTGGCGGTGGAGAAACCCGAATATATTCCGATCACGATCATCAGGGGGATGGGCAGCTCCCATGCTGCACTCCTCAGGGCAAGGAAAAAGGCTTTTAGTGAAAATGGCGGTCTATCGAGTTTCCATCTCTTGCCCATGATAATTGAAAATGCGCATAATATGCCCACCATCAAGACCCCGGGAATTATCCCAGCCACAAAGAGGCTTTCGATGCTCGCCCCGGAGACAAAGCCATAGAGAATGATGGGGAGGCTTGGGGGAAAATGGAGTCCCAGGCTGCCGGAAGTGGTAATCAGCCCCAAGGAGAAGTCCTCTTTGTATTTCTCGGCTACCAGCGCGGGAAAGAGGAGGCCACCCAACGCAATAATAGTAATTCCCGTCGCTCCGGTTATTGCAGTAAAGCAGGAACAGGATACCAGCGCCACCACGCCGAGCCCCCCGGGAATCCAGCCGAAGAGACTCCTGGAGAACCTCACGAGGCGTTCTGACGTTTGGCCCTCGCTCAAAAGGTATCCTGAAAATGTAAAAAGAGGTATGGCGAGCAGGACCGGGGCGTTGGCGAGCCGGAATATCTCGATGTCTATGGCTGAAAAGTCGACCCCGCTGACATGAAGTCCCAGCATGGCTGCACCCATTATGCCTGCAAATATGGGCATTCCCATCAGGATCAAAGCTATTAAAAGGAGGCAAAGGAAGAGAATCATTTTTCAGGCCCCCTCAGCAGCATTACCAACTGCTCCAGCCCCTGGAGCAAAAACTTGAAAAGCAGGAGGGAAAATCCAAGAGGCAATATCAACTGACCCACCCAGGTGGGCAAAGAAAGGAACATTTCAGAACTGTACTGCATTTCAGAGAGCAGGTACCCTATAGAGGATTTCACCATAATGGTCAGAACTACCATGCATGCCAAAGAAAGGATAAGCCGCCGCAAAGGCGACCACTTGGGAGGCAGGATCGAGGACATGATGTCGATCCTTATGTGCCTGTCCTCTCCTGTGACGAGGGATGCACCCAAGAAGGTCAGCCACAGGACGAGCAGCCTGGAGAAGGGGTCCATCCAGTCCACGCGGGTCATCAGCATACTGGCCCAGTGTAGATCGAGCCGTGTCAAGAGCGTCCTGAGGACGACCTGGAGGAAGGAAAAGGTTACCATCGCCCCCAGAAGGAGAATGATGAATATCCTCTCGAGACCAGCTATGAGCTTTTCTATTTTTCTGAGCTTATCCAAGAGGGGTCCCTATTGTTGCCGGCTCTTGCGGAGGATTTCATACACCCTGTCGAGGAGTTCCTTGGGATAGAGCTTGCCGACCAGTTTTTTCGCCACCTTGTCATGAATGGAGTAAAAATCTTTCAGGTCGTTCCCCTGTGGCACCGGGATAGTTTTCAGCCCGCCGGCCTCCATAAGACCGATGGCTTCCTCTGCCTGTTTCCGCAATTCTGATGTCAACAGGACCATGGTATGATCAAATTCCCGCCTTATTAATTCCAGTAGATCCGGACTTATGCGGTTCGAAGTCCTAGCCGATAGGAGGACTGCACCAGTGGAATGGGCCAGGGGTAGAGAGGTCATGTAACTGACGTACCTGTACCACTGAAGGGCCAGGGCACCCAAGGGAGGGGCGTAAACCGTATCCACCATACCGGTGTTAAGGGCGGTAGTCACGTCTGTCATGGCCAGGGGGATGGGGTTGGCATCCATCGCCAAGAAGGTCTCTTTGGACAAAGGATCTCCTGACCATGTCCATACCTTGAGCCTGGAAAGATCATGTATCTTGTATATAGGGTTTTTTGAGAACAGGTGCACGTTTCCGACCTCTGCCCATGAAATGAGCTCAAATCCCTTTTCTCCGAATTTTTCTGAGAAGAATCCTCTCAGCTCCCTGTGAACGAGGTCCGCTTCCTTATAACTCCTGAAGAGAAAAGGGAGGTCCAATACCCTCACCATTGGAAGGATCTGTCCAAAGCCTACCCCGGAGAAGGCAGCTGCGTGGATCTGGCCGATCCTGATCTTTCTCAGGACGTCAAGCTCGTCTCCGGCTATCCCTCCTGCATATATCTTGAATCTCAACTTTCCATTACTTTTTTCTCGGATTTCCCTCTCGAGTTGACGCATGTGTTTCATCCAGGTGGAACCTTCCGGTGCAATTGTGGCAAATTTGATAGTAAAATTCTTGCCCTCAACAGGACAAGTCAGGTACAGAGACACAACAAGGAAGATGCAGACGATGAATATGGGAATATGGATAGCCTTTTTCACCAGGTCGCCTCCTAAAAGAAGAGTTCGTCAGCCATCTCCTGGAGCCCTATGGCCCTTTTTCGAATAACCGTGTTGATCAGGCAGACGTCTTTCAAGGAATAGGGATCGCCTTGAAGTATTCTCCTGATAAGCTTAAAGAAGAGGTGTTTGTCTTGAACGCGGGTTGCGTAATACCTGGCATAGTAGTAATGTGCCAGGAAAAACTTCCCCTTTGCTTCGGAAATGGCCCTTTCAAAATATTCTTTTGCCTTTTTGCTGTCGCCGCCCAGTATCTCTGGGACGGCGGCCAAACTGACGCCCATCAAGACATAGGGAAACCCGTAAAGATAATGAGGATTCATGGCAATGAGCCTTTCAAGGCATGCCCTGGATGGCCCTAATTGGGCCAGAGCTACTGGTTTGTCTAAATTGAGGCTGATCCAGGCGTTCCAGGATACGGTAGACCAGAAAAGGGCCTCGAACTCCCGGGTGCCCAGCCGCGAAAGCGCCCTCTTGATATCCCTGTCATTTGAATCAACGGAAATCAAGGTCTTACCGCTCTCCCCTAGGGCTCTCATGCCGAAGTTCAGTGCCCTTCGATAGAATCGAGAGGCCCTGCTCGATGCCTCGTCCCCCACAAAGAGCATACCGTAACCCGCATAACCCATGGAAAGGAGGGTCAGGATTTTTTTGTTCCCGGGATCGTTCTTGAGCAAGCCCTCCAGGAGCTTAAGGTTCGCTGGTATCGCCTGTTCTGCCAATACCGGGTCGCACTCTTCAAAGATGCTGACCGTGAAATTCTCCAGCACCGAAGGGGACATCCTGAGAGCGATTTTCATGCATCCGCTTGAGAGCAATAAGAGAAAAACCGGTACTGCAATTGCCTTGGCAGTCCTAGTACGCAAGAAAAGGATCTCCTTCTTCTACTGGTTCGTCCATATACTTCTCTGCCAAAAACTGTGCCCCTGCGCCATTTGCCAGCCCCAGGACCTTCTTGTAATACTCCAAGGCCTCTTTCCGTCTCCCTTCTACATCGTACGCCATTCCTATTTTCAACAAGGGCCATGCCGCCATCGCAGGATCGTATGAGGGATCAGAGTTTGACAAAACTTCATTGAGTTTTGATCTTGCTTCCCTCTGATGGCCCCGAAGAAGCAGGTAACATGCCTGAAGGTAAAAGGCCCGGTTCCGCCATTTGGTCTTTTCCTGCAAGAGAGTTCTTGCGCCGGCCTCCCTGTTCAGGTATTCAACTGTTTGGCGATACTTGGAATCCATATCCAGTCTGATGTAAGAGACCCCTTGCAGAAATTTGAATCGCGGATTGTTTCTGAACCTGGCAGCAAGCTCTTTTGCTATAGGAAGGGCCTTGCTGTACTCATTGTCTTCAAGAAAAAGATATATGTGAAGGAGCATGCTTTTCGCCTCTGTGGAAGAATAAACAGCATCTTCTGCTGCCTCGTGCAGTTTTCTCAGACCTTCCTCCTTACTGTTCCTGTTGACGAAAAGATAAGTCAAGAACCTTAGAACGCCCTTGAACTTTGCTGTATAGTAATCAAAGAGCCCCAGCCCAAAGAGGACATCCTTGTTATCGGGGTCCATTTGCCGTGAGGTCTTGAGGGCATCCACGGCCTGAACGGCCAAAAAGAAAGACGAAAGGTACTTCTTTTTCATCAATTCAAAGCGCCCCTTATAACCCAGCGCACCTCCCAGGTAGAGATAATCCATGCTGTTCGGTTGGTCTCGTTGGATTTTCCTTTCCGCCACGGAAATGCTCTTGTCTATGCGCCTGCCGTATTCTCTTACCAGTTCTTTTGTCCAGAAGCCGGATGCAAGCCGTGACCAGCTCACCATGGCCAGGTAAAAATATCCCATCGGGTCTGAAGGGTTTTTGACAACCACTCCTCTGAAGAGATCTTCTGCCTCGGAGAACTTCCAGTCATAGAGATATTCAATACCCCTCAATACCGCGCTGTTAATCCGTCTGGCTGCATTTGCGTCATAGCCAATTTGGGCGGAGAGAATAATGCAGAGAAATATCAATGTTTTTTTTGAAAACACCTTGAAAATCCTAAAAAAATTATTAAATAGGATAACCGCGCCCTGGGGAGACGAGGAATATTTCTCAAGGGTTTTGTTGCTTTAGACATGCAAAAGCAGTAGACTACCTGGTTTTTGCAAGGGACAGAATAAGGCACATCTCCTTTGCTAAGAGCGAACACTACCATAATCTTTGATTGTTTAACAAGCCCATTTTGATGAAGAAAACCCCGTCCAGGAACTGGACCACAAATCGCTGGACAAGTCCCAGAACATGGACGATTCCGGCGCATCCTTTTTGACGGGGCTATGGCCCGAGGCGACCAGCGATATTAGGAAGCCGGAATTCAGCTCTGCCGCCAGAATAACACAGCCATACAAAGGGCTTTATGTTAGGCTTGTACTTCTGGATTCTGACTCCTGGCTCCTGGATGCCCTAAAGTCCATGACAGATCCAGAGGTATTATGCATGATCATAGGCAGCAAGCTGCGGGGAATCAAAAACCAGAGAGGTTGAAACAGTATGCAGGGGGTAATGGTGTCATGAAAATTCTACTAGTTGGCGGAAAAGGAATGTTGGGAAGCGATTGTAAGGAGGTTTTGAGCCAGCAATATGACGTTGTAGCACCAGAAAAGAAGGAACTGGACATAATCAGCTGGGATAAGGTGATTGAAACACTTCAGAGCGTGAAACCCGACATTGTGCTCAATTGTGCGGCATTCACAGATGTTGATGCATGCGAAAAGGAATCATTCAAGGTAAGGAAGGTGAATATTGAAGGTCCGAGAAACCTTGCTCAGGCCTCTGCAAGATACGAGTGCAAGATGATTCATATTTCTTCGGATTACGTGTTTGACGGGAAGAAGATGCCACCACAACCCTATTTTGAGGATGACACCATGTCCCCTATATCCGCATACGGACAGAGCAAGATGGAAAGCGAGATCGCCGTGAAGGAAAACGCCCCCGACTATATTATAATCAGAACGGGATGGCTGTATGGAATCAACGGGAACAACTTCATAAAATCTATCTTGAGGAACACCCTTGGCAAGAAAAAGAAGAAACTGCAAGTGATCACAGACCAGATCGGGTCAGCCACCTGGACGAGGCGCCTGGCACTTCAGATCCGGGAACTGATATCAAAAGACGCCATGGGGACCTTTCATGCCACTGCCGAAGGCTACTGTACCAGATATGAGTTCGCCGAATATGTTTTTCAGAAATTAGGATTGAAAATATCGCTCCAACCGTGCAAAATTGAAGATCTAACGCAGCCTGCCAAGAGGCCCAAGAATTGTATCTTGGAAAACAGGTTGTTAAAAAAGCAAGGTCTCAATATGATGGTAGACTGGGAAAAGGATTTGGACGCGTTTCTGGAGAGGTATGGGGAAGAGCTTGTCAAGAAGGCAAAGGCCGGTACGCTTTAACCAAACGTCTCGGAAATTATAGATACTTACTGAGGCTTAATAATCTTGCCTCAGACATGGAATAATGGGATAGAGTTCCATGGTTCCAACATTCCAATCGGGGCGAAGCCCCTAAGTTCAATAGTAGGACAATTATGAAATTTTTGCTATACTTGCTTCCCCTCTTGTATATTCTCTCACCCTATGATTTACTGCCCGACTTTTTCCTCGGCTGGGGGTGGATTGACGACCTCTTGTTGTTGGGATTTCTGTGGTGGCAGTATTCCAGGTACAGGAAGAAGAGAACCTATTACCAAAATATGTACAATCAGTACCAACGTGCTCGGGCCAAAGGAGCGTACCAGAGGAGGGAATGGCGGGGAGAGGAGTTCAAGGGGGAAGAGGGTATCGGGAGAGCCCCGAACATAAGAGATCCTTACGAGGTGCTGGGCATAGAGAGGACCGCTTCAAAGGAAGAGATAAAATCAGCTTATCGCAATCTTGTAAACAAGTACCATCCTGACAAAGTGGCCCACCTGGGGAAAGAATTCCAGTCGCTGGCAGAAGAAAAATTCAAGGAAATTCAAAGGGCTTACCGGGAATTGAATTCTAGATTTTCCTCCCTATGACGGCTCCTTCATAGATGGCCGCCTTTGCGCTCCGGGGTTCAAGGCAGTCGCCGATCTGGTAGAGTTCGATTCCCGTAAGCTTCAAGTCGTCGTAAAGGGTATTATCAGGCCTGTTACCGATCGTGATAACTACGGAATCCGCCTCTAAAAATGACTCTTTGCCATCCTTGTCCGTTACGCTCACGCCCTTATCCTCTATGGAAACGACCTTGTGCTCGGTCAGGATTTCGGCCTTGTTTTCCTTCAGTCTCTTGATCAAGACCTTCCTTGTAATGGATTCAAGTTGTTCCGCAAGCTTGGGCAGCATCTCGACGATTGTCACCCGGCACCCGTTTTCAGAGAGATGATGGGCCACCTCACAACCCGTTGCCCCTCCTCCGACCACGATCACCTTCCCTTCGACGGCCCTGATCCCGCTCAGGATATCAGACAATGGAACGACTATAGGTTTATCAATGCCGGGAATAGGAGGCGTTATCGGGACGGAGCCGGTGGCCAGAATTACGACATCGGGAGCCTCTTGTCTTACGAGCTCGCTAGTCACCTCTGTGTTCAGATGAATATTAACCCCGAACTTTCTTACCTGGCGCTTCTGGTATTCAATGAGGCTGATAAGCTCCTTCTTGTAACTTGCGATTGTGGCCAGGTTCAGCTGCCCCCCCAGCTCAGACTGTCTTTCATAGAGGTGGACTTCGTGGCCTCTATGCGCTGCAACCCATGCCACATTCAAACCTCCCGGCCCGCCACCGACCACCATGACTTTCTTTGCTTTTGGGGCGGGACGTATCTCCATTTCTTTTTCCCTGCCGAGAGATGGATTTACGAGGCATTCTATCCTCCCCCTGCGGAAAATGGATTCCATGCAGGTATTGCAGGCAATGCAAATCCTGATATCCTCCAGTTGCCCCTCTTCGGCCTTTCTCGGCAACTCCGGATCCGCCAGTAACCCCCTGCCCATGCACACGAGGTCTGCCTTGCCTTCTTGGATGATAGATTCCGCTACTAGGGGATCGTTTATCCTTCCGACGCTCATAACAGGCATTTTCAGGGCTTCCCTTATTCTGGAGGCGGAGTCTACGAGACAGGCCTTTTCCATGAACATGGGTTGGCAGATCCACTCCGGAGTGGCGTCGTTGCCCGCAGATATTTGAAGGATATCTATCCCACGGGGGACGATTTCCTTGAGGATCTCGATGCTTTCCTCAACAGTCAATCCATCCGGCACGAACTCCTGGGCGCTAATCTTGAAAGAGAGTGGAAAATCATCCCCCACGCGACTCCTGATTTCCTGAACGATTTCCCTCGCAAATCTTGTCCTCCCTTTAATGTCGCCGCCGTATTCATCGTCCCTGATGTTGGAAAAGCGGGACAAGAACTGATTGATGAGGTATCCGTGGGCGCCGTGTATTTCCAGTAGTTCGAAGCCGGCTTCAACGGCCCTGCGTGCAGCCTCCCCAAAGGCCTTGACAATCCTCCTTATGCCTTCATGATCCAGCGGCTCTACTTCGGTCCTGATAGTGGGGCAGGGGAGAGGGGAGGGAGCCAGGGGCCTTCGTTTTATGACCCTAAAGGGGACCTGCCTGCCTGCATGGTGAATCTGGATGGCAGGGATTGCGCCTTCAGACTTCATGACCTGCGCGATGCGTGACAATCCTTCGATAAACCTGTCATCATATATTCTTGCCTGGTGATTTGAGACTACACCTTCGGGTGAAACAGCATGGGCTTCTACGATTACCAGGGCGGGGCCACCTGCGGCCCGCATCCTGTAATGTTCAACCGTCCTGTCCGTGATGGACCCGTCATCCTCGATCAAAAAGGACGCCAATCCGGGCATCACGATCCTGTTCTTGAAGTGAAGCCCCTTGATCGTAAAAGGGGTAAAAAGATGTGTTGTCATAGGCGCTTAGAACCTCTTTGGCCTTTTCTTGGTTCAAAAGAATCTTTAGATACCGGACATGATATTGGCTTGTCAAGAAAAGAATGAACCCGGGGCCTCACGCGGGTGCTTGTCTTCCCCGAATCATGCCCTTATGGGAGGGGTTTCTCGCCTTTGGCAGGGTATTCAAATCCTATCATATGCCCAAATAGGCTTCCCTGATTTCAGGTGAATCCTTTATCTCCTCGGGTCTGCCTTCCGCCTTTATCTTTCCCTCGTGCATGATGTAGACGTAATTCGCCGCACCAAGGGATGCCTCTGCATTTTGCTCCACGAGGAGGATGGTAAGACCCATATCTTTTTTCATTTTCACCACTGTTTCAAAGACTTGGGATACCAGCTTTGGGGCAAGGCCTTGGCTCGGTTCGTCCAGCATGATTAGTTTCGGCACGGTCATGAGTGCCCTTGCTATGGTCAGCATTTGCTGTTCGCCTCCGCTCATGGAACCTGCCGTCTGGTTGCTCCTTTCCTTGAGTATGGGGAACAGCCCGTAAACAAGATCCAGGGATCTGGCCATATTCTCCCGGGCCCTTCTCAGATAGGCGCCCATCACAAGGTTCTCATGGACCGTCATTTCGCGGAAGAGGTGTTTTCCCTCCGGGACCAGGGTGAGGCCGGCATCCACTTTCCTATGGGGCGGAAGATATGTAACATCCCGGTCTTCATATATGATCTCACCACCCCAAGGGGAAACAGTGCCCAGGACGGTCCACAGGAGAGTCGATTTTCCAACACCATTTGGACCCAGGAGAGAGGTAATGGTCCCCTTTTCAACGGCCAGGCTAGGCCGCCAAAGCACCTGCATTGGTCCGTATCCCGACTCCAAGTTCTTAACCTTCAGCATCTCTGTCGCTTCCCCTTCCCGTGTACGACGGACCTCCACCGGTTTCCTCAGCCTTTCCGCTTGGCGCCGCTCGGCCGAGGTATACATCGATGACCCTTGGATCTGTCAGGGCGTCCTGGGTCTTGGCATCCACCATCTTCTCTCCCTGATTCATTACAATGACCCTTTCAGCCAGGCCGGCCACCGCCCTCATGATGTGTTCGACCATTGAAACAATGGCTATCCCTTCCTCTTCCTTAACGGTCTTGATGAACCGTACCATATTGTCTATATCCTTTGGGTTCATGCCGGCCATGGCCTCGTCGAGAAGAAGGAGCTTTGGTCTCATTGCAAGGGCGCGGGCGATTTCCATGAGTTTCTTCTCGACAGGAGTGAGGGAGCCGGCAGACTTTTCGGCATGGGGTTTCAGGCCAACGAGTTCGACATATTTGTCCGCGACCCTCAAGGCATCTCTAACCTTGATCTTTTGTGCCTGGGTACCGAACATCGCGCCTATTGCCACATTCTCGCGCACTGTGGCGGAACTGAAAGGCCGGGAGATCTGGAAAGTTCTTCCCAGGCCCAGGGGCGCCCTCTTGTATGCGGGTAGAGTGGTTATGTCTTTTCCCTCAAATATGACTCTCCCTTCATCGGGCGGGTACACACCGCTTATGACATTGAACAGGGTGGTCTTTCCGCTCCCGTTGGGACCGACTATGCCCAGTAGTTCACCAGGCTGAATTTCCATGCTGAACCTATTCACGGCGGTCAGTCCGCCGAAACGTTTCGTGACATTTTCCAGTCTTAACAGGCTCATAACACTCCTACTCAATGAAGGGAGCCAATCCGGTTCCCCTGGTCCTGGACTTTATGACCCCGATGACTCCCTCGGGGAAGGCTACTATTATGATGATTATTATGGGTGCGAAGATCAGGAGCTGAAATCCCGGCAATATGATCGAGAGATAGTATTTGGCTATTCCATATATCAGGCCACCCACAACAGGCCCCAGCAGGGTGCCCGCGCCTCCAAGAAGCACAATAATTATTGCCTCGACCGTGTAATGGATCTCGAATACTTCCGGTGGAAAGACGTATGGGGTTTTCAGTGCCCAGGAAACCGCACCCAGCAGTCCTGCGAAGCTGGCGCTGGTAATAAAGGCAATGATCTTGAATTTGGTTACATTGATCCCCATGACCTTGGCCGCATCCTCATCTTCCCTCAGTGCGGTCAAGGCATAGCCGATCTTGCTCCTCATGTACAGGAGGGTAACCACGGCGGCAAGCACGGCAAGGACGAGTACGATCACATCCGCCCAGAAGGTTGAAAGGGCGCTGGCGGTCTCTCTACCGAACGCCTCATTCATCTGGGCGGTAAAAATGATGCCCTCGGCTCCGTTCCATATCCTTGCCCCTTCTATCAGGTACCTGAAACCCTCATTAACCCCTATGGTTGCGATGGCGAAATAAGCACCCCTCAGTCTCAAGGCTACGGCACCCACCGCAAGGGCCAGCAGGGTGGCCATTACCACCGCCAATGCCAGGCCAAGCAAGATAATCCATAGGCCCAGGCCCTGAAAATGGGCCAATCGAGTAATTCCCAGGGCCATCCCGTAAGTTCCGATGCCCAGAAAGGCCACATAGCCGAAATCAACATATCCCGTCATGCCCAGAAAGATGTTAAAGGCCTGCCCCAGTGCACAGTAAAAAGCTAACATGCCTACTAGTTGCCACATGCCGGTCATGCCCGTTCCAATGACGAACAGAACGAGGTAGGCCAAAAGCACGGGTATCAGCGGTAAGAATTGAGTCAAATTTCTTTTCATTTTCCCCTCAGGATTCCCGTGGGCCTTATCAGGAGTATTGCAAGGAGAATAACGAAGGACAGGAACCTCGTAAGCGCGAAGGGTTCCACTCCCGGGATCAGGGCGAAGAGGGTGTATGAGCCGTTTTCAATGATGCCGAAAACCAACCCCCCGAAGAATGCCCCATATGGTGAAGCGAGGCCGCCCAGAACCGCGATCACAAACGCCTTCAAGGTATACACCCCGCCCATGTAAGGATTAATCCCCACGGGAATGAACATGGTGAGCAGAACCCCGCTGGCAACCGTCAATCCTATACCCAAGGCAAAACTCATCGCGTAGACCCCTCCCACATTGACGCCGCAAACGCTGGCTCCCTGGCTATCCTCCACGACGCTCCTCATCGCAGTACCCGCCCGTGTTTTCTTGAACCAGAAAAAGAGCAGGAGCGCTATGATCGCGCTTCCTATGCATGCGTAAAGCTTGGACATGGGTAAGACGGTGACCCCGAGGTCGATCTTGCCGACATTCCAGTTGTAGCCACGGAACTCGGAACCAAAGACCAGCTTGACTATTTCCTCCAACAGGACCCCGACGGAAAAGGTCGCGAGAAGAGACGCGAGCTCAGGCGCCTTTATCAGCCTCCTCATGGCCGCATAGTAGAAAATCGCCCCAATTATCATCCCCACGACAAATGCCACCGGGATGGCCAAGATGGGGTTGGCGCCTGCGTGATTGAACATCCACAGGGTTACAAAGGCCCCCACCATGATGAATGCCCCATGCCCCACGTTCACGACCTTGAGAACCCCGAAGATGAGACTCAGCCCCATTGTGGCCATGCCGTAGATCGCCCCGAGCACAAGACCCTGGATCAAATTCCCCATCAACTGTTCTGTAATCATCTGCTTGAGCCTCTGCCCTTAGGGTAAGAAACAAAGTAATGCTCTTCCACGCCCTAAGCGCTGTTCGATGAGCAGTGAGAGGGCATTTTGCACAGTGCCGCAAAACCCGTGTTTTCCTTCCTAGGGCGTCGCATACTTACCACGCGCCTTCTCGGCAAAGGTGGGCATGGGATAAACCACATCCCCTGTCTTGGCCTCCTCGGGCCAAACAATGACGCGTTTTCCCTTTTGCCATTGCACGTCGACCATCGAGTGGCCGATTTGGAGCCCTGTGTCATCTATATCCCATCCCCCATAAAATGACATGAATTTCAGGTCCCCAAGGGCTGCCCGAACCTTGTCCGGATCCAAGGAATCGGCCATTTCAACGGCCAGGACATAGGCAAGGACCTGGGCGCCTGCCTCTGCTGCATGATAGTCCGGGATCATGTCTTTACCAACCGCCTTCTTGAACAACCGGACGAATTCATCCTGGCTGGGTCCGATCCAGGGTAAACCGACCTTCCTTGCCTCCGCTTCCGAATACTTCACGCCGTATTCCCAATGGGAGGGGCCCATTACACCTTCAGCCATATAGGTCAAGGCCTCATAAAAGGCAGGAAGGGTGGCCGCGGCTATCAGGGAGAGGGCCTTTACATTGAAATCAAGGTCGGCCATCTGTCTATTGAAGAGTTGTCCGTCTTCAAAATGTCCCCCACCAAGCACAAAATCGGGCCTGCTTGCCTTCATGGCCGACAGCAGCGGGGTCAAATCCGTTACTCCCTTGGGATATGTCCGCTGAAAGAGTATCTCAAAGCCCAGCTTCTTGGCATGGGCAATGGCACCTTCCATTACCATTCTCGCGAACTCAGAGTCCTCGTATGCCAGGGCAACGCGCTTGGCGCTGGGATCGATCTTATGGATCATGTCAAGGGTACCCTCGTGATACCTGCTCGCAGGACCGATTGTCTGGACAATATAGCGGAAACCCTGTCTGAATATCTTGTTATTCGCTCCTCCGTGATCCATGTAAAGCATTTTGTAGCTCTCGGCAACAGGTGCACCTCTCAGAGTGAGCCCCGAGCTGTAGGGTGCAAAGACCACGCTTACCTTGTCTTTGGTTATGAGCCTTCCTATGAGGCTGGTTACGGCCTCTTTTCTTGATTCGCTGTCGTAGTATTTGTAAGTCAAGGGTACTTGCTTCCCTCCGATTCTTACTCCACCCCGCACCTTGTTCACCCACTCTATGCAGGCCTTTATCCCTCCTACCGCCTGCTCGCCCGCCTTTGCATATTTTCCGGATAGACAGGCCGGGTGGCCGATAACAATGTCAGGTGCTGCGAAGGACGGAGAAACAAAAAACAAGAACGACGCGGGAACCAGAAAAAACATCGCAACAACGCCTTTACGTTTCATGATAATACCCTCCTTTCGAAAGTTTTGTTAAGTAAACGTGTGAATGCTCTTCGCCTTTGCCACAATGCCATCAAACTTACCGGAGGCGACAATGGCGGAGGGGACATCGCGCCAGCACTGAAGATCATCAAAGGAACGAGATCTTCGTGAGGATTCGGCCCTGGGGTACAAACTTGCTGGGTGAAATCTCATAGTGAAGCGTTCTTGGCGAAATTAGGGGTTGCAGGTAATCTTGTATCTGGATAACACTGTGTTTCATAGGCGTCTTAGATCTGGAAATGATCCTACGTTACAAGCTTCACACTGGGAACTTCCCAAAATATATCTGTTTCAAGGCCGGCAGCCTTATAAGAGGTGGGACTTTCGGGAGAGAATAAAAGATTTGTGCACGAGGAGTCAAGGACAAAAATGAGGGACCAAACATTGGGGATTTGAGTCCTTGTTCCTCGAACGTTATGGAAAGGTCTCGATTTGTCTAGAATATGCGCTGGCTCCTTTCTTCCCATTTGGGCGTGGGGTAGACGTACCTATCGAGGGCGGTTTCCGGAGGCCACACGGGTCTTAGTTCGGAATCGATCCACTGCATGAGGTATGTGGGAAGTCTGTTCTGCTGGGATTTCTTCCCATATGAGCGAAACCTTACGGGTCCCAGCACGGTCACGAGATCAGTTTCCAGGAGAGCTTTCCTCACCTCCTCCGGCTCAAGGGTCTCAGACCTCTCCAGGACATCCCTGATTACTTGCATTGCCGAATAGGCCTGAGCACCATGATAGTCAGGAGCACTCCCGTAGTACTCGGTGAATTCCGCATAATATTCCTTGGCACCAGGGTAGGGGAGGGCAGGTGACCAAATTACAGGGGAATAGACAAAGTCGGAAGCACCCTGAGCCATCTCGCCGAATTCCGGGATCGCGAATCCGACCGGGTGGCCCACAAAAAGCCTTGGATTCAAAGAGACCTCCCTGGCCTGTTGCATTATCAACCGGGCCTCAACCACACGAGCTATTATGTACAGGAGATCGGGATCCACCGCCTTGACGATTGACAACAGGACCCGAAAATCGCCGCTGTCCAGGGAAAATGCCTTAACCAGGGTTATATCAAGCCCCAATCTTTCACACTGCCTCTTGACCTTCTTTGACCAAAATCGGCCGAAAAAGGACCTCTCGTACAGGATTGCAGCGCTCCTGATCCTGGCCACGTCTCTTAGGAATGTGTCAAATGCCCTTGATTGCTCACTGGCCGGTGTATTTATTCTAAACACATAGGATCTCCCAGCTTCGGTTATCCTGTCAGCAGAAGCCGTTGAGACAAGAAAGGGCACCTGGTGCTCCTCCGCCACCTGGGATGCCGCCCATGTTACAGTGCTGGAAAAACCGCCGGTAACCAAAAGGACATTGTCCTGGGTAATGAGCTTTTCCATTGAGGAAATGCCTATATCCCGATCCCCGTATGTATCCTCCACGATCAATTCAATTTTCTTGCCGCGGATGCCACCCTGCTCGTTTATTTCCCTGACCGCCATAATAAAAGACTTATAGGACGTATCTGCTCCAAGCTCATACAGTCTCCCTGTCAGGGGGAGCAGAACCCCTATCTTGATATTCTCGGCAAGGGTGGATGAGGCGCTCAGCAGAAAAAGGAAACAAACCATGATAGACAGTACGATCGGGCTACATTTCTTCTCCACTCAGTTTCTCCTTAAAGCAACGAGGCCTGCGGGTAGTCCGGGGGTTTCTTGAAAAGCCGGATTATACCCTTAGTCGCCGGGCAATGGATTATATTCCAGGGGTATTTTCATGTCAAAATAAAAGGATAAGCATGTGAAAGCCGATTTGACCCATGGAAGGGTTCTTTGATATGCTAGGTTAGCTGGATAAAGACGAGGGATCGTGAACGCTCCCCTACCCAAGCATCTCGGGTGAAAGCTGCCTTACTATCTCGGGTAGGGGGCCTTCAGGCTCCCGAAGGAAGCGACTCGCATGGCGCGCTGACGGAGTAAACTCCCGGTAAGGGAGCGTGAACCCTCCCCTACCCAACAGAATTGTAGATAGAGCAGAGGATTACCTGTTGGGAAAACTTGGCTTTTGGAAAGACCAAAGGAGGTGAGCACAATGAGAGTCCTTTTGATGCAACACGGCAAGCCTGTTCCAGAGGAAGAGAACCCCGGAAGGCCCCTTTCAGGAGAGGGAAGAAGGGAAGCGGGCTCGGTGGCCAAGTTTCTCAGAAAAGGCGGTATAAGGATAGGCCTGGCTCTACATAGCGGCAAGACCCGGGCCAGAGAAACCGCTGAACTGGTCACCTCGGAACTGGCTCCAGGGCTCACACCTGTTGAAGAAAAAGGGCTTTCCCCATTGGACGACGTTAAGGAAGTCGCACAAAAACTGAGGGGCATGAACGAAGATGTATTGATTTGCGGCCACTTGCCCCATCTCGGCAAACTCGCCTCATTTTTGATCGCCGGAGACGAATCCATTCCCATAGTGAAGTTCCAACAGGGAGGAGTCCTTTGCCTGGAAAGCAATGACGGAAAAGAATGGAGTATCGCCTGGATGGTAGTGCCGGAGATACTAGGATGAGTGCCTAATGAAATCGATAGATGCCGATAGGATTTCCCGAAGAATGTTCCGCCTGAATGAGATCGAGACGTCGCCGGGCCCCTTTTGCATGAGTTTCGGTTATGATTTGCGC
Source organism: Deltaproteobacteria bacterium (assembly GCA_019308985.1). The sequence goes on along the minus strand of JAFDHB010000020.1, from coordinate 11,688 downwards.
CCACTTATGGACTCCATTAAGGCCATCGGCCTCATAAACGAGCCCTTTGTTATTCAAGGCAGGGACGGACAGATTCGGCCGGTCATCGGATTTCGCAGAATCGAAGCGTTGAAGGCGCTCGGGGTCAAGACCGTGACGTGCAAGGACCTCTCTGAGACCGACCTTTCCGAGTTCGACTGTCTTGTCCTAGGCCTCTTGGACAACCTGGCCACCCGAAAGTTCAATGAAGTGGAAAAGGGGATGATCTTGAGGCGCCTGGTGAAGTACGTGGCAAGGGATCAAGTCTTAAAATACTACATGCCCCTTCTCGGTCTGCCACCCCGTGAAAACACCTTGGAAGTCTATTTCGCCCTCGAGGACCTGGACCTGGAGATCAAAGAATCGCTGATCAGGGAACAGGTCTCCCTTAAGGCCGCAGAAGCGCTTCTGCATATGGAAAGTGAAGCAGCCCTTGGATTATGCCGGTGGATAAAAGAGCTGAGGCTTAGCTTCAATTATCAGCTCCAATTCATTGATTACATTATGGATATTTCAAGCATGGAAGACAAGACAGTAACGGAGGTACTGGGGACTCTAGGCAAAATGCTTGAAGATAAAGAGATCAACAGGCCCCAGCGGGTCAAGCGGCTATTCAAGGAGTTGCGCCGACGGAGGTATCCGTCACTATACAGGGCGGAGCAGGAGTTCAAGAGCAAGATAAAGAGGCTGTCCTTACCGGAAGACGTAAGGATAAAGCATCCTCCCAACTTCGAAGGCCCCAAATTTCTGATGGAAATTTGGTTTCACGATGGGCAAGACCTTCGGAGGAAACTCAACCAGCTCCACTCTACCCAGGGTATCGAAGGGATTATCGGACCATGAAATGGAACGGCAAGAGCAGGCTCCCCGTAAACCAAATTCTCCTGGAGGAGGGGATTGAATCTACGGAACTTGGTCAAGAAATCCTGAGAAATCTGGACGGATCGTCGCACCCTGTAAGCCTGATCAAGCCGGATGAAAACGGGAAGGCCCTCCGAGAGGCACTTGACAAGAAGTCCGTCTACTTGACGTCATTCCCTGGCGCCTTACTGAAGCCTTGCCCTGGAACAAAGCACTATATCTGTTGCGGTTACCAGATCCTTCACCTGGGCACCAATTGTCCGATGGACTGCACCTATTGTATCCTTCAGGCCTATTTTGCCGAGCCCTTCATGAGAGTTTTCGTGAACCTGAGGGAACGCCTCCGGGAGGTGGGGGAGATCTTGGACAGCCAGCCTCAGCGAACATTCAGACTCGGCACCGGTGAATTCATGGACAGCCTTGCCCTTGACCCGCTTGTCGGCTGGAGCAAGATATTGGTGCCTTTCATTTCCTCCAGAAAGAACGCGGTCCTTGAATTCAAGACCAAGACCGACCAGGTAGAGGGACTCCTCTCTCTAAAAGAGAGGGAGAGGATTGTGATTTCCTGGTCTTTGAACAGTCCCTACATAGTCGCCAAGGAGGAGCAGTTCACTCCCGGTCTCGAGAAGAGATTGGAGTCTGCCCGCCGGTGCCAGGAGGAAGGCTTTGTAGTGGGCTTTCATTTCGACCCGATCATAGAGCACCCCGGTTGGAAAGAGCAATATGATCGCGCTATCGATATGATGGAGAGGTATATTCAGCCCAAAGGCATTATTTGGATAAGCATGGGATGTCTCAGGTATATCCCCAGGTTAAAGGATATCATAAGAAGGCGTCATCCCCGCAGCAAGATACTCGAGGGGGAGTTTATTCAGGGGCTTGATGGGAAAATGCGCTATTTCAGGCCCTTAAGGGTAGAGATGTACGGCCGCATCGCAGAGAAACTCAGGGCATGGAGCAAGGACCTCGCAATATACCTGTGTATGGAAAGTAACGAGGTATGGCTGGATAGTCTTGGGTGGTCACCTGGTGATTCTGAAGGACTTTCAGCATACCTGGATTCCGGAGTGCCGAGGTTTTTCAGTTGATTATTCCCGGGCATTGTGTAATTAAATCTTGATTTTGCCTGTTTGGATGTTATGTTAGACCTAGCTAAATCAAATTTTGGAGGTAGTTCTAATGTTGAAAGAAAAAGTTGAGGATGCCTTGAACAAGGTAAGGCCGTCATTGCAGGCTGATGGTGGAGATGTCCAGTTGATTGACGTTGGGGAAGACGGCGTGGTAAAGGTCAAGCTGACAGGCGCATGTGGAGGGTGCCCCATGTCACAGATGACCCTGAAGATGGGAATCGAAAAGGTGCTGAAACAAAATGTGCCTGAAATCAGCAAAGTGGAGGCCGTCTGATCACAGTCATGGGGCCTTATCCGCAGTGACCGTTCTTCCTTGTGGATCCAGAGAGGGGATACAGATTCCCCCTCTTTTCGGTTTGAATAGAAGCAAGAGTATCATGGGGAAAGAGGAGGTAATATGGAAGTCGAGACGATAGGTATCGTAGGTGCCGGCACCATGGGTAGCGGCATAGCCCAAGTCGCGGCCCAGATCGGATGTCACGTGGTCATGAGGGATATAGAACAGGAATTTGTGGAGCGTGGAATCGCCAATATCGAAAAGTTCCTCGCCAAGAGCGTTGAAAAGGGTAAGATCCAGGCAAAGGAAAAGGATGCGGCCCTTGGCAGAATCAAGGGAACCACCGACATCAGTGCTCTCAAGGATGTTGATTTTGTCATAGAGGCGGTGATTGAAGACCTGGATTTGAAGAAGGAGGTCTTCAAGGAACTTGATGAGATTTGCAGGCCGGAGGTGGTGCTTGCCTCCAATACATCGTCCATGTCCCTGACAGAGATAGCATCGGCCACGAAGAGGCCCGAAAAGGTTTGCGGCATGCACTTCTTCAATCCTGTGCCCCTTATGAGGTTGGTCGAGATCATAAGGGGCCATTACACCAGCGACGAAACGGTCTCAGCGACCGAGGAGCTGGCCAAGCGCATGGGCAAGATAACCGTGGAGGTAAAAAAGGATTCGCCGGGTTTTATCGTAAACAGGATCATGATTCCCCACTTCGTCGAAGCCATAAAGATAGTTGAAGAGGGGATAGCTACCATGGAAGACGTGGACAAGGCGGTAAAGAACGGGCTCAATTATCCCATGGGGCCCTTTGAACTGATGGACCTGACAGGGATCGACGTGGCTTTTTATGTGAACGAGTATTTCCAGAGAGAGCTTCCAAAGGAACTAAAGTGGAGCTCGCCCACCTTGTTCAGGAACATGGTGCGAGCCGGGAGGCTGGGCCGCAAAACAGGCGCCGGCTGGTACGACTACAGCTAGGAAGGCTTCAACCAAATAGGCAGAAAAATAAGGCAGTCCGCAGAGCCGGCGGGCTGCCTTATTTTTCTTATACTTAAAAGGATTACTTGTTTTTGTGTCGCATCTTCTTCCTTTGTTTCCGGTACTTATGCTTTCTTATCTTCTTGCGGCGTTTCTTTACCACGCTTCCCATTCAAATGTAACCTCCGATGTGCGAAAACAGTAAGGTGTTTCTATATCTTTCCAAGAGCATATGTCAACAAAATATTTCACTGGCTGGAAAAAGAAGAGGGTTCGAGAGCGGTAATTCCGGGAGACAAGCAAAGAACGCAAATATTAGGCGGAGAAATTAGTTGACATAATATATCTTATCAGACGTTTACTGCGTGGCCCTCACTTCCCTTTGCTTCCTGGTCTTGGTCTCGTAGAGGTCCTCATCGGCCTTGGCAATGAACTCCTTTTCCGACATTTCCTCTGAAAATATGGTATACCCAAGACTTGCGGACACATCCAACTTCTTCCTGAAGGCGTCCTGAATCCTCTTTCCTATTCCCTTGGCAATGGACAGGTCCGCGTCTATAAGGATTATGGCGAATTCATCGCCTCCATATCTGAAACCGGAGTCAACGCCTTCCCTGATGCAATTGTTTATAATAATGCCCACCTTCCTGAGGATTTCATCACCTGCGAGGTGGCCGTGTGTGTCATTGTAAAGTTTGAAGTTATCCAGGTCCAACAGAATGAGGGCAAGTGGGTGCTTCTGCCTCTTTGCCCGGACCACCTCTTCCTTCAGCCTCCGGTGGAAATAGCCCTGATTGTAAAGTCCGGTAAGAGCGTCCGTTATCGACATCCTGTTGAGCTTCTCCCTGAGGTTTCGCTCATGAATAATCCGCCGGATCTTCGCCTCCAATTCGCCGATATCAAAGGGCTTTTTTATGAAATCCTGAGCCCCTGCGTTGATTACGTCAACGTACTTGTATCCCTCTGCAAAACCGGTCATCGCGATTACGCTGATCTGGGGAAACTGATGTGTCACCTTTTCAATAAATTCAAGCCCATCGGGCTGTGGATATCCCATGTCGGTGAGCAGGAAGGTGTATGTATTGCTGCTCAAGATGTTCCATGCCTCTTCTGCCGAGGACACGGAGCGGACCGAGAATCCAAGGAAGCTCAAGAGATCTTCAAAGACATTACGCAGAGCTTCGTCCGTTTCTATGACAAGGATGGATTCTTTCCTGTAATCTATGATCTCGTTTTCCATAACGAACGTTCAAAGTTAAGGGAGAAAGGTCCGAAAATGGCATGACATTTTCTCTTGCGTCAGTCCATTGGCTATCAGGGCCCAGGAGGCTCCTTGTCATTTACTGCTATCTCGCCCCGAAGAGAATTTGCGAATGCGCATTTAATGCGCACTTTAACGAATCTACCTATTATGTTGTTATCACTGTAAAAATTTACTATCTTATTGGTTTCGGTCCTACCCGTGAACTGTCCTCCCTTCTTGCTGGGGCCTTCCACAAGCACCTCAACTTCTTTGCCCTCCAATAGCTTGTTTTTCTTCAAGGTAATCTGCTTCTGGAGTGTCTGAAGGGTGAACAATCTCGCGGACTTTGTTTCTTCCGGCACCTTGCCTCCGAGGGCCGCAGCAGGGGTTCCTTTCCTGTCAGAGTACTTAAAAGAGTAGATGCTGTCAAACTCGATTTTTCTTATGAGATCAAGGGTCAAATCGAAATCTTCATCCGATTCACCCGGGAATCCGACAATGACATCACTCGTGATAGCTATTCCGGGCCGGACTTCCCTCAGTTTGTGGACAAGCTCCATGTATCTCTCGCGGGAATAACCCCTGTTCATCATTTTTAGAATGCGATTCGATCCTGCCTGAACAGGGAGGTGAATATGGGGACAAAGTTTTTCCAGTTCCCCGAAGCACTTAATAAGCCCCTCTGAGAGGTCCTTTGGATGGGATGTAGTGAAACGTATCCTCATGAGCCCCTGAAGACCGTTCAGAGTCCTCAGCAATTTCGGGAAGCTCACCGCTTCATTTGGTCCAGCCCTGTAAGAATTGACATTCTGTCCCAGGAGGGTTATCTCCTTCACACCTTGTGAAACCAGGGTCTTTGCCTCGTTTACAATATCTTCCAGGGGCCGGCTCACTTCCCTACCCCTTACATAGGGCACGATGCAGTAGCTGCAAAAGTTGTTGCACCCCTCCATGATCGATATATAGCTTGCCACTTTGCCTTTGAAATAACCTTTGACATAGTCCGAGGGAAAGGCCTGGTCATCAAGGTCCGTTGCAACCACCCTTTGCTTCTCTTTTTCAACCCGCTCCAGGATCTCCCTTACCCTGCATATCTCCCTTGTACCGAGGACAAAGTCCAGGCCCGGGAACTTATCAAGGAGCCTGGAGCCCTCCTGTTGAGCTATACAGCCCATCAGGCCTATGATAAGTCCCGGTCGCTTCCTCTTTAGAGAGACCATCCTCCCGAGGAGGCTGTAAGCCTTCTGCTCCGCCTTGTTTCTGACGGTGCAGGTATTGATCATTATCAGATCAGCCTCCTCCGGGCTCTCGGTGACCTTGAATTCGCGCTTAAGGAGGAGCTGGGTCACATGATCGGAATCATATTCATTCATTTGGCAGCCCATGGTGGCTATGTAAAGGGTTCGCTCCAAAGGGAAAACCTCCTCACACAAATTGGACTTTTTACGAAGCCATCAAAATGGATATTAGCAAATCAGGAGACAATAGTGAAGTCATCCGCAGTCGGCTTCGCGGTATCACAGAGGGGACACATCTTCCGGGGCTTTCGACAACGGCCCGCTCTCCTCCGGGGCGGTTTTTCAATCCAGCGGCCTGATCTTCATCCCTTCCCTTTCTATCAGGTCCTTTACGAGCTTGGTTACCAAGGCCTCACGGCCCGGGGAAATATGAAGCTCTATAACGGCCTCCTGAGGGTCAACCGTCCTCACCACCGCCGTTCCGTCGTAGGATTCGAAGGTGACCCTCAAGTAATTGATTTCCCTTCTCTCTACCCTTAAACGGAGTCTACTGGTCTTCACGGCTATGATTGAAGGTGGTCCCACCCCACATGAGTTTTGCCCTCAGGATCTCGAAGTAAGACTGATCAGGGGATTTGAAGAGCTTTATTCTCTTCTTGGATTTGTAGATGAGGACCTTGTCTCCATAAAAGAAATCAAATCCCACCTGACCATCAAAGGTGAGACTTACCTTCTCCTCGCTCCTTTTTCGCATCATAATGGAGATAATGTCTGAATCAGGAAGAATGATCGACCTGTTTGTCAGGGCAAAGGGACAGATGGGGGTTACAATGACGTTATCCAACGTGGGGTATAGTATAGGACCTCCTGCCGACAGATTGTAGGCTGTCGATCCTGTCGGAGTCGATACGATGAGCCCGTCGGCCCTGTAGGTGGTCAAGAAGAGGTCATTAATGTAGACATCCAGATCAATTATCCTGGCAAGGGGCCCCTTGTTGATGACTACGTCATTAAGCACTCGAAACATGCATATTTCTTGTCCATCCCTCAAGACCTTGGTATCGAGCATTAGCCTGCTCTCCGTCTCCAGTTCGTCCCTGAGCATCATCTCAACGGCGTGATAGAGCCGTTTAAGGGGAATCTCCGTGAGGAATCCCAGGCCGCCGATGTTTACCCCCAGGATGGGTACCCCGTACCTGCCGACCTTCCTGGCAGCACCCAGGAGGGTGCCGTCTCCCCCCAATACGACAACGTAGTCAACGTCACTTGATATTGAAGAGTGTTCCTCGGGGCAGGAGTGTTCTTTTCCGACAGCGTCCATTTCTTCGGAAATGACCCTGACATTCTTGCTTTTCAGGAAGTTGTAAAGATTTTCCGCCTCCCTTCGGGCGAGTTCATAGTGGTGTTTGTATATGATGCCGACCGATTTTTGTTTCATGGGCACCCCTCTCCTAGTCTATTTTGTCCCTCCAGCTGCCGGTGGGAAGACCTCCCGTTGTCACTCTCTTACGAAAAGCGGGACCAGGGCAGAATTTTCCACGTCAACCAGGCCCATGTCCGTGAGTTTCAATTTAGGAATGACAGGTAGAGCCAAGAAGGATAGTGTCATGAAAGGATCCTTTAATTTGCAACCAAGAGACCTGGCCGCGGTCTTGACACTATCCAGTTGTTCCATGAGGCTGTCGATGCCTTGGGCGGACATGAGACCTCCTATTTCAAGCCTCACTCTCCCTATCACCTTTTCACCTTTGACTACTACGATTCCTCCCCCCATTTCCTTTACCTCTGAAACGGCCCTGAACATATCCGGGTCATTAGTCCCAAGGGCAATGACATTGTGGGAATCATGGGAAACAGAGGAAGAGACGGCGCCGGAATTCAGTCCGAATCCCCTTACCATTCCCAGGCCTATCCTGCCCGTGCCCCTGTGTCTTTCTATGACGGCGAGCTTCAAGATATCCCTTTCAATATCCGGTATCACCGATCCGTCTCTTACAAGAGGGGCCTCGATACGCTCACCGGTCAATATCTGATCCGGGATAAGCTCCATGATGCGGATACTTCCACCCTCAGCACTGATATGAAAACTTTCAGGGCTCAGCCCTTGCGCAATGTTCAATTTCTTGGATTCAAGCCCCCTGGAAATATCTCCAGGATCCCAGATAGCCCTCCCTCCTTCCGCAACAAGCTCTCCGTCCTTAAAGACCTTTTCCACCCTAAAGCTCTCAAGATTATCTATGACTATGATATCCGCCCGAAATCCCGGTGCGACAGCACCACGCTCCCTTAACCCGAAGTACTCAGCGGGATTGAGGGTGGCCATCTGGATGGCCGTAAAAGGATCCAGGCCCCATTCAACAGCCCTTCTCACGATATAGTCCAAATGCCCCCTCTTGAAAAGATCACAGGGGTGGAGATCATCCGATACAAGACAAAACCTCCTGGAATTATTTGACTTCACCAGAGGCAAAAGCTCTTCAAGGTTTTTTGCGCTAGACCCCTCCCTGATAAAAAGCATCATGCCTGATTGTAACTTTTCCAGGCCTTCTCTGAGTCCGTAAGTCTCATGGTCAGACCTGATGCCGGCCGTCACATAAGCTTGAAGATCATCGCCCCCCAGGCCAGGGGCATGACCATCAATTGTTTGGTCTCTGAAAAGGAGCAATTTTTCCAGGAGCCTTTCTTCACCCATGAGTACTCCCGGATAGTTCATCACTTCACCGAGCCCCAGTACCCTGGGTTCGCCTTTTACCTGAGCCAGATCAGAGGCCTCCAATCGGGCACCGGAGGTTTCCAAAGGGGTTGCCGGCACGCAGGATGGAGCCATAAAATAGAAGCCAAAGGGCGTGGATTCGCTATCCCTGATCAATAGACGAATTCCTTCTAAACCCAGAACGTTGGCTATTTCATGGGGATCGGAGATCAAGGCGGTGGTACCGTGGGGAAAGAGCACCTGAGCCAGCCTGGAGGGAAGCATCATGGTGCTCTCTACGTGCATGTGGGCATCGATAAGCCCAGGGACGACCCATTTCCCATCAAGATCCAACTCCTCTCTCCCCTCGTACCCCTCCCCTACTCCTGCGATGTAACCCCCTACGATCGCCACATCTCCCGGCTGGGAGGTCCCGGAAAAGACATTCACCACACGGCATCTCTTCAACACGGTATCAGCCGGGACCTTCCTCCTGGCGACAAGGATCCTTTTCCTCAGGGATTTCGGTTCCATTTTCCCAGGCGACTCTTCATTCATCTACCTACCTGTTCCCCGTGCCAAAAGCTCTTCGCCCCCTCATCTTTTCTCTCTTCCGACAACAACCCACTCCTCCTCCAGATCCGAAGTGGTATCCACGATCAAACGTTCAATCCGGAGCCGGGGGAACCTTTCCTTCAGGTCATCCAGGTCAACCGGTTCGAACTTCTTCTTGTTGTTCAGATAGGCTTGCTCTGTCAGGGCATTTGACTCGTAGTTTTCCTTGCTTCGCAGGCTGATTCTCCTCAGGGACACCTCTTGCGGACATTGGGTCTGTTCTATGATAAACTCCTTGTTGTTTCGTGCCGCAATCTCAGCGGCCTGCCTCCTCAATGCCTGCGTCACAAATGTGGCATCCAGTATGATTCCTTCGCCCTTGGCTGCCAGCCTATCAGCCATCGAGAACATCTCTTCGTAAACGAGCCTCCGCTTGTCCATGTTGGATGCCACCTTTTCATCAAATATATCCTCGTTTCGCAACACCTCCAGCCTGATCATATCGGTCCTTAAGACCCTGTAGCCTTTCAGCCTGGCAATAACCTCACCGGTCTCGGTCTTATAGGATGCGGGCAGCCCGCAGGTTATCAGGACCGGGTCAGGCCCCAGTTCTCTCTGAATGAATTCTATGAAGGGTTCTCGCATATTCAAAATCTCCAGTGAAAAAACGTTGGTTCAACTATCATCGAAAAAGGCGATAGCCGACTATTCAGCAGGTATTCTCCTTATGATACAAAGAGTTAGCCGATATAACTCAAGGCTAACTTAAAGTATCTCCTGGCGCTTTCAGCTGCCCTGCTCTTTGCATCCTCTCCGATCCTATCATCTTCCAACTGGAAGCTGTTCACCTTTCCGCGCACATAGGCCCTGTACACCTTGTAAAAAATCAGCAGTGATTCGGTTCCCCGGTCTCCAGTGGCAAGCACATACTGTTTCCACAGGTATTCTGCGAGGGCTTCCCCTCCATGATATTCCATATCCATCAACAAAAAGGCGATATCGCAGATCGTATCCGTGTATCGGAAGCGGTCTATGAATTCAACACAATCGAATATACATATGGGCTCGCTGAAGCACACGTGTTCCATGTGTAAATCCCCGTGACAGTCTCTTATTCTACCCTTTGAAATACGGTCATGAAACACCTTCTCGTTTTCCTTGAAAAAGGTCTCTGTCCAATTGAAAAGGGTGTTGAAGTCGTCACGATCGATGGTTTTGCCTATGTATTTCCTCGTTTGCTCGAAGTTTTCATCAGTATTTATCTTGACCCGTTCCGGTCTGCCAAAGACATTGATTTCTGGGGAGCTATCCGCCTTCTTGTGGAAACAGGCCAAGACATCGGCCAGCCTGTCCAGGTGGTCTTCGCCCAGTCGGCCTCTCTGGAAGAGGGATTTCATGAGCATCTCCTCCGGGATCCTCTTCATCCTCACGGCATAGTCCACGACTTGCCCTCCCCCACGGCCTATCCTATGGTGTTTGCCGTCAAATATCACCGGGAGTACATCCAGGTATATGTCTTGACACAACCTCCGATTCAGCCTTAGTTCCTGGACGCAGAAATGGTGCCTTTTCTCCAGGGTGGAGAAGTCAAGGAATCCAAAGTTGACGGGCTTTTTTACCTTGTAGACGAACTCATCACCCACAAAGACAAGGGAGATATGGGTCTGAACCAGCGTCACTCTGGTCGTCTTGTCAGGTAAGAAACGGGGATCTTGAAGGTCTTCTATTAATGATGACATGGCGTCTCTTCTCGTCTCCTCTTCCTTTTCCTCTTTAAGGACGCGTCATGGCCGAATTGCTCTACCACGCAAGAAGGAACATCCACTGTGCCCATGAGCACTGGTTGCTGGTGGCAGTCCGAGCCTCCGGTCACGAGGAGGCCCAGTCTCCTCGCGAAGGCAGTGTAGGAGGACGTCGTCTCTTTGTCCTGGCTGGAATGCCAGCATTCGATACCATCGATATAGGGCAGCATGGAATCCTCTATGATCCTCTGCTGTTCTTCAAGGGAATGGGTAAAGGATATGAGGGAGGTTCCCCTTGGATGGTTGGGGTGGGCCAATACCAGTTTCCCCCCGGCACCTCTGACAAGTCTAGATGCCTCCTGGAGGGAAAGGGGCATCTTGGACACATTGCACTTGACGAGATAACGATCAAAGGCCTCCTGCCTATCGGCCACTATGCCCTTCTGGACAAGGTAATTTGCTATATGGGGTCGGCCGAAAGTTCCGTCCACGGAATTCTGAATTGCGTCCAGGTCCTCCTGTGTGAGCTGCCTGAGGCCTTGCCTTGATAGTTCCTGGTTGATATTATTCAAGATTCGCTCCGCCCTCTTTTTTCTATATTCCCTTAATTCTTCGAGCCTTCCGATCAGGGGACCGTAAGTAATGTCATAATCATATCCCAGAAAATCCAGGGAAATAGCCTTGCCTTTCCTGTAGCGGGGATGGGAAAAAGACACGTTTAATTCCAGCCCGAATATATACTTGATTCCCCATTTCCGGGAAACCGACTCTGCTTCCTCCTGGCAGTCCAGGGAATCGTGATCTGTTATGGAGATAACCTCAAGTCCTCTTTCAGCGGCAGTCCTGAGGATCTCCTCAGGAGTCATCTTACCATCTGAGCAGGTGGAATGAATATGCAGGTCAATTTCCATGGCTGTTCCTCTTAATCCGTCCCTTTGGAATCTAGCAAATAAT
>JAFDHB010000147.1 GCA_019308985.1 Deltaproteobacteria bacterium | reverse complement strand
CCGGATTTGGACCGAAGTGACCGTGTCACTGGATCTCCACCGGCACGGTCGGTTCGCTCCATAATTTGGATCGAGGCAACCGCGTTGCTGGCCTTTTTGGACCGAAGTGACCGTGTCACTGGATCTCCACCGACATGGTCGGTTCGCTCCATAATTTCTGGACCCTCTTGCCATGACCGAAGAAAAATACAAAACCTATCATCATATACCACCTCACCTTTTTCGCCCCAAATCAAAGTATTTCATTACCGGGTCGACTTACAAATCCAGGAGAATAATAAGAGGAGGAGCAAAGGATAGACTTCTGAACTCCCTTACAACCGCGTGCTCTGCTTATGATTGGATTCTCGAGGATTGGGTAATTCTCGATAACCATTATCATATTATGCTAGAAGCTCCCGAAAATCCTTCTACGCTGTCAAATTTGATTCGCGATATGCATAAGTTTACTGCGTTATGGATCAAAAAGCACATCACCCAGTCCCGGGACTTGCCCCATGTATTTCACAATTATTGGGATACCTGCATTACCTATGAGAGATCCTATTTCGCGAGGCTTAACTATATCTATTACAACCCAGTTAAGCACGGGTATGCCAGCCTTCCAGAAGAATATGCCTATGGGAGCTATAGGACAAGGTTTCTTGATGCCAGGGAGAGGCAGCACCTTATGGCTATGAAGGAAAGATATCCCTTTGATAAGGTAAAGGTGAAGGATGATTTTTGACCCTTTTTTGTTTGATTTTGGACCGAAGTGACCGTGTCACTGGCCCTATGGACCGAGGCAACCATGTTGCTGGATTTGGACCGAAGTGACCGCGTCACTGGATCTCCACCGACACGGTCGGTTCGCTCCATAATTTGGATCGAGGCAACCATGTTGCTGGATTTGGACCGAAGTGACCGCGTCACTGGATCTCCACCGGCACGGTCGGTTCGCTCCATAATTTGGATCGAGGCAACCGCGTTGCTGGCCTTTTTGGACCGAAGTGACCGTGTCACCGGATTTCCGCCGACACGGTCGGCTCGCTCCATATGAGAGTTCAAGGTTCAGGGTTCAGGGTTCAAGGTTCAGGGTTCAAAGATCGCGGGGTTATTTGTTATTGGTCATTGGTTACTTGTCACTCGTCACTTGTTTCTTGTTGCTTCCTTTGGAGTTTCCTTTGACATTTTCTCGAGACTCCCTTACCATCCTCTCAAATAGGGAGGACAAGCAGTAATGAGCAGGACATCCTTGGCACACAAGATCATTCTCTTCGCCCTGGCCCTCATCCTCATGGGTTCGACGCCCCTCTTTGCAGACAAGGCCAGGACCGTCGTGATTTTCCCCCTGGCCCTATATGGCGACCCCTCCAAGGCCTATCTCCGGGAAGGGCTCAGGAACATGCTTCTGTCCCGCCTCTCGGGCGGTGACATCAAGATCCTGGGGGATGAGGCCATTCAGTCAAGACTCGCTGAAAAGGAGAGACAAGGCGTTCTTACCAGGTCAAGGGCGGAGGCGCTTGCCCGGGCCATCAAGGCCGACTATGCCATTTACGGCGGCATAACCACGGTGGGTACCGGCTACAGCATCGACCTTACCCTCCTGGAGCTCAAGGAAGGGATGGTCAGGAGCTCCAATATCTCCGAGGCCCTGGAAGAAAGCGAACTGATCAAGAAGATTGCGGACATTGCTTTCCAGTTTCGCTCCTTTGTAGAAGGCCGGGACATATGGGCCGAGAGGCTGGCCGTGTCCGCCCCCTTTCCGGGTGGGGAGGGAGCGGGTACGGGTGGACTATTTCAAAGACCGGCCAGGCCCGCACCTGATCTCAGGCCCACGGGCAGACTCACCATCAGGATGAAGATCATGGCCTTTGATGCCGGAGACGTCGATGGAGACGGGATCTCCGAGTGGCTGGTGCTTGGAAGGGATAAGCTCCTGGTCTATGCCAGGAAGGGAAAGGCCCTTGAAACCCTGGGCACCCTTGAACCCGGGCGGAGCGAATCCTTTCTCAAGGTCAGCGCGGGAGATGCGGACGACAACGGCAGGGCGGAGATATATCTCGTAGGTAGGTATGGAACCAGGGCAAGGACCACTGTCTGGGAATGGGACGGATCGTTCAAAAAGCTCTACCGCATCACCGGGCATATCAAGGCGCTCAAGGTACCGGGCCGCGGCAAACCCCTCCTTTTCTTTCAGGACAGCAAGCTCGGCTCCTTTTTCCACGGCAGGATCTACCTCATGGACTATGACGGGAGAGGAAACCTCGAAAGGCGCCGGGAATTGCCCTCCTTCAAGAAGGGTGTCCAGTTCTATGCACTGATTCCCCTGGACGTCTCCACCCCTGAACCGAGGACCTTTCTGGGTCTGGACGGGGACTCCTACCTGCGCATCTGGGACAGGGAAGGCAAGATCCTCTGGACCGGGGCAGAGGAGATGGGCGGATCAGAGAACATCATCAACGTTGAGGCCGACAGGGATGATCCCGGTCTGCCGGGAAAGGACACGCTGCTCAACGGAAGGATCATCCTGATGGACCTGGACGGGGATGGGAAGCGGGAGGTCCTGGCAGTGAAGAATATCCGCCTTTCAAATCTCCTGAAAGACCTTCTGGTCTATACAAAGGCCAGGCTGTTTGCCTTCAAGGTTCAGCCAAGCGCCCTTGTCCCTGCCTGGACGTCCAGGACCGTCAAGTACGTGATCAACGATATACAGGCAGACGGCTCCACCCTTGTGATTGCGGCCTCCAAGTCCAGGGGTACGGGACAACTCCTGTGGTTCAAGTAGAATCGATGGCCTCTTGTCCAGATCCTTTCATCCGAAGTATGGAACAAGCCGACCGTGTCGGTGGGGAGATCCAGCAACACGGTTGCCTCGGTCCAAAGCCAAAGCCAGCAACACGGTTGCCTCGGTCCAAAGCCAGCAACACGGTTGCCTCGGTCCAAAGCCGGTGACACCGGTCACTTCGGTCCAAACAAAGGGACAAGAAAAATATCTTTGGCACGGATTACGCGGATTTCACGAACCTTTAGCTTTGAACCTTGAAGTTTGAACCTGGAACTTTGAACCTTGAACCTCCTCTTAAATATGGGGCGGGCCGACCATGTCGGTCCAAAGCCAGCAACACGGTTGCTTCGATCCAAAGGACCAGTGACACGGTCACCTCGGTCCAAAGCCAAAGCCAGCAACACGGTTGCTTCGATCCAAAGGACCAGTGACACGGTCACCTCGGTCCAAAGCCAAAGCCAGCAACACGGTTGCTTCGAAACCCTATACTGGTGATGCGTTCGAAAGGGCCCCAGATGCAAGGCGCGCAAATCTTTAGGAATGAGGCGTACATAGAAGTACGCCGCAGTGACTAAAGATGCAGCGCAACGCAGCAGATGGGGTTCTTGCGGATGCATCACACTAGGTCTTGAGGATGCCGTAAAACTGCCCGCTCTTGTCCATTTTGTCCCCAACGGTAGTGCCGCATTGCTGGCATCTGTATTCATACTTGTCCCCCTCGGGTAGGATGAGGAGGAGGGACTTTCTCACGGGAACCGCCACACCGCACTTGGGGCAGTAAAGCTCGGTGGCCTCGAACTCTTCGAAATCCGCCTGCCGTCCCTGGGAAGGGTCGTCGACACCGCCGTTCGTGTAGTCAAAAGGGGGGCTCTTCATCGCAAGACCTCCGTAACCCGATTGGGATTCAAGGTTCGAGGTTCAGGGTTCGGGGTTCCGAGCTTGGGCTTGGCTTTCTCCCACGGTTCGTAATTCTTGAGGTAATTGATGAATCCATGAACCGCAGCCCGTGTTCTGCCAGCTTGCTCGTAAACCTCCTTGAATTCGTCTAGAGATATGTATCCTTCATCAAGAGCTACATAGAGTTCACTTTGGACTTCAGAGCAGGATCGCTTTGCATAGCGCAAGAAACGGACAAACTCTCCATTGGATTCGGAACCAAAACCTTCGGCAATATTGTGCATCGAGGACCCAGCAGCACTTTGTATCTGTCTCTTGAGCTCATAATCCTTCGCCAATTTTGGCTTCTTTGTGAGACTATAGACCATTCGCGTCAACTCACGGGCAAGTTGCCAGGCCTGAATATCTTCGAAGCGTTCAATTTTCATTGATCTTCAACCTTGAACCTTGAACCTTGAACCTTGAACCTTGAACCTCCAACCTTAAACCTTGAACCTTGAACCTCCAACCTTAAACCTTGAACCTTGAACCTCCAACCTTAAACCTTGAACCTTGAACCTCCAACCTTAAACCTTAAACCTTGAACCTCCAACCTTGAACCTTGAACTTTGAACCTTGAACCTCCATAACCCCTCTCCACGGGCATCTCACTCCCTTGTGAACGCCATGGCGGCGAAGCTGACCGCCGACTGGGTCGGGGCCTCAAACCAGGTCTCGTGTTCAAGCAGATGTCCCCTTGCCGGCGGCAATACCTCCATGAGGCAGGCAAGGGCCGAAAACCCGCACACATTGTACCTGTCATCCACCCGTCGGGACTCTTCCCAGAATCCGTCAGGATCCCTCTGGGACAGGTACTCCAACAACTTCCTGTCATGGCCCTCGGCCTGTGCCCTCAGGTATTCCGCGGGTCTGTCGTGGCCGAACTTTGGCCCGATATGGGAAAAATCCACCCCTGCCACCACCAGGGTCTCCCCTGCCTCCTGTTCCAGGATCTCCCTCATGGCCTGGACAAAGGGGCCTGCTCGATCCAGGTATGCCTGCCTGCTGTATTCCGGGAGGGAGGCCCTTGCAAACCCGCACAGGACAGGGACCAGGACAAAGTCCTTGTCTCCGAGTACGTGCTGAAGAAACAGGAGCTGAAACTCGATGGAATGCTCGGAGCGGTGCGGGAAATCGTCGGCAGATATGGCGCCTCTCCCCGCCTTTTTCAACTTTTCTATCACTGAGCGGTCCGTCCTCACCCTCCCCAGGGGGGTCTCAAAATCCTTTTTCGTGAGGCTGAAAAGCTCTTCTCTAAGGTGATGGCCCACCCCCAGGATCACGACCCTGGAAGGGGACGCACCCGATATGGTCTGGTATGCCCTCGAATAGACCCTCTCTCCCGCCGCCAGGTCAATATGGGGCGCGATGAGCCCGATGATCTTGCCATCGGGGCCGGGTTTCCGGTAGCGGCTGTTCAGGATCTCGTCAAGACGCTCCTTCAATTGGGAAGGATGCTCGGGATAGGCCTTTCCGCAGTGGGAGCAGGGCCTCACCTCCATGGAAACGAATTCCCGGACTATTCTTTCCCTGGCCCCGCGAAACCTCTCAGAATCCAGCAAGAAGGACTCGTCCAGGTGATCGATAATGGCCTCAACCTCCCTGGAATCCACCAGCACTCCACCCTTCTGCCTCATGAGTTCCATCTGTAGGTCCCTGATGGAGGTCGTGCCATTGAGCATCACCATGATCTGGTAGAGGGGCAATTCCACGGCCTGGCCCTCCTTCACCAGCCCCAGGTGATCCCTGACAAGGACCAGTTGCCTTCCACCGTGTTGAACAGGCACGAATTCCAGGTCCTTCCTTACAGCCGGCAATGGATCGTCCATGGTCTCCTGCTTGGGCGGATGGGTCCGTGGGGATGGTCCGCACCTACCTCAGACGCAGGGTGATGATGCCGTGGGAGGTGTCGTAGGGCGAAACGCTGACCTGCACCCTGTCTCCCTTTATGACCTTGATGCGATGCTTTTTCATACGACCCGACAAGACCCCCCTCACAACCACATCATTAGCGCACTGAATCTCCATGGTTCCTCCCCCGAGGACCCTGGTCACGACACCTTCCAATTGTATGAGATCTTCTCTGCTCAAGGCACTCCTTTCTGCGGCCGCTTCTCCCTGTCCACAAGGGCCGCTCTGTATCATCTGATACTGCCACTAATTCCTCCCCGTGTCAACAAATCAAGATTAGTTGCGGTAGGGTGCTTGATTTGGATTTGGAATTTGGTGCTCGAAATTTGTTATCTTGGGTCCACGGAGATTGCATGGGGTGGGTTATTCGAACTCCTCCGATTCCTCGGAGGGGTAGAAGAGGTTTAGCCCCTCCTCCTTAAGCCTTTCAGGATCTTGACTTAACAGAATCTCTTCCGCTCTTCTCCTGAATTCCTTGGCGGTCCTTTCCATGGCCGCCAACCTGTCCATGATGCCTTGCTCCCTGAGGGTGGTCTTTACCCAATGGAAGATTTCTTCGCTCCCAAAGAGCAAGGTCCCCTCCTGCATGATCTTGCAGGCCACCATGTGCCTGTAAGTGTCAAATCGGACCTGCTCTCTCACCCGTTCCATGCCCTTCACCACATAGTCGATCTCTTCCCTTAGGTGGGGCGTTATCAAGAGGCGGTACTTTTCCCTGTATATCGCGTCATCCAGTCTTTTGACTGAATTGTCGGGAAGCTGGTCGTCCACGATCACCACGAGATCCAGGTCAGAGCCCTTTACCATTTTACCGGTGCTCCTTTCCGGCCGGGGGCAATCGTGTGCCATGTTGTAGACTATGTCACCAGCCAGGATGAAACACACGTGTTCTTCAATGGGAATCTCGTTCTCCCACCTGTTGCAAAGGGCGGAAACCAGGCTGTAGGCCAGCTCGCACTTGGCGCGGCTTACTTCGCCTATCCGTGACCGAATTTCTTCGGCCCTTGCTCTCAACCTGGCGAGATCACCGGATAGGCCCATGACCGTGTAAGTCAGAAATTCTCTGAGAATGGAAGGTGAAAGCCTCGCATAGCCTTTTACTCTGCGGTCCAGGCGCAGGTACCTGGTCCCCACAAAGACCTGCGCTATTTCAGCGGAGCTCCTGCACGTTCTCCATAGGGCGAGCTGATCACCGGGGAGGAGCTCGGATATCTCCTCCCCGGTCAACGGTCCCTCTTGTTCAAGGAGTTCCAAGAGCTTGGCTTCGAGGACGCTCATTGCCTCTTGATCCTGCTTCTCCTCAGCCTTGCCAGTGCCCTCTTGTCCGCAATCTGGTCAGACTCGTCCATGATTTCCCTTCCCAGGATTTCCTCAAGGATGTCTTCCAGGGTTATGAGGCCGGAAAGACCCCCGTACTCGTCCAGGACCACGAAAAGGTGCTGCCTTGAAGTGATGAACTCCATGAGGACACGGTCCAGTTTCGCGGTCTCGGCCACGAAGCGGACGGACCTCATGATATCGGAAAGGCGTAGATCCTTCTTGCCCCGGGAAAGACTGATGAAGAGTTCCTTGGTGAGGACTATTCCCACGATGTCTTCAATATCCTTTTTGTAGACCGGGAACCGACTGTGCTCCCAGTTAGTGGAAGCCTTGCTGGCCTCCTCAAGGGTCAAGTCCGCACTCAATGAAAATATGACGGTCCGGGGAGTCATAACGTCCTTTGCAGTGACGTTTTCGAGGGAAAGTATGTTGTCTATTACGTTCAACTGGTAAGGCTTTATCCCTCCTACCCGAAGGCTCAATTGGGCCATGGTCTTCAGTTCATCCGGGGAAACGGTCTCCTGGATCTTGCCCCTGGCTATCATCCTTGTAACAAGGCCACAGAGCCAGATCGCCGGGGTCATAAACCTCACGAGCCAGTTCAAGGGCAGGGCTACCAAGGGCGCCAGTGCCCGGGCATAGACGACGCCGGCCGTCTTCGGGATAATCTCCGAGAAGATCAGGATGGCGAGCGTGAAGGCGGCTGAGAATGAGAATAGCCATTCCTGGCCGAACACGGCGGTTGCCGCTGAGCCCGCGATGGCCGCGCCTGCCGTGTTGGCGATGGTATTCAGGGAGAGTACCGCGGAAATGGGCCGGTCCACATTTGCGCGCAGTTCCTTTAAGACCTTACCGCTCCTCTTATTGTCGCGGGCCATGATTTCGATGTGTCTTGTGGGCACCGAATAAAGGACCGCTTCAAAAAGGGAGCAGCCGGCGGAGATGATAACAGCAAAGCCTACGGCTGCAACTAGTTCAACCATGATTGGATCCACCCTCCGGTTGATTGAGGTTAAGAGCAAGGTCGTCGGGCCTGTTTATGTTGATGAATGTCTTGAGTTCGGGATCGAAGGCCCTTATCTCCTCTTCATCAACGTACTTGACACGGATCTTGGAAAAGACTCTGATTACCTGGTACAGGCCCAAATCGATGTGCTCCTTTATGATGGGGATCAATCTCCTGTGATAAAGGGAATGAAGCGCCTCGATCTTCCAATCCACCCTGGGAATGACTGCATCGTAATCTTCCCCGCAAAGGAGCAAGTGGCGTATAAGGGCCTCATTAAGGAAGGGCATGTCGCAGGCGACAAAAAAGCCGAGATCTCCCTCCATGACGCTCAGGCCGGTGTAAATTCCCCCTATGGGTCCCAACTCCTTGATCAAGTCTTCATACATGGGCAGGCCGAGATGGGCATATTCGCCAGGGGTATTGGTTATGATAATGAGGCGGGGGAAGATTCCGTCCAGGACGTTAATAACCCTTTGGATCAATGGAATCCCTTCGAACTTGACAAGGGCCTTGTTTTCGCCGTATCGGTTGCTCTTGCCTCCGGCAAGGATGACGCCGGTTACGTCATGTATTTTCGGCTTGCTCTGCTCCTCCCTGGCAGTCTGTGCGGACTCCTTCTTCAGTGTCCCTGTCCTTGCCACCATCTCACCATCCTAAAGGAGTCGAAGTGTGAATTCCAATATGTGAATCCCCGTCATCCATTAGTCTGCTCCCCCACAGTCCCCTATCTCATTCCTATTTGGTGCTCGACACTTGACGAACTCGTAAAAAGTCAAAATTGAGATGGCAAAGTAAAAAGCTTCAAGTTCAAGGCGCGCAAATCTCATGTGATGAGGCGTACTTACCGTACGCCGCAATCATTTACCCCGTTAAATAACTCCAGATTCAGAGGCCGTTGCCCCAACGATGTTCTTAGGTGCTCCTAGACCTCTGATTCAGCGCCACCAGTACTCATTAAACGGGGCAG
>JAFDHB010000146.1 GCA_019308985.1 Deltaproteobacteria bacterium | reverse complement strand
GCGGCTATTACGAAGCATTTAGCCAAGAAGAGTCTGGCTGAGTATGTGCCGTTTGATGAGATAGACAAGGCGCCTGAGGAGAAGGCGCGTGGTATAACGATAGCTACTGCGCATGTGGAGTATGAGACTGAGAGGAGGCATTATGCGCATGTAGATTGTCCTGGTCATGCGGACTATATTAAGAACATGATTACTGGTGCTGCGCAGATGGATGGGGCTATACTGGTGGTTGGTGCGGATGATGGTCCGATGCCTCAGACGAGGGAGCATATATTGTTGGCGCGTCAGGTTGGTGTGCCTAGTATTGTGGTATTTTTGAACAAGTGTGACATGGTGGATGATGAGGAGTTGATAGAGTTAGTGGAGTTGGAGTTGAGGGAGTTATTGTCCAAGTATGAGTTTCCTGGTGATGATATACCTATTATACGTGGTAGTGCGTTGAAGGCGTTGGAGAGTGATGATTCTGGCAGTGAGGATGTGAAGCCGATATTTGAGTTATTGGATGCTATAGATGAGTATATCCCTGAGCCTGTGAGGGATATTGACAAGCCTTTTTTGATGCCGATTGAGGATGTATTCAGCATATCCGGGCGTGGTACTGTAGTTACCGGCAGGGTTGAGCGAGGTATTATCAATGTTGGTGATGAGGTTGAGGTGGTTGGTATCAGGCCTACTATGAAGACGGTATGTACTGGTGTTGAGATGTTCAGGAAGATACTTGATCAGGGTCAGGCTGGTGACAACATAGGAGTATTGTTGAGGGGTACGAAGCGTGATGAGGTGGAGCGTGGTCAGGTAGTGGCTGCGCCTGGTACGATTACGCCTCATACTAAGTTTAAGGCTGAGGCGTACATACTGACGAAGGAGGAGGGTGGTCGACACACGCCTTTTTTCAATGGTTACAGGCCGCAGTTTTATTTTAGGACGACGGATGTGACAGGGGTGGTGAAGTTGCCTGAGGGTGTAGAGATGGTGATGCGACAATGTGACGATGGAGGTTGCGCTGATAACGCCTATAGCGATGGAGAAGGAGCTGCGTTTTGCGATTCGGGAAGGCGGCAGGACCGTGGGTGCCGGGGTAATCAGCGAAATCGTGGAATAGAATAGAAATGACGGAACAGGGACCCGATTCTGCTGTATCTTATTGATCCTTGGGCTGTTCGGTCGATTGGAATGTGAAAATAGGGCGAGTGGAAAAGGAGCACGCGTATGCGGGACATAATTACCCTGGCCTGTGAGAAATGTAAGAATCGCAACTATACGACTACGAAGAATAAGAAGAAGACGCCTGATAAAGTGGCTCTCAAGAAATATTGTCCGTTTTGCAGGTCCCACACCCTTCACAGGGAAACTAAATAGGTGGTATAGGTGGTGCAGGCCAGTAGCTCTAACGGCTAGAGCACCGGACTCCAAATCCGGGTGTTGGGGGTTCGAATCCCTCCTGGCCTGCCAATTTTTGGTCTCTGGATCAGCGGCAGTAGCCCGAGACACACTATCGTACGTAGAGATTTACCGGAAATTCCATATGAAAAGATCAGCTGAGATTAAGATTAGATGAAAAAGCCTACACAGAAAAAGAAGAAGAGAAGTTCACGCAGGAAACATCAAACTGCATCCAAGCGGAATAAAGTTGAAGTGAAGAAAGAGGAAGCCGTTGCTGTTGCGGAAAGAGAGGGCGCGAAGAGAGTTTATCCGGCTGTCACAAAGAAAGAGGTTGAGAAAAAACCGAGTCAGAAGACATCAATATTCAGGTTCGTAAATGTTTCGATTCAGTTCTTGAGGGAAGCCAAGATTGAATTGAAGAAAGTGAAATGGCCCACGAGAAAGGAACTACTGGCGTCCACGGCCATGGTCATAATTCTTGTCCTGATTGTGGCACTGTTTTTGGGGATGATAGATTTTGGGCTGATCAAGGCCATAAAGAATGTAGTGGGGTAAGCGATTTTTCAGAATAATTACCCTATGAAATCATCCGATGAGATACTAGGCGGGAAATGGGCAAAGAGGAAAAAAACAGCAAACCGGATATGAAGTGGTATATAGTGCATACCTATTCCGGTTTTGAACATAAGGTCAAGTCGAGCCTTGAGGAAAGGATAAAGGCCCTTGGACAGGAGGAGTATTTTGGGAAGATAATCGTCCCTACGGAACATGTTATCGAGTTGAAGAAAGGGCGGAAAAAGACCTCTTCCAGAAAGTTTTATCCTGGTTACATCATGGTTCAAATGGTGGTAAACGAGGAAACCTGGCACACGGTCAGGAACACCGCCAAGGTCACCGGTTTTGTCGGCGGCGGCATAACTCCTACACCGATCCCTGACGAAGAGGCAGAAGGGATAATCAGGCAGATGGAAGAGGGCATAAGCAAGCCAAAGCCGAAATACCACTTTGAAGAGGGGGATGAAGTGAGGGTCATAGACGGCCCCTTCAGCAATTTCCAGGGTGTAGTAGAGGAAGTAAAGCCGGACAAGGAAAAATTGAGGGTCCTTATCACTATTTTTGGTCGCTCCACGCCCGTTGAGCTGGATTTCATACAAGTGAACAAGATCTGAAGAGGAAAAAGATGGCAAAAAAGATCATTGCAACCGTCAAACTACAGGTAAAGGGAGGCCAGGCCAATCCGTCTCCGCCGATTGGACCTGCGTTGGGCCAGCATGGGGTCAATATAGCGGAGTTTTGCAAGGCCTTCAATGCAAAGACCCAGGACCAAGCCGGGACTGTCATACCGGTGGTCATAACGATTTACGCTGACAGGACCTTTTCATTTATCACCAAGACTCCTCCGGCCGCCGTCCTCCTCAAGCAGGCAGCCAAGATAGCCAAGGGGTCGAGTGAACCTAACAGAGAGAAGGTCGGGAGTGTAACCAGGAAGCAGATCGAAGAGATTGCAAGGCTTAAATTCGAGGACCTGAACGCATACGACTTGGAAAGCGCCATGAAGATAATCGAGGGGACGGCAAGAAGTATGGGAATTACGGTCTTGAGATAGGATACTGCAAGAGGTTTTTGGGAAAATGTCTAAGAGGGGAAAAAAGTACAGGAGTTCGCTGGAGAAGGTAGATAGGCAAAAGAAATATAGTTTCCAAGAGGCCTTACAACTGACTTTGGATTGTGCGTATGCCGGTTTCGATGAGACGGTGGACATGGCTGTCCGGCTCGGGGTAGACCCGAGACACGCTGACCAGATGGTAAGGGGGACGGTGGTGTTGCCGAATGGTGTGGGGAAAGAAATACGCGTCCTGGTCTTTGCGAAGGGCGAAAAGGAGAAGGAGGCGCTGGAGGCAGGTGCGGATTATGCGGGGTCCGACGAGTACATCAAGAAGATCCAGGGGGGTTGGCTGGAATTTGACAAGGCCATAGCCACACCAGACATGATGAGCTCTGTGAGCAAGTTGGGTAGGATTCTGGGCCCAAGGGGAATGATGCCGAATGTGAAGCTCGGGACCGTAACATTCGATGTGGCCAAGGTAGTCAAGGAGATCAAGGCAGGCAAGATAGATTTTAGGGTGGAAAAGGCAGGCATTGTCCACGCACCTATGGGGAAGGTGTCCTTTGGCATGGAGAAACTGCTGGGGAATATGGCGGCCTTTATGGACACACTTTTAAGGTTGAAACCACCTGCTAGTAAAGGAACCTATCTAAGAAGCATCGCCATTTCTACGACGATGGGGCCTGGTATCAAGGTTGATCCTGGTTTTGTGAAAGATCTACTCGCTGCAAGCTCGTAAGAGTGTTATGTGAGAGTTTGAGTCAGCCGTCCCACTTAATCCGGTGAACATATGGGAGAGAGGGCCAGGGACCCAAGGTGAGAGCCTCACCGGGTGCCGAGCGATGACTTGTTTCCATAAGGATGGGGAAGGCGTTGAGCCGATGATTTTACTGGGTGGATCCCATGGACGGAGGGCCGTTTATTGAGACGGTCCCTGTTTTCCGAGTCAAGGGCGGGAAAAATTTTTCATAGATCGGTGGTATATCCGGAGCTTAGAGGGTTCGTTATTCTGGTCAAAGACAGCGGGTGCTGATAACCCTTGAACGACTACCAGAGGGGTATAGGGGGCTTAATCTTTTTCATGGGCCTGCCGAGACCGGAAATCGATAATAAGATGACTGGAATAGGCACCCCGCGCGACTTTGATAATTCTAGACTGGATCATAAAGGGGGTGATCTGTTTTTGAACAGGGAAGAGAAGAGAGTTTTTGTAGAAGACCTTCACAGTCGGCTAAAAAAGGCTGAGGCCACCTTTTTGGTTGACTACAAGGGACTGGACGTGGAATCCATGAACTCAATCAGGAGAGAACTGAGGAAGCATAATACCGATTTTAAGGTTATAAAGAACCGTCTCCTGAAGCTTGCCAGCCGCGAAACCGAGAGTGCCATACTGGAGAAGTATTTCTCAGGGCCAAATGCCTTGGCAATCGCCTATGAAGATGCCGTGGCCCCTGCCAAGGTTCTGGTGGAAGGGATGAAAGAGGAGAAGCACCTGGAGATCAAGGCGGGCCAGATCGGCGGCAAGATAATGAGTGTAGATGCCATAAACAGGTTGGCCGAGTTGCCCGGCAGAGACGAGTTGGTGGCACAGGTGCTATCGGCCATGCAAGCGGTTCCTGCGTCACTGGTCAGGGTGTTGAACGGCGTGCTAGTACAACTGATGAACGTATTGAAGGCCATAGAGGGGGAAAAGGCAGAGGTCCAAGGATGAGTTTTGGGGAGGCGGCGGCAGAGGATACGTGCCAAGAAAGGAAATAGGTCCTTAATCGCGCTGGTGAGTTTCATACTAAGGCTCAGCCCGTAAGGGCCGACGGAATTTCGAGAGGACAATTGATAGATAAAGGGAGGTTATGAAATAGTTATGGGTGCAAATATCACTAAAGAAGACGTTATCGATTTTATTTCCAGCATGACGGTCCTGGAACTTTCCGAATTCGTGAAGGAATTGGAAGAGAAATTCGGCGTCTCCGCCGCGGTTCCTGTTGCTATGGCAGGCCCGGCCCCTGGTGCTCAGGCCCAGGAGGAGGCCCCTGAGAAAACCGAGTTTGACGTCGTCCTTACCGGAGTGGGGGACAAGAAAATCCAGGTCATCAAGGTGGTCAGGGCTATAACGGGTTTGGGCCTGAAGGAGGCAAAGGCCTTGGTGGACGGCGTTCCCGGAAACGTTAAGGACGGCGTATCCAAGGAAGAGGCCGAGAACATCAAGGCGCAATTGGAAGAAGCCGGTGCAACGGTTGAAATCAAGTAGGCGATCTCAGGTCGGCCAAGCCGAGGGAATCAGGTTTTGAAAAGTCAAATTTGATGAATTCGTAAGAAGTCAAAGTTGGGATGGCAAAGTAAAAAGCTTCAAGTTCAAGGCGCGCGAATCTCGTGTGATGAGGCGTACTCAGCGTACGCCGCAATCACAACGAGATGAAGCGCAGCGCAGAAATTGGACTTTTTACGAAGCCATCAACATTCCGTCAGCCCATGTTCTTTATTGAGGCGAGGGACTAGGAGTCGTTCCCGCAGGCCTCTCAGAACAATGTGCCCTCTAGTTTGGACAAAAGGGTCACATCTAATATATATTTGATGCAGGGAGATCAGGAGATCAGATGAAAAAGAACGAAGGTGTAAGCCACCGCATAAGGAGAAATTTCGGGAAGATCGAAAAGATAATCGATATTCCTAATCTGATCGAGATACAGAAGCAATCCTACGGGCGATTTTTGCAGAAGGATGTGCCTCCTGAAGAGCGGATGGACATAGGCCTCCAGGGGGGCTTCAAGAGCGTATTCCCTATTCGTGACTTCAGCGGCACATCGTCCCTTGAATTCATAAAATATACCTTTGAAGAGCCTAAGTACGGTGAAGATGAATGCATCAACAAGGGTATGACCTACGAGGCTCCTTTGAGGTTGACGGTGCGGCTGGTCGTATTTGATACCGACGATGCGAATGGAACAAAGAGCATCAGGGACATCAAGGAGCAAGAGATCTATTTCGGAACTCTGCCCATGATGACCGAGCGGGGAACCTTTATCATCAACGGGACTGAGAGGGTCGTTGTCAGCCAGTTGCACCGGTCCCCGGGAGTTTTCTTTGACCATGACAAGGGCAAGACGCACTCCAGCGGCAAACTGCTTTACTCCGCTCGCATTATTCCCTTGAGAGGTTCTTGGCTGGATTTTGAATTTGATCCGAAGGACCTCTTGTTCGCCCGGATCGACAGGAGGAGAAAATTCCCTGTTACCACGTTCCTCAAGGCCCTCGGCTATTCGCCAAAGGAGATCCTCGCAGAGTTCTATGAGACGGAAAAGGTCATAGTAGACAAGGACAAGAAGCAGTTTCTCCGGCCCGTAGTGTTCGAGAATCTTTACCGCTCCAAGATAGTCAGGGGTGTCGTGGACCCCAAGACGAATAAGGTATTGGTGAAGGAAGGTGAGAAGTACACCAAGAGGGTTCACAGGATCATAGAGGCAGCGGGAATTACCCATATACCCGTCGGCCCAAAGGAAATGCTGGGTAGGGTTGTAGCGGACGACATAGTGGACCCTGCAACGGGTGAAATACTCCTCCACGGCAACCAGCCCATTAGTGAAGAGGTTATTGCGGCTATTCTGGAGGCGGGGATCAAGGAAATCGAATGCCTGGTCCTGGAGGCACCCGGCGTAAGCACAACCATCAGGGACACCATGATGCTGGACAAGATAGATCACTGTGACGAGGCCGTCCTTGAGATTTACAGGAAGATGAGGCCGAGCAGCCCTCCAACCCAGGAGGTTGCAAACAACTTTTTCCATAACCTGTTCTTCAACATTTCCTCCTACGACCTTTCTCCAGTAGGAAGGCTCAAGCTCAATTACAGGTTGAACCAGGATGTC
The DNA here is from genome assembly GCA_019308985.1 of Deltaproteobacteria bacterium. The sequence continues at coordinate 3,060 of JAFDHB010000146.1, read as the reverse complement.
CCACTTGACCAGAGGACACTGAGAAAAGAGGATATCATAGCCACGGTTAAGGAGTTGATAAGGCTCAAGAACGCCGAGGCCATGGTGGATGACATCGACAACCTCGGCAATCGAAGGGTCAGGGCGGTCGGCGAACTGCTGGAGAACCAGTATAGGATCGGGTTGGTCCGAATGGAAAGGGCCATCAAGGAAAGGATGAGCCTCCAGGAAGTGGAGGCACTCATGCCCCATGACTTGATCAATTCAAAGCCGGTCTCGGCCGTGGTCAAGGAATTCTTTGGTACGAGCCAGTTGTCCCAGTTCATGGATCAGACAAACCCCCTCTCGGAGATTACCCACAAACGCAGGTTGAGTGCCCTTGGGCCGGGAGGGTTGACCCGGGAGAGGGCCGGGTTCGAGGTCAGGGACGTTCATCCCACTCACTATGGGAGGATTTGTCCCATTGAGACCCCCGAGGGCCCCAATATCGGACTTATCGTCTCCTTGAGTACCTATGCAAGGGTTAATGAATTCGGCTTCATTGAAACGCCGTACAGGAAGGCTGAAAATGGCAGGGTGACCGATGAGATACAGTATCTCTCGGCCCTTAATGAAAAGGATTCCCCCATTGCACAGGCCAATGCCCCAATTGACAAAAAGGGATACTTTATCAGGGAGGAAGCCGCAGTGCGGATTGAAGGGGAGGCGAGCAGGGCCCCTGTGGAAAGCGTGAAATATATGGACGTATCCCCTGACCAGCTCGTGAGCGTGTCCGCCTCCCTGATACCGTTTCTGGAACATGATGATGCCAACAGGGCGTTGATGGGATCCAACATGCAAAGACAGGCCGTGCCCCTCTTGAAGGCGAGTGCACCCCTGATAGGAACAGGGATAGAGGGGGTCGTGGCGCGGGACTCGGGTGTAACGATTATAGCTCGAAGGGATGGAATAGTGGAGGACGTAGACGCCTCCAGGATACTTGTCAGGTCGAAAGGTGGATCAGATGATGGAGATGAAGTAGAGATCTATAAGTTGCTCAAGTACAAGAAGTCCAACCAGAATACCTGCTATAACCAAAAGCCGATAGTAAGAAAGGGTGATCTTGTAAAGAAAGGCCAGATAATAGCGGATGGGCCTGCTACCGAACTCGGTGAACTGGCCCTTGGGCAGAACGTTATGGTGGCCTTTATGTCCTGGGGAGGATACAATTTTGAGGATTCTATCATCATCAGTGAGCGCGTGGTAAAGGACGATATATACACCTCCATTCACATTGAGGAATTTGAGGTGGTCTCCAGGGACACAAAGCTCGGCAAAGAAGAGATCACCAGGGATATCCCCAACGTGGGAGAAGAGGCCCTCAAGAACCTTGACGAGAGCGGGATCATAAAGATAGGGGCCGAGGTCAAGCCGGGAGACATCCTGGTCGGGAAGATCACGCCCAAGGGCGAAACCCAACTCTCACCTGAAGAGAAGCTGCTCAGGGCCATATTCGGGGACAAGGCCGGTGATGTGAAAGATTCCTCCCTCAGGGTGCCTCCCGGGGTGGAAGGGATCGTAATCGATACGAAGATTTTCTCCAGGAGGGGCGTTGAAAAGGATGCAAGGAGTTTGGCCATAGAAGAGGAAGCCAAGGCCAAGCTGGAAAAGGATAGAAGGGACGAAATAGAAATAATTCAACGAAACGCAAGGGCCAGATTGAAGGAGGTTCTGGTCGGTCAAAAACTCAAGCGTGCCCTGAAGGACAAGAAGACAAGCAAGTCACTCATGGGCACAAAGAAAGAGATCACCCCGGAAGATATTGATCGGATTCCAGTGGAGGCGTGGGCCGGGGCGGACTTGAAGACGTCCATGGACGTGATAGAGAAGATGGAGACAATTGTCGAGAAGTACAATGAGAAGGTGAGCAAGATCAACCAGTTCTTTGACGAGAGAATCGAAAGGCTCGGGATGGGTGATGAGCTCGCTCCCGGTGTAATAAAGATGGTCAAGGTGTATATAGCGGTGAAGCGGAAACTTTCAGTGGGGGACAAGATGGCCGGGCGACATGGCAACAAGGGTGTCCTGTCAAGGATTCTCCCCGTGGAAGACATGCCCTACTTCGAGGATGGAACCCCGGTTGACATTATACTCAACCCCTTGGGAGTGCCTTCGAGGATGAACGTAGGACAGGTTCTTGAGGCACACCTGGGGTGGGCCTCCCATGAGCTGGGCAAGCAGATAAGAGAACTGGTGAGCAGGCTCCAAGATACGGCAAAGGTCAGAAAAAAGCTGCGGGAAGTGTTCTCCAGGGACGAGTACAATCGCCTGTTCAAAGATTTGACGGATGAAGAACTCATGGAAAGGGCAAGGTCTCTAGACGGCGGTGTCCCCATGGCCTCGCCGGTCTTTGACGGGGCTGCTGAGGAGGAGATAAAGGCATGCCTGCAAAGGGCAGGGCTTCCCTTGACCGGTAAGACTACCCTGTACGACGGGCGGACCGGGGAGCCCTTTGACCAACAAGTAACCGTTGGCATAATGTATATGATGAAATTGCACCACCTTGTGGACGATAAATTGCACGCAAGATCCATCGGCCCCTATTCTCTTGTGACCCAACAGCCCCTGGGCGGTAAGGCCCAGTTCGGGGGTCAAAGACTGGGGGAGATGGAGGTATGGGCCATGGAGGCATACGGCGCGGCCTATTCCCTCCAGGAGTTTCTTACGGTAAAATCGGACGACGTGGCAGGGAGAACCAGAATGTACGAAAGGATAGTAAAGGGCAACAACATCCTGGAAGCAGGGCTGCCTGAGTCATTCAAGGTGTTGGTCAAGGAGCTGTTGAGCCTTGGGCTTGAGGTGCAGCTGTTTGAAGACACACAACTATGATGGCTTCGCAAGAATCCCATCTCCACGCAGGGTGGGGTTTCGGAAGGCTCACCTTGCGTCTGGAGTCTTTTGGGAAGGATCTGTATTTGGGCTTTTGCGAGACCATCAACAATTGATCAACAATTGGTCAAAAGGAGCTTTAAGGTGGAGGACTTATACAATTTCTTTACAAAGCCGAAAGATTCGTCAAGTTACAACGCCGTGAAGATCTCC
>JAFDHB010000019.1 GCA_019308985.1 Deltaproteobacteria bacterium | reverse complement strand
CATAGACACCATATTCGAGATCGGGGGACAAGACTCCAAGTATATTTCCATATCAAACACCTATCCACTGGATTTTGATATGAACAAGGTATGTGCTGCGGGAACGGGCAGCTTCCTTCATGAACTGGCGAACAAATACGGTATCAATATCGTGGAAGAGTTCCAGGCCATCGCCCTTTCTTCTGATAAACCAGTGAGGTTGGCCGAGAGATGCACGGTATTCATGGAGTCGGATCTCGTATCCGGTCTTCAAAAGGGAGTGCCGAGGGACGATCTCATAGCGGGGCTGTGGGATGCCATTGTGCACAACTATCTGAACAGGGTAGTGGGAAAGAGAAAGATCGGTGAACGGGTAATGTTTCTCGGGGGGCCATCCCTGAACAAGGGAGTGGTTGCGGCCTTTGAAAACGTCTTGGGACGGGCTATCCTGGTCCCGAAACATCGTGAAGTCTTGGGTGCATTTGGCGCAGCAATCAGCCTGCAGGAGAAGATGCAGGCGGGGTTGATCAAGGGCTGTAGTTTCAGAGGTTTGGAGAGCGCTGTATCTGACAGCATGGAGTTTAAGGAAAAGGTATGCCGCGCTGATCCCAGCTGTCACAACCAGTGTAAGCTCAAAATATACGACTTTGACGGCCGCAAGAGTATATGGGGAGGGGAGTGCGGTAGATACGAGGTGGTCAGGGTAAGGGATAAGAAAGTAGAAAACTATTTCAACGTGCGGGACGAGTTATGGGAATCCCATATGGACGGCCTCTACCTAGAGCTGGGGGATAGGCCGATAATGGATGTCGGCGGCAGGCCGACGGTGGGAATGCAGAGGGCCCTTTACACCCTTCAAACAGGAATTCTCTGGGCCCATTTCTTTGATCAGTTGGGGTTCAGGCTGGTTCTGACGCCTCCCACAACCAGCCATATCTCCAGCCTGGGCATCGAGGCCATGACCGCTGAGACTTGTTTTCCCGTTAAGGTATCCCACGGACACGTGAAGGAGCTGGCCGGCAAGACCAGGTACCTGTTCTTGCCAGCCATCATCAACATGCTTACTCCAAAGGAGGAAGAAACGGGATATTTTTGTCCCCTGGTACAATCAAACCAGTACATGGTTCGAATGGCCTTGGGTCTCGATAGAAAGGACATAATAAACCCCACCATTCACCTCAAGTATGATCCGGATATGATAGGGACGGAATTGAGTGAGCAGCTTTCAAAGAGGCTAAAACGAAGGTCGTCTGAGATAAAGAGGGCCTTTAAGTATGCTCTGGAGAGGCAAGATGCGTTCTTGAAGGACCTGAATGGCAAGGGTCGTGAGATCCTGAGATTACATGATCCAGAAGAACCACTTGTCATAGTGACCGGTAGACCTTACAACCTATATGACGAAAGATTGAATTTGAGACTCGGCCAGAATTTGGCCAAAATAGGGGTCAGGGCCGTGCCCATGGATTTCATTGACGTCACCAGCATAGATCTCTCGGATTTCCCAAAGATGTACTGGGGTCTTGGCGCACAGATCTTGAGGACGGCGAAATTCATAAGGGCGGGGAGCAATTTCTTTGGATTGCACGTCACTAACTTCAGTTGCGGAGCTGACTCCTTCATAGAACACTTTTATAAGTTTATCATGGGCGACAAACCCTATCTCATACTGGAGCTTGATGAACATAGCGCGGTTGCCGGGGTTATGACTCGTCTTGAAGCTTACAAGAATGTCCTTGCCAACACCATCCAGAACATGAAAACGACCTTTTCAAGGGAGCTGAAGGCGTCAAATTGATAGCGAATCACGCAATAGTGCCGAACTCCTGCCGCCGGACAGCGGTGTCGTGCCACGGGTGTAATCAGTGAAAACAAAGATGTTGATAAATGCGGTTGAACCGGAAGAATACAGGGTTGCTATAGTAAAGGACGGCAAGCTGGACGAGTTTTATGTAGAGAGTTCAACGACAGAGCTGAGGACCGGCAACATATACAAGGGCATTGTAGAAAAGGTTGAACCCAGGCTTCAGGCCTGCTTTGTTAATTACGGTGTCGATAAGAACGGGTTTCTTCCCGCCACAGAGATCCATCCGGAGTATTACCAGAATCCCGAGGCTTTAACAGACGACAAAGGCGTACCCTCCATAGAGAAAATGGCGAAAAAGGGGCAGGTGTTGCTCGTCCAGGTTACGAAGGAGATGCCCGGCCATAAGGGAGCCCATCTTACCACCTATTTGTCCATAGCAGGCAGGTATATTGTACTCACGCCGGGCCGAACTCTTAACGGTATATCCCGAAAGATAGAGGATGAAGAAGAGAGAAACAGGCTCAAGACCGTAATGAGCAGGATGAAATTACCCGAGGGCATCGGGTACATTGTCAGGACCATGGCTGCCGGTCAAAATAAACGGGAGCTTTCCAAGGACCTGAATAGGCTCCTGAGGATCTGGAAAGACATCAAGAGTCGGGTAAGAGAAGCTCCTCCTCTTTCACTGATACATCAAGAACAGGACATAGGATTTCGCACCTTGAGGGATCACTTCACAAACGAGGTGTCCGAGATCCTGGTCGATGATCGAGAGACATATGTCAAGATCAAGGATTACATGAAGATCATTTCGCCCCGGAATCAGCGGAAGGTAAAGCTTTACAAAGACAAGCGGCCGATCTTCGATCAGTACGAGATAGAGAAGCAGATAGAGATGATTTACAGCAATAAAGTGCCGTTGAAGTCAGGAGGATCCATAGTTATTGATACCACCGAGGCACTTATCTCCATCGACGTGAATTCCGGCAGGGGAATGATCGGAAAGGATATGGAGAGCACGGCATATCGCACCAACTTGGAAGCCGCAAGCGAGATCCCCAGACAACTCCGATTGAGGGATATAGGTGGCCTTGTCGTTATTGATTTCATTGATATGAAGGATAGGAATCACATAAGGGCTGTGGAGAAGATTATTCGAGAAGAGCTAAAGAAGGACCGGGCCAAGACGGATGTATCCCACATATCCAAGTTTGGGCTCCTCGAACTCACCAGGCAACGGCTGAGACCCTCAATTGAGTCAAGAAGCTATCAGGTCTGTTCCTATTGCCAGGGCAGGGGTGTGGTAAGGTCAGTGGAATCAGCGGCAGTTTCTTTCTTGCGCCGTATTTGGATGAGGGTATGGAAAGGGGATGTAGAACAGGTACACGGTATCCTTCCTGTGGAAGTTGCAACGTACTTGCAGAACAGAAAAAGGAAAGAGCTTGCTGAGTTCGAACAAAGGTATGGTGTGACGATCATCTTGGACGGCGACCCTTCTTTGCCCCCGAGCGGAGGCACTCTGGAATTCATAAAGAAACAGGAACAGGATTGAAAAAGCCTGTTTTGCCTCGACTCTGTTGCCTGGGTATCTTGGCTCCATCTTTCTCTCCCGTTCATATTCATAGTGAAACCGTGCCCTTGGGACCGGAATTTTCTCCTTGCCTGGCGAAGGCCAGGTTTCGCACGTAATGGGAGCGTTGAGCGGACTGGCTTGTGGGAAAGTTCTTTGCGCGACAGCCGACACCTTGGATCGGTCCGCGGAAAAAAGTCCACGGAAGGTTCATCACTAGGACGAGATGTTTAATAATATCATATACTTTATCATAGTCCTCCTGATCTACAACATAAACATCCCGGTGGCGAAACCTGATGAGTCCCTTGCCCATGCAGTCTCGATGTTTCTTTCCACCTGGATCCTCTTTGCGCTCTATTGTCGATGGCTTTTTCAACGTCTGGTGCGGAGCGGGACAGACCAGGAGCAAAAGGGGGAGTTCGGTTTTTCGCGAACGTATCAGTCGCACGTATTGAAGCTTTCGATCGTTGCAATTATCCTTTTTGCCCTGGATGTCTATCTTCTTGACCTGAAATCCTGGATCCAAAGCATGCCCGGGTTGAGATATTTCTCTGTGGCCCAGGGCCTGCTGGGGGTATGCATTTTTATATTGTACCTGGTGACGATCTGGTATTTTGCCCAACCGGCTTACAGGGTTGCTTTCCAAACGGATGTGAAGAGGAATTCCTTCATTCTTTCCAACCTGAAACTCAATCTCCCCATCCTCTTTCCCTGGGCGGTCCTCACTCTTATCTATGACCTCCTCGGCCTTACCCCTCTGTCAAGACCAGAGAGCCTATTGAATAGACCCCTCGGCCAGGTGGTCTTTTTTGGCACGTTCCTGGTGATTCTCGTGATTTTCATGCCCCGCTTCATACAGTCCTGGTGGAGTTGTACTCCTTTGGAAGGCTCCGTGAAGGTCCGAGAACTGAGGGAATTCCTGAAGTTAGTTGGTTTCAGGTACAGAGACATCTTGCGCTGGCCCATATTTGAAGGACGGATGATGACGGCGGGAATAATGGGAATAGTCCCCAGGTATCGTTATATCCTTGTGACGGACGCCCTATTGGACATGCTCGATGTGGATGAGTTGAAGGCGGTTCTTGCACACGAGGTGGGGCATGCCAAATACCGGCACATGCTCTTCTATGTCTTGTTTTTCATCGGCTTCATGGTCCTGTTCCCGGGTCTCTTTGACTTGTCCTACTATTTCTTTGCCGCTCAACCCCTGTTTCTGAGTCTCTTCTCAAAGGGTAGATCAGAGGCAACGAACCTGTTCTATATAGCGGTCAGCCTCCCCATATTGTTTTCTATGTTTGTCTATTTCAGATATGTGATGGGTTTTTTCATGCGGCACTTTGAGCGCCAGGCCGATATGCATTCGGCAATCCTTATGGGAAATCCGGAATACACAATAAGTTCCCTTGAAAAGATCGCCCACTTGAGTGGAAGAATCCGAGACCTACCCAGCTGGCACCACTTCAGCATCGGAGAAAGGATCGATTACCTCCGTCGCCTGCAAAGACAACCAGGCCTCAAGGGAAGGCATAATAGATTCCTGGTTACCTCACTCGCCATTTACCTGGCCGGCATAGTAATCTTAGGTTATTCGCTCAATTTCAGCCCCCTGAAGCAGAAGATCACGGAGCAGCTTGTCATAAAGGGATTGAAGCAGCGATTAATCGAAGACTCCACCAATGTCGCCCTTTACCGGAACCTGGCGATGATATATCACCAGACAGGAAAATACGAAGAGGCTATTGAAGCCTATGAGAAGGCCTTGGCCCTGGATGAGAACCAGCCTGTCCTGTTGAACAATCTTGCATGGTTGTTGGTTACTGCCCCGGATGAGCGTATCAGGCAGAAGGAGCGGGCCCTTGTCCTGGCCAAGAAGGCGGTCAGGTTGAACAGGTCCCCTGTGTTTCTAGATACCCTGGCCGAGGCTTACTATGCCAATGGTCTCGTGGAGGAGGCCATCCGGACGATAGACGAGGCCATATCCTTGGCGCCGGAAGGAGTGGAGTATTACGAGAAGCAGAGGGAGAAGTTCTCTGGCAAGTAATCCGGCTCATGAGGCGAGCGACTTGCCGTAGTGAACGGTGAGCTCCCTTGGAGATGGCATGAACTGGATCCCCTGAAAACGATATGACCTGGGCCGTCATATTTGGCTTGCCTCCGGTTTGCACGGGACTGTGCCGGTTTCAGCCCTTGCAAGCATCCTCGCGCTGCTCTGCTTGGGGAGGGGATTGAAGAACTGGCACCGAGTGTAAGTCTGCGAGCAGGGGCCTGTTTTGACCTTGACAAGGGACCACCGCTGGCCTATTTTACGAACCTGTTGAAATGGCCAAATGGTATTATCTTTTGCTTGACGGTCAGGCTATAGAAAAGGTTGTATTGGTGAGGTAAGGTCTTTTTTCGGGTTTTGCTAATTCTAACTTGACAGGAGGTGCAAAAAATGAAGGCAAAGAAACTGTCGAACAGTAATGTCTTTTCGGTCGCCTTGACGCTTTTCTTGTCTGTTTTTCTGTGGGCGGGAAGTAGCGTATGGGGTGTTCAGTGGCCCAAGGACGTCACTGCCATATCTCCTGCGCCCGGAGCAACAGTGCATATGGTTCTTGTGGGCATAGGAAAACCTATCCAGAAACACACCCCCATAGAGAACTGGATCGTGCAGCCCTTGGGCGGCCCCAAACTCTGGCTTCCCATGATGAAGCAGGGCAGGGCCCATTTTGCCTCCCACAATTCCGCCGACATATTGAATGCCTTTCTCGGCAGGGGGCTTTACGCCAAGATGGGGCCCCAGGATGTGCGCACGGTAATGGCAGGCCATGACTACATGTTCATGTTCTGGACCACGCCGGACACGGGGATCAAGACCATATCTGATCTAAAGGGAAAGATCGTGTATGCCAAGTTCAAGGCAAATCCTATGTTCGATGAAATAACGAAACATCAGCTGGCCTCCGCCGGGTTGACGGTAAAAGACCTCAAGGCGGTCTTGGCATTCTCCAGCATAAAGGAGGCGATACGGGGCCTTATCGAGGGCAGGGTGGATGCCATCCTTTATCCCGTAGTGCCCGGCGCGGTCATGCAGATCAACGAGGCAAAGGGGGAGACCAAGTTCATCGCACTTACCAGTAAACAGGCCGAGTATGTGGTATCACGCATGGAGGGCTATTACATCCAAGACATAGCCGCCAATGATCCCCGTTTTCGCAACAAGAGCCCTGTGCCCAACGCAATCTGCTACCAGACCGCCCTGTTCACCTCAGCCGCCATGCACCCCGATATTGTCTACGGCGTGGTCAAGGCTATTCTCGAACACAGTGATGAATTTGTGGATATACATCCCTCTGCAAGGTACTGGTCGGTTAATTACAGGCCGGTGAACATGGCCGTTCCTTACCATGAAGGAGCAATCAGGTATTTCAAGGAGATCGGCCTGTGGAAACCCGAAAACCAGGCCTACCAGGAAAAGATGCTCAAGAAATAGCAGGAGCTCAAGAAGAATAGATAGCCTGAAGGACGGCGTATCTGTTTCAGACTGCTCGCCTGCCGAGCAAGGTAGGCGAGTAAGTATTTTTGCGGTCTGAGCTTCCTTGCATTAAGTATTAGGGCTGAATGATCGCAAGGACTTTGCATAACCCTCCAAGAATTGTTAATGCACCAATGCATATGCATAAACACTGCGCAATTTCATCTGGTTTTGGAGTGAGGCAATCATGTTGCCGTCCCCAAAATGGGTTTTGCAAAGGTCTCGTAAGACCATTCAGCAAAGAAGCAAGGGTATCGCTGAGACGAAAGGGCTGCTATATCAAGGGACGGTAATATTGAAGAGATGGCACTTGTCAAGACAGAGGTGGGCTGGAGGGAAAGAGGCATCCGATCTAGGCTCGCGCTTGTGGTGGCGATCCTCTGGTCCCTGTATACACTGGCATACCTGACCAACGTCTTTTTCTACTTGGGGGTGGTGATTTACTCCATTACTCACAGGGCCATAAGCAGCGGCCTGATCTGTACCCTGGTTTTTCTTCTGTTTCCTTTCAAGAAAGGCGCCCCGAGAGACAAACTGCCCTGGTATGACATCGTTCCGATAATAGTGGTCATTGCGGGCTCCTCGTATATAGCCGTCAATGCCAATCAACTGGTGGCCGAAGGGCGATTGATAACTTACGGGTATGAAATGGCTCTGGCAGCGCTGCTCTTTGCCTGTGTTATAGAGGCCATCAGGCGAACGATCGGCTCCATCTTGGCCATCATAATAATTTGCAGTTTTTTCTACGCGGTATACAGCAATCACTTCCCGGGCTTTTTGAGGAGCACCGGCTTCCCCTATCCCATCATCCTGGGATGGATGTACCTCAGCGCAGAGGGGTTGTGGGGCATGATTCTGGGAATAGTGTCCACCATCGTGGCGGGCTTCATCATTTTCGGAGGGTTCCTCCGTGCCCTCGGCGCAAGTGATTTTTTCAACGACCTGGCGCTGGCGGCGGCAGGACACTTGAGGGGAGGGGCTGCAAAGGCCTCGGTGATCGCCAGCACTTTTTTCGGGACCATTTCAGGCTCCACGGCAGCTAACGTCGCAACAACGGGGCAGATCACTATTCCCCTGATGAAGAAGACGGGCTACGAAAGGAACTATGCCGGGGCAGTGGAGGCAACCGCATCCCTGGGAGGGATGTTTATGCCTCCCGTGATGGGCGCTACGGCCTTCCTCATAGCTGAATTTCTCCAGATCACTTACTGGAGCGTGTGCGTGGCGGCCTTTTTGCCTGCCATGGCTTACTACGGCACCCTTCTCCTTCAGGTCGATCTGGAGGCTGCAAAGATCGGACTCAAAGGGCTGCCTCGAGAGAGCCTGCCTTCGGCGCGCAAGACATTGATGGACGGGTGGCAATACCTGCTCCCTTTTGCTCTCCTCCTGTTTCTTCTGGGCGGTTTGAGGTATTCGGCCCAGACCAGTATTATGTATACGCTGGGGGCTCTTATTATCGTCAGCTCCTTTAAGAGAAAGAGCCGGCTGACCCTGAAAAAACTGGTCACGGCACTAGAGGAGTCGGCCAAAGGCATGCTGCCTATCATTCCTCTTTGCACCGGGATAGGAGTTCTTGTTGGTTCCATAGAGATCACGGGGGCAGGGACGAAATTTACCTCGGAACTCCTGAACATGAGTGGCGGCAGTCTGGGCATACTTCTTGTATTGACCGGGCTTGCGGCATTCATCCTGGGAATGGGGATGACGGCCGTCTCTGTGTATCTGCTCACCGTGGTCCTGCTTGCTCCCGCCTTGATAAAGGCAGGTGTGGAACCCATAGCGGCACACATGTTCCTCTTTTATTTCGGGTGTCTCTCGTTCATTACTCCCCCTGTATGTGTGGATGCGTATATTGCAGCGGGGATCGCGGGGGGCGAACCTTTTAAGACAGGCTTCAGGGCGATGCGCCTTGGCTTTGCAGCTTATCTGGTGCCCTGGGCATTCATATTCAATCCAGGCATCCTGATGATCGGTTCCTTTGCCGAGGTGTTTTCAAGTTTCTTTTTCGTCCTCCTCGGAGCCATGACCATGGGCGTGGTTTTCGAAGGATACCTGCTCAGAGAAGTCAGGACCTGGGAGAGGCTCTTGCTGGTTCTATGCAGCTTCTTCCTCTTTGTCCCGAATGGGAATACCAGGCTGGCCGGGCTCATCGGGGAAGGAGTATTTCTGCTTCTGCAAGGCCTAAGTTCAAGGAAACAGCGGCACCGCGCGCCCGGATGAAGCCACCCTGGGGATTTCCGCCATGCGCGGGATCAGTAATGCATATGGGGAAGATTAGGGAGATGAAATAATCGGATGAAATCAATGCCCTAATCGAACCAAAAACTGGATCAGGCGTTATCTGTTGATCGTTATTGGTTATAGGTCTCGCAAGCCCCATACCTGAAATGATATCTCATCCCTGGTAGAGATAGGGGAAAGGCGCGGTCAGGAGGGGTTGAATAACGGATAACAAATAACAGGTAACACCCAATTGAGCGTTTAGGGTAATAGGGAGGAGACTGAAATGAAAATAGACGTACATAACCACTTCTATCCGGAAAAGTTTCTACGGCAACTGGAGAGGGATGGCTCCAGCGTCGGTATAAGCGTGGAAAAAGACCAGTGGGATAGGACCATACTCGTGCAAAACGGCACCCGCGTTGTCACAATCACTCCCCCAATGAGTGATGTCAAGCGCAGATTGGAGGACATGGAGCGGGCCGGATTTGATATGCAGATCCTTACGCTTTCCATCCCCAGCGTGGACATCTTTCCCGTGGAGATCGGGGAGGGCCTGGCCAGGGTCGTCAACGACGAGATAGCCCGAATTGCAATGGACCATCCGGAGAATTTCATGGGGTTTGCAACCTTGCCATTCTTGGACCCTGATAAAACGGTAGGGGAACTGGAGAGATGCATTGAGGAACTGGGATTCAGGGGGGCGTGTATCGGCTCTAACATAAAGGGCATGAACCTTGACGATCATAGGCTCTATCCCTTTTACGAGAGGATGAATGAATATAGTCTGCCCATTCACATCCACCCTAGGACACCCAGAGACACGGAGACTTTCCGGGATTACCGCCTGGGGCCCATGATCGGTTTTGAGATGGACCTGTGCGTGGCGGTGGTGAGATTGACCATGGGCGGTATATTGGAAAGATTTCCCAACCTCAAGTTTGTGGTATCCCACCTTGGAGGAGCGATCCCCTATCTGGCGGAGAGGATACAGAATTGCTACGAGGCATACCCCGAGTGCCAGCAGAATATTTCACGGCCCGCAATAGAGTATCTCAAGGAATTCTATTATGACACGGTAAGCTTTTATGAGCCTGCCCTTATGTGCGCATATAGCTTCGTGGGTCCAGAAAGGATGGTATTAGGATCAGACTACCCCCACGTCATAGGAGACATTGAAAGGGCGATCAAGTCCATTGAAGACCTGAAGATCCCGGAGGAACACAAGACGCTCATTTTCTCGGGCAACATAACTAGGTTGATGGGGCAGGCCAATTGATCGTTCTTGCCATGGGCCTATGGGTCTTGGACGATAGGCAGGGTCAGGAGAGCGTTGGGGACGATAAGCACCTCAAGGTCCCTCCTGCCCATTTTCTCTGCCGCGGTGGAAAAGGCCTCCTCCATGTCTCGGGCCGGTACCATCTGTAACTGGCGAACAACGTCCGGTGTTTGAGAGCCTACGATAATCACGGTGTTTTTTTCAAGCACCTTGGCCATGACGTACGCCCTTTGAGCCCCAGGAGGATAGCCCTCCCGACGCATCCTGTCCAGGAAACAGGGTAGGTCTTCGGCCTGTTTCATCTTTTCCATGAAGCGGCCTTCTCCCACACCATGCCCCACGCCTTCCGGCGTAGGGGCGGGAATGATTATCACACCACCCTTTCGGACAACCGGGGTAGGTGCGAAGAAGAGATAGCTGGCTGCCCTGCTGGCCTGGTAAAGGTTGTCGTCCTTGGGAGACCCGACCCCGGCAACTGCGACATCATACTGCCGAGGAACCGGCACCTCATACAACTGTCTGGCAATGCCCACAAGGGCTTCAAAGGTGGCCTCCGGCTCTCCTGCCATGACGGACACAGGCCTTCCACTGCCGTCCTGAACGGCGTTGATAATGAAACGAAGCCCTGCACGCCTTGCGGCCAAGGTGATGGCGTGATGAAAAGGGTTCCCCTCGATCTTACCTAGTCGTGTTCCGGGATGATCTACCATTCTGGGTCCGTGAGTATATTCGATCATGGCCTCTCCAGCAGCTCCTATGGCCAATGTTTTTCGCCCGCCGGAGTACCCGGCGTATTGATGTGGTTCCACGATTCCCGTGGCAATGAGGACATCTGCCTCATGGGCTATCCTGTTGACCGAAAGGGGAATTCCTTCCTCGCTCTCACCCAGGTCTACAAGGGCTGCGGGGTTTTGAGGCTCATTATCTACTACCCGGAATCTATCCACTACCTCCTTTCCGAGCTTGCTGATCTTCTCCTCCATGGTGCTGGGCCTGTGCATCCCTATTCCGCAAAGAAGGACAATATCCCTATCTCTGACTCCTGCGGATTGCAACCGCCTCAGGAGGGCCGGAATGAATAGATGATCGGGGCTGTGACGGGTTATATCCGTGAATACTATGCAAACCCTGTGGCCCGGCTTGGCCAGTTCCTCGATGAGAGGCGAGTCGACGGGATGGTTGAGCGCTTCCTCTATGGAGTCCTGGATCGAGACCAACGGTTTCATCGGTGTTGGTTCCACAACCGTGCCGTGCATGCCATCGGGAAGTTCAAATGCGAGCTGGGTTTTACCGTAAGGAACGCTGAACATATATGATAACCCTCCAGATTGGTCGGCGTTAAAGCAGGGGTCAAAGCCCCATTTTACCGGGATTCAAGATATTGTTGGGATCAAATGTCTCCTTCAAGGACTTCATCATCTCCATGGCGACGGAATCGTGTTCCAGGTGCATGAAAGGCGCCTTGGCAAGGCCCACGCCGTGTTCACCAGTAAGCGTGCCCCCGAGGTCGCAAGTGAGCTTGAATATCTCCCGGACTGCACTTTCCAGGGACCTGACCTGTTCCGGATCGGATTTGTCATACATGATCCTTGGATGAAGGTTGCCGTCACCTGCATGACCGAAGACAACGAAAGGGAGGCCGTGTCTTCGGACGATCTCCGAGATCTGCATCAGGAGTTCAGGGACCTTTGACATGGGCACTGTCACGTCCTCAGATACGTTGTTGGGCCTGAGCTGGGCTGCCACACTCCCCGCGGACTTGCGGGCCTGCCATAGCTCTTCGGTCTCCTTGGTCGTCTTGGCCGTCCTAACGAGGGTAGCTCCGTGGATATGAAATATCGCTGTTACCTTTTCCATCTGGAAGGATGCCTCTGCTTCCGTATACCCGTCGGTCTCCACCAGTATCATGGCCTTTATTTCCGGTATCGCCATGCCGGCCCTGTCCCTGAGGACATTTATGGTGTTTTCGTCGAGGATCTCCAATACACTGGGTATTATGCCTGAGCGCATAATATCTGTGACAGACTCGCCTGCATCCTTCAATGATGCAAAATGGGCGAGGGAGGTCTTGACGGCCTGGGGTCGAGGGCTGATCTTCAGCGTTATTTCGGTGATTATACCAAGGGTTCCTTCGGAGCCGACAAAGAGCCTTGTAAGGTCATAGCCTGAAGCGGATTTCATGCACCGTGTACCGGTCCTCATGATGCGACCGTCCGCAAGGACCACCTCCAATCCTAGAACATAGTCCCTGGTCACTCCGTACTTGGCCCCTCTCATTCCGCCTGCATTCGTGGCGACATTACCCCCAAGGGTGCACACTTGGCTGCTGGCGGGATCAGGGGGAAAGAAAAAGCCGTACGGTGCAAGGGCCTCTTCCAGCTCTCCATAGACCACGCCGGGTTCAACAACGGCCAAGCGATCAGCAACCCGTATATCGATTATCTTGTTCATCCTGCACATATCCAAGACAATGCCGCCCAAGACAGGGACGACGGAACCCGTCAAGCTCGTTCCGGCCCCCCTTGCCACAATGGGGATGCGGTTCTGGTTGGCCAGCTTCAGGATCCGGGACACCTGGTCCGCACTCTCGGGGAATACGGCCGCCTCCGGCCTTGTGGAATGGTCTGATGCATCATAGGTATAGGAAACAAGATCCAGCAATTGATCGGTATAATTCTTCTTTCCTACGATTTCCTGGATAGCGCTTCGTATTTCCTGCTTCATCGGGTCCTTCCTTTCCCAAAGGCTACGCCGGCCAGGAGGCCGACAAAGAGATTGGGATAAAATAGGAAAATCGTCAGGTAATGTCAACGACATATATCCTGTACAGGAATAAGTAAGAGATGTGGCCCTCCCAAAGAGATTTCGTAAACCAAAGACCTTGACACCGCCTGTGTTTTCGTCCACACTTCAATGAACTGAATTAATCTCGAGTCATGCCCGTCCGTTTGTTTGAAGGTGTGGGCGGTAAGGGGCGGCTGAATAGAGGCTTTGCAGGAGTGATTTCAATGGGCAATGGGAATATTACCAGAAGGGAGAGTATCAAGAGGATAATAGGGCTCTCTGGTGCCATTGTCCTGGCCGTGCCGTGTCTGGGGCTGAAGCGTGGCTTGGCTTCGGCTGGAACACCTGCAAAGGGGCTCCTTGTGATGGGGCGGGGAGAGACAGATGGTTACTCGGTCAAGGAGTTGACGCGGAGGGTCTTTCAGGAAGCAGGCGGAATGGGTAGGTTTGTGAGCAAAGGAGACGTGGTGGCCGTAAAGCCGAATATCTCCTGGGCAAGGCGCCCCCAGTTCGCCGCTACCACCCATCCTGAGGTTCTGGAGGCGGTGATAGATCTCTGTAAAGAGGCAGGGGCAGCCAAGATCAGGGTAGTTGACAATACGATCCACGAGGCAAGACGTTGTTTCGCCTTGAGCGGGGCGGGCCTGGTGGCCAAGAAGACGGGGGCGGACTTGGTCTTTCCGAGATCTTCCCTCATACGAAGAATGAAATTGCATGGAAACAGGCTTGATGTGTGGCCGGTACTGGTCCCTTTGGTGGAGGCGGACAAGCTCATCAACCTGCCTGTCGCAAAACACCACTCATTGACGTCCCTCACCCTGGGCATGAAAAACTGGATCGGAGGAGTGGGGGGCAGCAGATGGGCCCTGCACCAGGATATTCACCAGAGTGTCGTAGACCTGGCAAGGTTTTTCAACCCCACCGTGACCCTGATCGATGCCGTCAGGGTGCTCGAGAGAAACGGGCCTTCGGGGGGTAGCCTAGGGGACGTCTCTTTGAAAAACACCCTGATCTTGAGCGATGATCCTGTGGCCGCCGACGCGATGGCGGCAACCCTTTTCAACAAAAACCCTGGAAGTATTGGTTTCATAAGGCTGGCACACAGGTGGGGACTGGGGACCTCTAAATACCATGAATTAGATAACAGGAAGGTTATTCTTTGAAGGCAAGATATCTCCTATGGCTCAGAAGGACCTGCCAGTGTTTTTTCTTGATCTTGTTTGTCTATCTCCTTATTGAAAGCCGCCTTCCACAAGATGTCTACGTAAACTATACCGTTGCCGTGTCCTCGGGGGAGGACTTGAGGTTGAACCGCCCGGTAACTCTCTTTTTCAAGATGGATCCGCTGGTGGGGCTGACCTCCTTACTCTCTGGATCTAAACTGATCAGCGGTTTTGTATGGGGTGCGGGCGTCCTCCTCCTGACCATCTTTTTGGGGAGGGTGTTTTGCGGTTTTGTCTGCCCCTTCGGCACCATAAACCACTTTGTCGGCCGGCCGAGTCGTTCCCCCAAGGAGAATCCTATAGTGAGATCCGGTCAAAAGAGACAGGGCCACAAGGTCAAATACTTCATACTCCTCCTCATACTCATTTGCGCCATATTGGGGCTCAACCTGGCAGGGATCATGGACCCTATCTCCCTTCTTTTCAGGTCAATGGCCTTGGCAATTGTTCCCGGACTGGGCGTCGGCCTGCGTTCCATGTTTGACTTGATGGCCCAGAGTGGTGTCAAACTCCTGAATCTGCTGAGTTACGGGGCGGAAGTCCTTCTGGCTCCCGTATTCGGCTACGAAGTCAAGGCCTATCAAACGGCATGGTTCATAGGTCTGGCCTTCCTGGGTATCCTGTTTTTGAACCGCCTTAAGACCCGTTTCTGGTGCAGAGTCCTTTGTCCCCTTGGGGCCTTGCTGGGTGTCTTTTCCAGGTTCAGTATCCTCAAGCTCATAAAGCATGAGGGGAAGTGTACCCAGTGCATGAAGTGTGAAGCAAAATGCCAGGGCGCAGCGAGCCCGCTGCCGGGTACTGACTGGGAGACAGCCGAATGCCTGATGTGTTTCAATTGCTTTGATGGGTGCCCTGAAAAGGCCCTTGAGTTCAAGTTTGCGCTCTCACCAAGTTACAACAGGGCCCCTGATATCGGCAGGAGAGCGCTTCTCGGGGGTCTCCTGGCCGGCGTCTCTCTTCCCTTTCTGGGGAGACTGGGCGGACATATCCACAGGACGTCCGATTATCGTCTCATCAGGCCCCCCGGAGCGATACCGGAGAAGGAGTTTCTGGAACTATGCCAACGGTGCGGGCTGTGCATGAAAGCCTGTCCTACCAACGTGATAAACCCGACATTGGGTGAGGCAGGGATGGCGGGATTGTGGACCCCCCGGCTGATCATGACCATGGGTTACTGTGAATACACGTGCACTCTCTGCACGAGCGTGTGCCCGACGGGCGCCATCCGGGAGATAACCGCAAAGGAGAAGATCGAGCTGCCCATGAAGATCGGTTCAGCCTATATAGACAGGGGCAGGTGCCTGCCCTGGTCTGGAAACGCCCCGTGCATCGTTTGCGAAGAACATTGCCCCACGTCACCCAAGGCAATATATCTCAAGCAAGAGAGGCTCTCGGTTCGGGGAGGCAAGATAATGGACGTGCAACTCCCTCATGTGGATATTCGAGAGTGTGTGGGGTGCGGGATATGCGAAAACAAATGCCCCGTACGGGGACTACCTGCCATCAGGGTTATTGCAGCCGGAGAGACGAGATCTCTCAGGAACCAAATCATCTTGTAGTTTTGAGGGGTCTCCTTGGGATCAAGTAAAGACGATTTGCCCGAGAAGGAAGGGGGGCAGTCCTGAGGGGGCCATTGCCCAAAGAACGTCAACAATGGTGGCTAAGCCCCCGGGGAAATCTTTTCAGAGACAAGTTCTTCACCCTTGGAAAGGAATTATGATGTTGGAGGAATAGTTTTTCATGCATCTATACAGGAAGATATATGAATTTGGAGCATCAGCCGGTGCGTTCGAAGGATATGTTTACGGAAAGAGCAACCTGCCCCTGGATACCATCAAGAATTGGGTCTACAATCTGGTTGCCGCCTACCAAAATCTTCCAGGTGAGGTTGTAAAGGAGATCCAGCCAGGCCTGGACATGACAATTGGAAGAGCCATAAGATCACTTACCTCGCAATCACAGGATGGACACGAGGTCTTGGAGAAGCTCAGGTCCCTGGTCGCAGGGGAGTTGCCCGTATCACCCGATGATTTCAATAAAAAGAAATGGTTTGAGGAAGATAAATAGGAAATGGGGAAGGGTGAAGGAGATACAGGAGCGGAGATAGTGATAAGGGGTAAGGTCGTAGGTGGCGTCAAGAAGGCCTCTTATTTTACTCGGCTGGATTGGGTACAGGGACAGTGCCTTGAAAAGCTGGGTTTCAGGCCCTATCCCGGTACCTTGAATCTGGAGGTTGGGGATGAGGTGCTGGAACTCTTGGATGGCATGAGGGGTGAGGGTTCAATAACCCTGACCCCTCCGAACAAGGAGCACTGTACCGCGCAAACACTTCCGGTCAAGATGGGCTCAGTAGAAGGGGCCATCATCATACCCGAGGAGAGGGTAATGGGCCATGGTAAGAAGATCGTTGAAATTATAGCTCCCCTTAGGTTAAAGGATGTGTTGGGCTTAAGGGAGGGGGACATGTTGACAGTGCGGATAAAGAAGGTTAATGGCCGGTAATATGCGTGAATACAGAATCAGGGATATCCCCGATGCTATGATATTCGACCTGGACGGGACACTCATAGACTCTATAGAGGCCTATTTCAGGATTATGGAGATTACATTCGAGGAGATTGGTGTCCCCCCTGTATCCAGGGAAAGGATCCTTGGTGCCGTGGTGGACGGGGGCTTCAACTGGAAGGACGTCTTGCCTGCGGGAGATGCGAGCCAGAGGGGAACTTTGATGGAAAAGGCCTGGGAGGTCATAAACGGGTTGTACCCCCGGATCTTTCGAGACCATGTAAACCTGTTCCCTGGCGTTGGAGAGGTCGTGAAGGATCTGAAGGCCGGAGGAGTTAAAGTAGGCATCGCCACGACCACGCCAAGGAAGCAAATGGAAGTTAAGCTGCTTCCTTTACGAAAATCCGGTATAGCCGAGCTCTTTGATGCGATTATCACAGCGGAGGATGCCCAGAGGAGGAAACCGGCTCCTGACCCACTGTTGGAATGTCTGAGACGGATGGACGTTGAACCCACCAAGAGCATATACATTGGAGACACTACGGCGGACATTAGGGCCGGTAAGGCGGCCGGGATGGGTACGATCGGTGTATTGAGCGGCCTGGATCCCTATGAGGCCCTGAAAAGGGAAGGGCCCGACCTCATTATTCCGAGGGTGGCGGAACTTAGAAAGACCGAATACTTCCCCGGGGGAGGCTAGGGAAGAAAGTCATGTGCCAGTAAGGATGGAGGTTATGAAAAAAGAGGAAGGAAGAGTTTCGAAGATAACCTGGAGACCCGCTTCAACGGTAGTACTCGTCAGGGAAGAGAAGGGGGAGCTCCAGACCTATCTCCTCCAAAGGAGCGGGAAGAGCGGTTTTTTCCCTGGAAGCTACGTATTCCCCGGAGGGGCGGTCGACACTGATGATGGGATGCCGGATTGTTGGGAAGACCACGTGGACTTAACTCCCCTCGAGATATGGAGGAGACTGGGTAACGGCATATCCTTTGAGGCAATAGTGGCTTACTGTGCTACTGCCATCCGTGAAACCTTTGAAGAGGCGGGTGTGTTCTTGGGACGTGGTAAGACAGATGGCCGGGATGTACTAATGGAGGATCTATGTGAGAGACGTGGTTCAGAGGAGCTTACGAGGGGGTGGTTCTGGAAAGCTGTGATTAGTGGCGGGTGGATCCTTGGATTTTCACTCCTGGCAAGGTGGGCCCATTGGCTCACCCCGGAGCTAATGACCCGTCACTTTGATACGCGGTTCTTCGTCGCCCTCATGCCGGATGACCAGACATGCATTCCGGATTTCAGGGAGACCACGAAGGGAATGTGGATCAGCCCGAAGAAGGCCCTTGAAATGAACTTGGAGGCCGAGATCCCCTTGAGCCCTCCGACCATAGTGACTCTTCATGAACTCATGGGCTACGAGGGCCTAAAAGACTTGAAAAGGGATTTGGATACAAGGCCGTGGGGGGAGCCCCGATTTCCCCGCTTGGTCCGCCTACGGGATGGGGCCCTGATTCTTCAACCATGGGATCCTCAACGCCACGAAGATACTCTAGAAATTGACCCGAAAGAATTGGAAAGGGCGGTCTTGCCTGTTGGGGAGTCGTTTTCAAGGCTATGGCTGAAAGACGGCATATGGAGGCCTGTAGGGTATTGAGGTGTTTGAGATGAAAAGGATAGGAAGGTTGCACGTATTAACCGATACTGTATTACAGTCGAGGTTTTCCCATATTCAGCTTGCGCGCCTCGCCATTGAGGGTGGTGCGGACACCCTTCAACTGAGACAAAAGACGGGTTCCACACGGGAGATGATTACTGTAGCCCGGGAGATGAAGACATTGTGTAAAGAAGCAGGCGTGGTTTTTATCGTAAATGACAGGATAGATGTTGCCATTGCAGCAAAAGCGGACGGAGTACACCTCGGGCAGGAAGATTTTCCAATCCCCCTCGCAAGGGAATTACTTGGTCAAGATAGTATCATTGGGGGTTCTGCCGCTACTTTTGAAGAGGCGGAGAAGTGTCTCAGGGACGGGGCAGACTATATCGGCTTCGGGCCCGTGTTTCCTACCTCCTCAAAGGATGATGCAGGCCCTGTCAGCGGTGTGGAGGTCCTGAGGAGGGTGGTGGACTCGTTATCCTTGCCGATCATTGCCATTGGTGGTATATCACCCGAGAATGTCAAGCAAGTGCTATCGGCCGGTGCTTACGGGATTGCAGTGATATCCGCTGTGTGCTGCCAGGAAGACCCGAGGAGGGCCACGCGTGACCTTTATCAAGCCATGGGCCTCCATGGGAAGGGAAACCGGAAATGAGCGATACCCTGAGGGAAGTCGGTGAATTCGGCTTGATACGGAGAATAGACTCGTTGGTCAAGAGGGAAGGGGCGAGTGCTCCCGGCGTGGAAGTTGGAATCGGCGATGACGCAGCATGCCTCAAGCCCAGGGAAGGATTCAGAATACTTGTGACCTGCGATTGCATAGTAGAGGGACGGCATTACTTGCCGGACAAGATCTCAGCACTGGATTTGGGGCGCAGGGCAATGGCCCTCAATATCAGCGATATAGGCGCCATGGGCGGCCATCCCCTGTACGCCCTTGTTTCTCTGGGCCTCAAAGCAGAAACCCCTGTAGGTTATGTTGAAGACATGTTCCGGGGTTTTGTGACGGAACTCAATCCCTTTGGTGCATCAATAGTGGGAGGGAACCTTACAAAGACGGGTGACGGCCTTTTCATTGATATCACACTTATCGGGGAGGTCGAACATGGAAAGATGTTGAGGAGATCCACCGCCCGGGAAGGAGATGCCATTCTCGTAACCGGGTTCCCGGGACGGTCTGCGGCAGGATTGAAGCTCCTCCTGGGTTCCAGGGACTGGGAGGACCTCAGGGATCATCCCCTGGTTCGGGCTTACACGACACCCTCGCACAGGGCGTTCGAAGGCAAGGCGGTGGCGGATTCAGGCTACGCGACTGCCATGATTGATACCAGTGACGGGTTCCTCGGCGACTTGGGGCATATTTGCGAAGAGAGCCGCGTGGGGGCGGAGTTGTACCAGAGCAGGTTGCCGGTATGTGATGAACTGCGGGAGGCGGCAAGACGTTTCGGAATTGAACCCTATGAGCTGGTGTTGCAGGAAAGCGATGACTATGAACTTATCATAACCTGTGCTCCTGAAAACGTCGCCAAAATCAAGGCTCTCCTGGCAGAAATCAGCAATGACCCTGTGACAGAGGTAGGAAGGATCGTGGATTCATCGAGGGGCATAATATTGATCCTTGAGGATGGATCTCGAGAACCGCTTGTCCCTGGGGGATGGGATCACTTCACGCAATAGCATCCCGTCAAAAAGGAATTGGCCTCGGGGCAACCGCTAGCCTTCACGGGTATCAACATGATTCTTGAATGGAGGAAAGAAAATGTTTGATCAAAGTCTCGCAAAAAGAGCAGCGCAGGATCTTGATATGATCAGAGAAAAGAAGCCTCTGATTCACAACATCACCAACTTTGTAGTCATGAACTATACCGCCAATGCGCTCTTGGCATGCGGGGCTTCTCCGGTGATGGCCCACGCCCAGGAAGAGGTTGAAGAAATGGTATCCCTGGCCAGTGCCCTTGTGCTGAACATAGGGACCTTGACACCATACTGGATAGACTCAATGCTGAAGGCGGGCAAGAAAGCCAATGAAAGAGGCATACCTATTATCCTGGACCCTGTTGGATCGGGTGCTACCGGCCTCCGTACTGAATCAGCCAGGAGACTGATAAAAGAATTGGATATTTCAGTAGTTCGGGGAAATGCTTCAGAAGTGCTTTCACTGGCACGGGAGGATTCAAGGACCAGAGGAGTTGACTCCCTGCACAGCGTCGATGAGGCAGCCGATGCCGCTATCACATTGGCCAGGGAACTTGATACCACCCTGGCGATTACAGGAAAGGTTGACCTGGTAACTTACGGCGGTCAGATCTACATGGTCCATAACGGCCACGAGTTGATGGGTTATGTTACAGGTACCGGATGCACTGCTACGGTAATCATCGGCGCATTTCTGGCGGTAGATGATGACCTTGCCCGGGCATGTGCCGCGGGCCTTGCATACTTCGGCCTTGCAGGAGAAACGGCAGCGCAGGGTTCGCCGGGCCCTGGAAGCTTCCAGATTGCCATGTTGGACGCCCTTTACAGAATTGACGGGAAGCGACTCGCGGAGGGGGCAAGAATCCAGACATAATACCCTCTGGGCCGGGTCAGAGATAATAGCTCTGCCTTGGAGTTTTGTCTCAAAAATCCCAAATTCCAATCGCCAAATTACAAATAAATTTCAAATCCCAATACCCAATGACCAAAACCCTCCGAGACGAGACATTGTTTGGATTTTGGAATTTGGATCACGCGTAGCGCAGGCGCTGGCGCCGCGTGTCGGAAATTGTTTAATCAGCTTCTGACAGATCAAATCCCTTCGGGGGATAACCAAGCCCCGGTCCTCTGGACCCCGATCTTTATTTCCCATACCTCCATTGCCGGGCTCCATTGACAGATACCTCCCAAAAGAATTGACATAGCCCCTTCGATCTTATAATTTCGGTGTCGCAATAGCCCTTTGGTCAATGGCCTTTCCATGTAATGAGAACGAGGAGAAACAATGGATGATCCAAGAAGAACGCTGTTTTATCAGAGGCACCTCTCCTTGGGTGCAAAGATAGAGTCGTTTGGGGGCTGGGAAATGCCCATTTTCTATCCCGCGGGGATAATCACGGAACACCTGTTGACCCGAAGACAAGCCGGACTCTTCGACGTTTCCCACATGGGACGGTTCACTTTCAGGGGGAATGACGCATTGGCTTTCCTGCAACATGTGCTCAGCAACAATGCAGAGGCCCTGGAGCCGAGGATCATAGGGGCTCAGTACACCTTTATTCAAAATGAGAATGGGGGCGCCATTGATGATGCATATCTTTACCGTTTCACGAAAGATGAATACATGTTGGTGGTCAACGCGGCCAATATTGAGAAGGATTGGGGTTATTTGCTAGCCAATTCAAAGTCATACTGGGACTTGGAACTGACCGATCAGACAGAAGAAATTGTCATGCTTTCGCTTCAAGGCCCCAAGTCCAGGGAGATCCTGCTGGACGTAATTGATTCTGATCGCCTCCCGGAGCCGATCAGGAACTCTGTCAAGGCAGTCGATATTTCAGGAGCCCCGGTGATGATCGCACGAACCGGTTACACGGGGGAACCCATCTGTTTCGAATTATTTGCCCGCCGTGAACACGGGCTTATGCTGTGGGATCTGCTGATTGAGCATGGAGCCAATCCTGCGGGCCTAGGTGCCCGGGATACCCTGAGGTTGGAAGCGGGTTTGGCGCTCTACGGGCATGAACTCGGCGCAGACCCCGAGGGGCGGGAGATTCCTCTCATGGCATCCCCTGGGGCTCGAATCGCATTGAGTTTTTCTCCCCTAAAAGGAGAATTCATTGGTAAGGACGCCCTCCTTAAGCAGTTCGAGGCCTATAAGAGAATACTTGCACGGGACTATTCAATGATTCAGTATTTGCCACGGATGGTACGTCCTATAGCAGTTTCAGGAAGAGGTGTCGCCCGCCCGGGGGCCGAGATCTTCAAGGACAACAAACACGTAGGATACGTTACCAGTGGGACCATGGTTCCCATGTGGAAAGTGAAAGGGGAAGGCCTTGACTCTATCATGGAGAATGAAAAGATCCTGAGGTCCATCGGCCTTGGGTATATTGACAGTGACATAGTGGATGAAGACAAGGTGGAAATAGATATTCGAGGGAAACGGGTGGAAGCCGTGGTCGTACCTTACCACTTACGGAGTGAAGCGCCACCATATTCGAGACCCATCCTCTTCGATTTTGAAAGACCACCTAAATGGACAGCACAAGGCGAAACAGCCCAAAAGGTAGGCATATTGCTGAGAAAGACTGTAGACAACACCTTTTGGAGGCAGAAGGAGTGCATCAACCTGATCCCTTCAGAGATGACCATATCTCCCATGTCCAGGCTCCTGTCAGTAATGGATCCGGCATTTCGATACGCCGAACACAGGAAGCTGAAGGCCTTCTATGATACGGATATTTATTACTATCAGGGAACAGATTTTATCAGGGAATGCGAAGAGCTCCTGACGCAGGAGATGCGCGAGTTCATGGGGTGCCCGCAAGCGGAGACGAGACTCATCAGCGGACAGACGGCAAATATTACGGTATTCAGCGCAATGGTGGACTACATAAACCGCGGAGACAGAAAGAGTGAACCACGAAGGATTCGGCAGGTAATGAATCACCATATTGGGAAAGGAGGACACCTTAGCGCCCAACCAATGGGGGCGCTGAGAGACTTTGTCGCCAGAGATCCTCGCACTGAGCGGCCGGCCGTAGTCAATTTTCCGGTGATGGAAGAGAATCCTTACAAGGTGGATGTCAGGGCGACCCTGAAGTTGATTGATGAGTTCAGGCCAGAGCTGATAATTTTTGGGAAGAGCGTCATCCTGCACAAAGAACCAATAGGGGAAGTCCGCCGATTTCTTGATGATACCGGGATAGACGCGGTCATAGTTTATGACATGGCCCACGTTTTCGGGCTAATCGGCCCTTTCTTCCAAGAGCCCTTCAAGGAGGGGGCCGACCTGGTCACGGGTTCCACCCACAAGACATTCTTTGGAACACAGAGGGGGATAATAGGAGGTCGATTCGAGGAGGAGGAAGAGAGGTACGAACTCTGGGAGGCGGTGGAACGTCGCGCCTTCCCGGGTTTGGTGTCCAACCACCACCTCGGCACGCTCTTGGGGTTACTGATGGCCACGTATGAGATGAACCATTTCAAGGACGAATATCAGAAAAAGGTCATACAAAATGCAAAGGCCTTTGCCAGGGCTTTGTGGGACCTGGGGCTGGAGGTTGCGGGTGATCCGTCCCTGGATTTTACCGAGACACATCAGGTGCTCGTGAGAGTTGGTTACGGGATTGGTCCGGAGATAGCAAGGAGACTGGAGGAAAGCAATATTATTTGTAATTTCCAGGCCGGCCCAGAGGAAGAGAGTTTTTCCGCCGCCGGCTATTTG
This sequence comes from Deltaproteobacteria bacterium, assembly GCA_019308985.1. The sequence goes on along the minus strand of JAFDHB010000019.1, from coordinate 9,616 downwards.
AGGCTAGGCGTGGCGGAGATGACGCGCTTCGGCATGGAGGAGGATGGTTTCAGAGAATTGGCCGGCCTCATGTATGACGTGATAGAAAAGGGCAGGGATGTCCGGGAGAGGGTTAAATCCTTGAGGAGACGGTTCCAGGATCTCAGGTTTTGCTTTAAGGAAGAAGAATTTCCCGATCTCGCGGTCAAGTTGCGGAATTTTCTTTAGTTGCTGGTGCCCGTGGGACTGGTTTGTGAATCTTTTCAAGGTAGAGAGATGTCTAAACGACAGATGATCTTGAGAAGCGAGGGGTTTGAGCTGGAGCTGGGGGTTGCAGGGATAGATTCCCTTTTTTTGCACGAACGGGTTGTCGACGAGTTCATGGAGGGTCTAATTTGTGAACTGAGAAGTTGCGGGACATTGGAAGACCCTGTGGTCATAGAGAGAAACAATATTGTGTTGGATGGAAACCACCGTACCTTTGCCTTCAGAAAACTAGGGCTGAGGTTCATGGCGGTTTGCAAGGTGGATTATTTCCACGAGGATATCAAGCTCAGGTACTGGTTCAGATTGCTTCGCAAGGTCGAAAGCCTTGCCATGGTGACCAATATGGTCGAAGAGACAGGCGGAGCTGTTCGCCGGGTTGCGGACCTGAAATCCTTAGAGAAAAGAATGGAAGAAAATCCCTACTCTTGCGGTATTAAACAAGGGGATTTCTTTGCAAGCGTAGTATTTGATAGGGATAGAGTAAGTGATGCCGTCAGTGCCTATGACCAGGTGGAAGATATACAAAGGAAACTCATCAAGACGGGTGTCGAGCTTGAATACATCCCCTGTCGTCAAGTGTACGAGGAGGACTTTCCTGCTTGCCTGGGAGACAACGCGATCGTCATCTTGACCCCCAGGATTACCAAGGAGATGGTGGTCGAGGCCGTAATGGCGGGAAAGATATTTGCCCCAAAGTCCACTCGTCACCTGATTCCGGTCAGACCTGTGAATTTGAATGTCCCCATAGGGTGGTTCAAAGAAGAGATCGCCTTGGAGGAGATAAGCGCAAGGGTCAGAGAACTTTTGGACAGCAAAGAAGTAATGAGACTGGAGCCCGGCCGAGACTTCAAAGGACGTATCTACGACGAACCCCTGTTGGTATTTCAAGACAAGAGGTGAGTAGTGAAGGGATAGGGGGAAGGAGTCCTTCCCCCCACTTTTTTCTACCCTTTGATGATCCTCGGTATCATCATGTGATTCTGGGGGCAGATGGATGTGGGATTCTGGTAACAGCATCCTGCAAAAGCAGCAATGTATTTACGCAAATCCTCGAATGAGACTATTTCATCCACATATCCGCGTCTCGCGCAGTACAAGGGTCTAGACTGTTCATAGTATTGTTTGGCAAGCTCGTTCATTTTGTCTATGACCGGCTGGAGCGGCCTGCCGGCATCCTTTTCCTTTACGAGTCGCCTGGCAAAGGAGGCGGCTGCGGCGGTTTCGCCATGCATCACGTAAATCTCGGTGGTAGGGGTTCCCAGGGTAAAGGCGTTGTGGTTGTTGGCAGTCGGGCCCCCCATGATATAATGGGCGGCGGCCGTTCCCTTGCGCAACACTATGCACATCTGGGGCACATCCGTCTGCTCTATGGAATATATGAGCGCCTGCCCAAGTCCCAGAAGTTCCGCCTTCTCCGCGATATCTCCCACATCAATGCCGGTGGTATCCTGGAACCATACTATGGGCACCCTGTCACGACCACAGAGGGTGACAAATTCATTCATCTTTATCAAGCCCTGGCGGTATAACTTACCCCCGATTCCCGGGTAAGGCGCATACTCAGGGTAGTCGGGGGGCAGGAAACCCTGCCTGTTGCCGATAAATCCCATGAGGAAGCCGTCTATTTTCGCCAAGCCCGTATATACCTCGGGGCCGTAATCGGGCCTGAACTCCATGTGTTCGCTGTTGTCAAATATTCGGGCAAGTACTTCGTCAAAGTTGTAACCGCGTTTTTGGTTGAATGAAACGATATAATTGAGGTCCTCTCCCGAATACTTTGGCTCCTTGGGTTCGGCAACACGGAAAAACTCGGGATTGTAAGCAGGCATCATGTCCATGTATTTTTTCAAGGCATCAAGGACCTCTGTTTCCGTATCGTAGACCTCTTTGAAGAAACCAGTCTCATTATAATGGATTGGGACACTGCCGGGGGGCACTTCCTTGAAGTGCCTTGTCGCCTCTATAAGCTGCTCCGCTCCTTCCTCGTCAAAGTAGCCCTTCGGGCTCATGCCACTCACGATGCCCCCGCCGCCGACCGCTATATTGGCATCCTTGTGGGCGATGAGGAGGGTAGGGCTGATTCCCTGGTACCCTCCACCCGCAGGATTGGTTCCGTAAATTCCTGCAAGGATTGGGACACCCAGTTTCTCCAGTTCCGCATGCCTGAAAAAGGTGGTACCATTCCCCCTCCTGTTTGCATAGACCTCCTGCTGTTCGGTCAGTTTGACACCGCTGCAATTGACAAGCCAGACCAGGGGAATGTGGAGTCTTTTGGCCAAGTCCGTTACCCTGAGCTGGTTTTCCGCCTGCCCCGCAATCCAGGCCCCTGCTATGACCTTGTTGTCAAAGCCGATGACCACTGCCCATTTGCCGTTTATCTTGGCCAGCCCGTCGATCACGCCGGTAGTCCCCTCTTCATTGAACAGGGGGTTGAAAAGGGTGTGAAGCGGACACCAGGTTCCGGGATCAATAAGATGCTCCAGCCTTTCCCAGACGGTCATCTGCCCGCGTTTCTTGATGACTTCATAAGGGATGCCGGCATTTTTCACTGTTTCAATCGCTTCAGCGATCTCCTTTTCAACTTCCTTGATTTGTGCAACGTTTTCCTTGCCACTTTCCCTCTGTCTCTCGGTCAAAGGATTTCCAATCGGCGCCATTTTTTCAAAATAAGGTCTCATGGTTTCCTCCCCTACATTTCATGAAGCCCCTTAACCGGCAAATCGAGGGGTTTGGCTAAGGGGGGAAGAATTTACCTGCTTGCCTTGCGTATATCAAGCTGGTCCAGTGCTATGATCCATTTGCAGATATTCGTAGATCCTTCAACGATTTGATATGCCGGGGCGTCTCGGTAGTACCTTGCCACGGGATATTCTGTGGAATATCCGTATGCACCCAGAATTCTCATCGCAACCTGTGAACTCTTTACAGCAACTTCACCTGCGAGGTATTTTGCCTGGGCGACTTCGAGACCGTTGTTGAGCTGGCCTTGATCTTTTTGCCATGCGGCCTTATAAACGAGAAGCCTTGCAGCCTCTATTTCACATGCGATTTGAGCGATCAAATCTTGGTTCATCTGAAATTCTCCTATAGGTTTGCCGAACTGCTCGCGCTCCTTGCAATAAGCGGTTGCCGCATCGAGGCAGGCCTGCGCCATCCCGATCCCCCCAGCCGCAGCGGATAGTCTGGTTTGGTTTAAGGACCCGAACACAATCCTTGCCCCATCGCCGGGTTTGCCCAGTATGTTTTCTTTAGGTACCTTGGTGTCTTCCAGGTAAATTTCGCCGGTCGGCGTAGTTCTCGTGCCGAGCTTGTCAAGATTTGTTGTTGTAACACCATTGAAGTTTTTCGGCTCTATGACAAATGCGGATAGGCCCTTCCCTCGCGCCTCTTTGTCGGTATAGGCATAATAGATGAATACATCCGCTACAGTTGAGTTGGAAATCCAGGTCTTTGAGCCGTTAAGCAACCAGTGATCCCCTTTATCCGTAGCTGTAGACTTCATGGCCATTACGTCTGATCCTGCATTCGGTTCCGTTATTGCGAAGGCCCCTATATACTCGGCACTCACCAGCTTTGGGATATACTTCTCCTTCAATTCCTCGGAACCATATTTCAATATGGTGTAAGCACAGCCGAGGGTTTGCATGTTGATTTGGACACGGAGTGAGCTGGAAGCCCTCGCAATTTCCTCGGTTAGAATGATGGCGGCAAGCCATCCCATTTCATTTCCGCCGTACTTTTCCGGGATGACCGTGCCGAAGAAGCCCAACTTCGCCATGGGCTTTATGACCTCCTCATAGGGAAAGTAGTGCTTCTCATCCCATTCGTCCGCAAAGGGCGCAATTTTCTCGTTGGCGAAGTCACGGGCCATATCCCGCAGCATCTGTAGTTCTTCACTCAATTCAAAATTCATAACTCATCCTCCTCGTTCCTGTCGGGTCTGCTAGGCGATTTTTGTGATTTTTTTTACAAGCCATGGCTTATAATCCATTTTCCGGTGAAAGGCAACAAAATTATTCACATTGTAGCTACATTTTAACTATAATGTGCCGAACCGTCCATCCCCAGAATACTCCTTGTTGCGCATATATCCGCTTTTTGTGGAAAATAGTCAAGTTTGAATGGGGTCTTGTGACTTGGATGTTAAAGAAAAAATTCACAATTATCCGGTTGACTTTTTGGCCGGTGGGTTATAAAGTGACGGCGAAAATTTACGTCTAGCGGGAACAATATGTAGTGGCTCGTATCCACGTGCAAGTACAGTTTACGACTTAGGAGGAATCCAAATGGAACCCTTGGCCATAAACCCAAAAGAAAGCAAGCTGAGAATCGCACCTGAGTGGGCCGATATCTGCTTCACCTGTGGAACATGTGCAAGTGGATGTCCTGTGACCGGTATAGACGGTCTTGACCCCAGAAAGGCCGTTAGGATGGCCGCCCTAGGTTTGGATCAGGAGCTTATTGGCTCCCGTTTCCCTTGGATATGCACACTTTGCGGGCGGTGCGAGTATGCCTGTCCCCAGGGTGTGGAAATCCTGAAAATGCTGAGAAGGGCGAGGGGACTCAGGGAGCGGGACAAGGTCCCGGGCCCCATCCACAAGGGAGTGGTGATGGACCTGGAAAAGGGAAACAATCTGGGAATACCAAAGGAGGATTTCCTCTTCCTCCTTGCAGACGTGGCAAAAGAGATGGAAGATGAGGGCTTCCCGGGATTTTATGTCCCGGTCGACAAGAAAGGAGCCAATGTCCTAGTTACAATCAACTCGAAAGAGCCCTTCGGTGAGCCGGACGACATGAAGTTCTGGTGGAAGATCTTTTACGCCGCCAAGGAAGACTGGACAGTGCCGTCGGAAAACTGGGAAGGTGTCAACTGGGCCTTGTTTTCCGGGGACGACGAGTCAATGAAGATCCTCGTTGGGAGGATAGTGGAACATTTGGAGCGACTGGAGTGCAAGACACTCCTTTTGCCGGAATGAGGCCACGCCTATTTTGCGACCAGGCTTGGTCTGCAGAACTGGTTCCCCGAGGTCTTTGAGAAGTACAGGGTAGTTTCCGTACACGACCTGCTGAAGGAATACATAGAAACCGGAAGGATCAAGGTAGACAAGTCCGCCCACAAGGAACCCGTGACCCTCCATGACCCGTGTAATTACGGCCGAAAGGGGGAAAAGGCCTTCGGACACGGCTACTTTGAAGAGCCCCGCTGGATTGTGCAGCAATGCTGCGAGGAATATGTTGAAATGTATCCTTCTAGAATGAACAACTACTGTTGCGGAGCAGGCGGTGGTGCCTGGGCCATGCCCTATGAGCAAGAAAGGATCTTTTACGGCCGCGTTAAGGCAAAGCAGATAAGGGATACGGGCGCCAAGATCGTGGTGGCTCCCTGCCACAATTGTAGGGACCAGATAATGAAGAGTCTTACCAAGGAGTATGACTTGGGCATTGAAACAAAGTATCTCTGGGAGCTTGTGGCCGATTCCCTCGTGGTGGAACCCTGGAGCGAAGAGGAGGTTAAGAGGGCCCACGAGCTGAGGGATGCACAATACGAAAGGGATGGAGTGGACTTGGAAGAAGAATGGGAATAAGGAAAACCCGCTGAATTTCTTGATAAAGCCCCGGCCGATGGGTCGGGGCTTTATCGTTTCTACCGCCGCCCCGTCTTCTGAAATAGTTTTTGGGGCCTCCTACCACATACATCGAACTGCCAAAGAGTTTCTTCTCTAGAAAAATATGATATACTACAACACTAGATAATATAATCCTCGTTCGTTTCTACCGGCCAGGTAAAGTTGCTAGGAATATCTGTACCACCATCATTTATTCTTGGAGGATGAGATGCCTGATTTTACCCGCAAGGAGATTACGTCCGTCTTTGATGCCCTTATGGACGGAGTGTACTTGATAGATGAGGGGTTCAACGTCAAGTACATGAACGATGTCATGGTAGAGGAATTTGGGGAGGGTATGGGAAAGAAGTGTCATCAGCTCTTGCACGATTCAGGGGAAATCTGTCCATGGTGCCGGGCAGAAGAGGTCTTTGCAGGAGCAAGCGTGCGCTGGGAACATCATATTGAAAGAAAGAACCAGACCTACGACATCATCGAGTTCCCCTTGAAAGATCCGGATGGTACCAGGCTCAAGGTGAGCATTTTCCGTGATATCACCAAGCAGAAAAGGGACGAGGCACGGCTCAGGGCATCCCAAGAGGACTACAGGAGATTGTTCGAGCATGTCGGCTGCGGGGTATTCATAAGCACAAGGGAAGGGAAGTTCTTGAATGCCAACAAGGCCCTTCTCGACATGCTCGGATACGAGGACAAGGCAGAATTCCTCGGCATGGATATAGCGCGGGACCTGTACCTGAACCCGGAAGACCGCAAGAGATTCCAGGAAGTTATAGAACGGGAGGGAAGGGTTATCAACTTCGAAGTCTATTTCAAGAAAAAGGACGCAACACCGGTTCCCGTCCTGCTTACGGCCCATGCAAGGTATGACGAGCAGGGGAAAATCATTGGCTACGAAGGGATCAATGTGGATCAGTCCGAAAGAAAAGAAATGGAGCAAAGGTTGAAGGAGGCCAATGATTTCCTGAACAAGATAATCCAGAGCTCTCCAAATGCCATCATGGCCACTGATTTGAAAGGGAATATCATTCTTTGGAACAGAGCTGCTGAAAAAATCCTCGGGTATCGTGCTGAGGAAGTAATAGGAAGGATGAACATCAAGAAGATCTATCCAGAAGGCATGGCCAAGGAGGTCATGGGAATGATAAGGAGCCTCGAATATGGGGGAAAGGGGATATTGAGATCCTATCCCATGGTCCATGTAAGGAGGGACGGAGAGATAATTGAAGGGAACCTTTCAGCAGCCATGCTCTACGATTCCGGGGGTGAAGAAATTGCCTCGGTGGGCATATTTGCCGACCTGAAGGAATTTCTGGACATGGAAAGGAAGCTGAGGGAGACCCAGGAAAAACTGCTCCAATCGGAGAAACTGGCAGCTATGGGAAAGCTCACGTCTCAGATCGCACACGAGTTGAATAATCCCCTCTATGGGATCATGAACACCCTTGAACTCCTCAAGTCCGAGATCCCTCCCACCAGCAAGAGGCGAAAGATCCTGGACATGGCCCTCTCCGAGACCGTGCGCCTGACAGAATTGCTCCGAAAGATGCTCAGCTTCTCCAAGCCTGAAGAAGAGGAAAGACAGCTCACGGATGTGAATCAGGTTATAGATGAGATTTTGCTCCTGGTCAAAAAACAATTGCTGGAAAAGAGCATACGTGTTTCAAGTTCCCTTGCGGATGATCTGGGAATGATCAATGCCTCCAGAAGCCAACTCCGCCAGGTTTTCCTGAACATGATTGCCAATGCAAGGGATGCCATGCCGGATGGAGGAACCCTCACCGTAAATACGATGAGAAAAGCGGACAATATCTATATCGAAATTGCTGACACGGGGACCGGAATCCGAAAGGAAGATCTGAACAAAATCTTTGACGCCTTTTTCACCACCAAAGACAGTGTCAAAGATGTGGGTCTTGGTCTATCCGTCTGTTATGGATTCATAAAAGACCATGGTGGTGATATTAGAGTTTCGAGTAAATGGGGTTCAGGGACGACCTTTACCATCATCCTTCCAGCACAAAACGAAAATCCCGCCGACGGAGAGCGAGGAGTATAGGCCCATCTCCTTGATTTGCACGCCGCACTATCTCTTTCCCTTTTGGGGCGTTAAGCTGAAATGGCAATCTTCCTTTATTACGATAAATTCTATTATTTTAGTTTTATTGCTGGCAATTTTTGGCTTGACATACTATAAAATTTATAATAATTAAAAAACCTGCAACTTGCCAAAGAAGGAGGAGCGTCCCATGGGGGATATCTTCACGGTTTTCCAGGCTTCCAAATACTGCAATGTCTCCCCGAAGACGATCATCAATTGGATCGAGGCTGGTCATATTCCTGCATACAGGACTGTAGGGGGGCATCGGCGCATTAAGAAACCTGACTTGGAGGATTTTATGCGAAAGCAGGGCATACCCCTTCCGGAAGAGGAGATCGCCACTGAGCGGAAGCGGATCCTTATAGTGGATGACGACCCCATTATCGTGGAAACGATCGTTCAGGCATTAGAAGAGGAGGAGTATGATTATGAGGTTATTTCGGCCTCGGACGGCTTTGAGGCCGGACTTCAGGTCAACCATTTCAAACCGCATCTCTTGATCTTGGATATAATGATGCCGGATATCAATGGGTATGAGGTGTGCCGCAAAATAAAGGAGAGCCACGAGACGAGGGATACAAAGATCATTGTGCTTTCAGCTTATCTGGATGATGAGAAGTTTGCCAAGATGAAAGAATACGGGGCAGACCTGTGCTTTTCAAAGCCTCTGCCCTTGCCTCAGCTTAAACTGGAGGTGGCCCAGCTGCTCGGTTTGGCCTAACCCGGGGCCGTTAGCCATTTGTCACTTGTCATTTGCGGGTCGATTCCAGAGTACTTACGACAAGTGACCAAGATTTGGGAGGAGTCAATGAAACTTAAGGAAGCCCTTGAGAAAAGGAAATTTGTGGTCACCTCTGAGATCCAGGCTCCCGTTGATGAAGGGCCGGAAGAGGTCGTAAAGAGATTGCAGCTGGTCAGGGGGAGGGTGGATGGCATCAGTGTGCCGGAACTGGATATCGAGGGCATCGTGGGAGAAAGCTTGAAGACTTGCGAAATACTGAAGCAAAACAGGTTTGAGGCCATTTACCAGACGAGCACTCGAGAAAAGAACAGGCTGCAGTTGCAAAAGGATCTCATTCAGGCCCATGAGACGGGCGTAAACAACCTTCTGGTCTTCACGGAGGACTACCGCATCACGGGGGACAGTCTGCAGGAGATGATGTTCTTCCATGTGGATTCAGGCAAGCTGAGTTCCGTACTGGCTCATCTGAGGGAAGGGCGCACAGTAGACGGTAAAGAGCTCTCCTCAAAAGCCGACTTCACCATAGGGTCTGGAGTGGAATCCAAATGGGGGAAAAACGTCCCGGAGCTGGAAATGAAGGAAATGGAAGAAATGACGAAGATTGGCACTGGCTATTTCTTGACCACACCAGTGTTCGACGTGGCCCTATTTGAGAAATTCCTCAAAGAGGTCAAGACGTTCGGGGTGCCTGTTATCGCAGAGGTGATGATCCTTAGAACGGCTGGGATGGCCCAGTTTCTGAATCGGCATGTCAGATCAGGTTTGGTCCCTGAGTGGATTATCAAGAGGTTGGCCAAGGCGACGGACCGTCAAAAGGCGAGCATTGAGATATTTGCCGAGATTGTATCTGGCCTAAAAGACCTGTGCCAGGGCATTCATATCATCACCATAGGCGCCGAGGAT
>JAFDHB010000145.1 GCA_019308985.1 Deltaproteobacteria bacterium | reverse complement strand
CAATATCGCTCCTGAGCTGTTCCCACGCCCCCATTGTCCTCATAGGGGTTCCTCAATAGGGGCGAGAGGTGGAGGCTCCGGTGAAGATGATCTCTTGGGGCTACTGTGGCCTTCGATTCAGTGTTTGGTGCCCGTGTAATTGCCTGGTAGGAATCTGATTGAGCCTTGAGAAAAGACCTCCAGGGACCACAACAGCAAATACCATGAGCGCTATTTTCTTTTGGCATAAATGGGTGGAGCGGAAAAGATTTGGGCAACAGCCTGTCAACACCTAGCTCCCTTTGTCCACTATCGCCCACCATTCTCCTCCCGGCAAAACCACAAAGTCGCATGTTGCTACAGGCGCAAAACCGGTTTGATCACGCGCCCTTTTTCCATGTCTTCCACGGCCTGATTTATTTCCTCGAATGGATAGAATGTGATCATTTTGTCAAAGGGAAACCGCCCCTGGGTATACAATTCAATCAACCTGGGGATAAACAGATCCGGGATGGCATCCCCTTCGACGATCCCTCGAACTGTGCGGCCGTTCATGATCAGGTCCATGTCCAGGCTGACCTCCGTGCCAGGCGGTACCACCCCTAACAGCCCGCAAACCCCGCAGCGGGGCAAGGCGTCCACAGCCTGCCGCAACACCTTCGGATTGCCGACACATTCCAGGGTAAATTCCGCACCCCCGCCGGTAATGTCACGAATCGCCTCAACAGGGTCCATCTCCTCGGCATTTATGGTATGAGTAGCACCGAATTCTTTTGCCTTCTCGAGGCGGTCCGGAATGACATCTACGGCGATGATGGTAGTGCACCCGCAAACAACGGCACCGAGTACGGCGCTCATTCCCACCGGTCCCACACCAAACACGGCGATGGAAGCCCCGGGCCTGGGCTGAAACGTATTCATCACCGCACCGGCGCCGGTCTGGACTCCACACGCCAGGGGGCCGACGATCTCCAGGGGGATGTCTTTGCTTACCTTTACCACGTTACGTTCGTTGGCCAAGGCAAAGTCGGCGAAAGAGGACTGAGAAAAAAAGGACCCATAAATGACCTGATCCCCTTTTCGCAAGGTGGTGGATCCGTCTGGTCGGGCGCCGTTGAAATTGTGCAGGAAAAAATTGTGACAATAGGAATTATTCCCAGACTTGCACGAAGGGCAGGCCCCACAGCAGTCCCAACTCAATGCCACATGGTCTCCGGCTTTCACCTTGGTAACTCGATCTCCCACCTTTTCTACCACCCCGGCCCCTTCGTGTCCAAAGACACCGGGCAGCGTGCGAGCGGGTGGTATCGGCAAATGCAACTCCCGTGCCGCAAGGTCCGTGTGGCAGATGCCGGTACCGACTATGCGAACCAATACCTCATCATCCTTGGGATCGCTGAGTTCCAGTTCTTCAATAGCAAACTCTCCCGATTGCTCAAAAACGACTGCGGCCTTAATCTTCATTTTTCCCTCCTGAGCTTTTGGAGGCTCCCATAGACGGACTTCTGTCCCATCCTAGGACCCCATTGTATCAGCCACATATTCGAGACCAAGCTCTTTGAGTTTCTCTCTGGTTGGTGCACCTGTGTTGATATCCCAACCCCGTTCCCTGTAGTATTCATCCAGCATCTGTTTAAGGTCCTCTTTGCTTATGAAATGTCCTTTAGAGCTCCCGTCTTTCAGGGGCTCGGTCAGCAACCTATCGGGCAAGGTGTCATCATCTCGTGCAAATCCTTCCCGCACATTGAACGCCCTTGCAAGGTTGTTGATGCGTTCGCCCACGGTCTGAATCTCCTCGGGGGAGTATTTCATCCCCGTAACCGCCTCCATCAGGTTGGCAGTGTTCTGGGTGGCTATGGCAGGCACAGCCATATCCAGTAGAAAGGCACACATGGTGGGGGCGTCACATGTTGCTGAACGGACGTCCTGATTCCACTTGGTCAGTTTGCCCTTGCCTTTAGTGGCAAATCTGTCCACCTCATAGGGTATGGGGATGCCAAAGATCTCCTGGAAGGCATAACCCCGATTGTGGTCAGCGCCCGTGTAAGATGTTGCATAGTTGAGGCCATGGGCCTTGGCCCCACGAACGTCGTACCCGGGAAGTTCCAGGCCTTTAACGTGCATGGCATATTTATCGGAACCTTTGCCGATCTTCTCCACCGCTCTCTTGGTCCCGTCTGCCAGGATGTCACCGATTCCTTCGCGGAAGGCCATCAGCCTGAGCAGCGTTACCATGGCTGCGTCATTGCCGAAGTTGAGATCAAGACCCCCTGTATCCTCCTTGCTCAGGATTCCCTTCTCATACAACTCCATGGCAAAGGCAATCGTCGCCCCGGCGGAGATTGTATCCAGGCCCAACTCGTCTGCCAGCCGATCAGCGGCGATAATGGCATCGATATTGTCCACACCCGTCACACCACCAAAACTGTACATCGTCTCAAACTCAGGACCTTCCGAAAGGATCCCCGCATAGGCTCCTGTTCGGGCCATCTTCAACTGGCTGCATCGCACCGGACAATTATAACAGTGTTCACTGCCCACATTTCGGGTTTCCTGGACCTCCACCCCGATCTTATCTGCGGGGGCAAACTCGCCTGTGGCAGAGAAGTTCTTGGCCGGGAAAATCCCCATGGCACAAGTGTGGTCAACCACCATGGGCGTCCCAAGCTTTGAAAATTGAGGGTAGAGGACGGGACTATCCCTCATGGCCTTTGCAAATTCCCCCTTTGCAGTCTTCAGTTTCTCCTTATCAGCGATGGGTAATCTACCCCGTCCCCTGACGGCTATGGCCTTTAGGTTCTTTGATCCCATAATCGCCCCGAGCCCTTTGCGCCCCGCAGCCCTCAGCTCGTTGATAATACAGGCCATTCTGCTCAGATTTTCACCGGCCGGCCCAATACATGCAATCCTCACGTTCTGATCCTTTAGTTCGTTCTTGATAATCTGCTGGCAGTCCGTGGTCTTCATTCCCCATACCTTCTTGGCGCTGCGGAACCGGACTTTCCCATTTTTTATCCACACGTAGGTGGGCTTTTCCGCTTTTCCTTCAATGATCAGGACATCGTATCCCGCAAATTTCAACTCTACAGGGAAGTATCCGCCGCTTAGGGCGACACCTACTGCACCTGTAAGAGGAGATTTGCCTGCCACAGCCATGCGACTGGCACAGGGGATCGTGGTCCCGGAAAAAGGCCCGGATGCAAAGACAAGTTTATTTTCAGGGCCAAGGGGATCCGCACCTGCCGACACCTCATCGTAGAGATACTTGATCCCGAATCCTGCGCCTCCAATATAGTCCCTGGCAACCTCTAGCGAGAGAGCTTCCTCCCTTGTCGTTTGATCCGTAAGATTGATCCGTAGGATCTTCCCGGTATATCCACCTTCGTACATGTCTCACCTCCATCTTTTGGGTTAGGCAGTTGCCTGGCCATAGGGGATCTCCCTATGGGATTCGCGATTTCACCCACCTGCCGATTTACAAGAACATGGTATTGTCCGGCCCCCGGAAACAGGGGGCAGTATCAAGACTTCGTCCCCGTTTTGGAGCACTGTTTCCATCCCGTTGAGAAAGGCTATGTCTCGGCCGTTGACCATCAACCGAATATGGGGAAGGAGGGTCTTGCTCTTTGGTTGCCGCAAGCGGGATGCCAATTCGTCTCCCCAGATGTTGACCATCGTTCTAAGAAGCTCTTCCAGGGTGCTTCTTTCCGGGACGGAGAGCTCCACTACTCCTTTCCCGATGATCTTCTTCAGGGTAAGAATCGTCCGAACTTTGACCGTGATCAATGTCTGGCTTCCTTGGGTGTCAGCCACTCTTTTTAGGGCTGCACCGGCGACTTTCCCTTTATCCTACGCCCCATTGCAGCCATGAGGCATTGCATCAGAGGCCCAAGTATGCCTTCTTTATGAGTTCTTCTCTTAGAAGCTTTTCGCTTTCTCCGGCCAGGATAACACGGCCGTTTTCCAACACGTATGCCCGATCAGCTATCTCAAGGGTCTGTTGGACATTCTGCTCGATCAGGAAAATGGTAATCCCCTGGTCGTGGAGATCCTGAATGATGCCGAACATTTCCTCCACCACGAGCGGGGCCAGACCAGAGGAGGGCTCATCAATGATGCACAGTCTCGGCCTTGACATCAAACCCCGGCCCAAAGCCACCATCTGCTGTTCGCCGCCGCTCAATGTTCCGGCCAATTGTCTTTGTCTGGTTTTCAATACAGGGAAAAGTTGATAGACCTCTTCAAGGGTCTCTTCCTTCTGTTTCCATGCGCGCTGAAGATATGCACCCATCTCTAAATTCTCACGAACCGACATATCGGGGAAAAGTCTTCTTCCCTCCGGTATATGGGAGAGACCCATTTGCACGATAGAGTGAGTTTCCAGCCCCTCTATCCTCTTGCCAAGGAACTCGATACTTCCCGAAGCCGGATGCAGCAAACCGGATATGGTATTAAGAAGTGTCGTTTTCCCCGCTCCATTGGCGCCGACCAAGGCGACTATTTCCGCCTCTTCGATCTCTAGAGAAACGCCCCACAACGCCTGAATCTTGCCATAGAAAGTATTTATGTTGCTAACTACCAGCATGAGCCTTCTCTCCCAAGTATACCTTGATAACTGTTTTGCTGGTGGCGATCTCCTGTGGCGTTCCCTCGGCAATCTTTGCACCGTGATGAAGCACCATGATCCGATCACACAGGTTCATAATTGCCTTCATGACGTGCTCAATCATGATAATGGTAATCCCCTTGTCCCGAATCCTGGTCACAAGATCCATGGCCTGGGCTACCTCGGTGGCATTCAATCCGGCCATTATCTCGTCAAGCAAGAGCAGTTCCGGTTTGGTTGCCAGGGCCCTGGCGACTTCAAGTCGCTTCTGGTTGCCCAGGGTCAGGTCCTTGGCAGGGGTCGCTTTCGCCGCTGACAATCCGACAAACTCTAATAACTCTGAGGCTTCTCTTGCCGCATCCCTTGATGACATGCCCGGTGATACCCCAAAATAGGAGCCCAGTACCACATTGTCGAGGACCGACATATGGGCGAAAACCTTGACCGATTGAAAGGTCCTCGCCACTCCCATCCTACAGATCTTGTATGGCTTTAGGCCGGTTATGATTTCTCCCTTGAATCTTATTGTCCCGGACTTGGGAGTAAGGGCGGCAGATATGAGGTTAAACAGGGTTGTTTTACCGGCTCCGTTGGGACCAATCAGGCCGACCACCTCACCCTGGTCCACATGGAAGCTGACATCAGATACGGCTGCTAGCCCACCAAAATACTTGGTTACCCCTTCACCTTCAAGAATAGGCATGTTTCCCCCCGGAAATTCGTTCCCATAACTTTTGCATCAATCCAACCAGTCCTTCTGGAAGATACAGTATGGCAACCACCATTACGGCGCCGAAAATAAGCATATATAACTCGGGCAACCTGGTTATCAGGAACTCTTCCAAGTAGGTAAAAATAACCGCCCCTATTATGGGACCGTAAAGCTGCCCCACACCGCCGAAAATGGCCATCAAGACAGGCATAAAGGAAAAGAGGGGATTAAAGGCTATGAACGGATCAATATAGGTCCATTTTGTCGCCATTATAGCCCCGGCCGCTCCCATGAAAAATGCGCTGATGGCGAAGGTGACGACCTTCACCGTGGTAACGTTGACACCGGTGTGAGCGGCTGCATCCTCGTTCTGACCGATACTTTGCAGGGCCAGCCCGTATTTGGAGTGCCTGATGAGGTAGGTGACAAGCAGCAACAATACAAAAATGATGAGCAGGGAGTAATAGATGGTGTTGTAATCCACCACCATAACGAATCTGCCGCGCGTGCCCGTCACATGAAGCTCCCAGAAAAGGAGGAAATGCTTGATGAGCTCAACCAGGCCGAAAGTAAATATGGCGAAATAGATGCCCCTCAGTCTCAGAGTCAAGGCACCCACCAGAAGCCCGAGACAGAAACTGGCCATACCCCCGATACTGATGACTACGGGCAGGGGTAATGCCCTCCCCAGCACGGCCGAAGTATATATGCCGATCCCAAAAAACGCGGCCGGCGCCAGGGAGATGTAACCGGTAGGACCGGAAAAAATAACCCAGCTCACCGTCAGGACCACATACATGAGAATGCTGCTTAGCAAAATAATTGTATAACTGGGACAATAGAGTGAGACAGTAGCTAAAAGGACCAATGCGATGAAAACACCCGAACCCGATACCAGGGACCTCTTTGACGTGAATTTGGTAATTTCCATTTTCCTATTTTCCCAAAATGCCTGTCGGTCTCGCCAGGAGCAGGAGTATGAAAATGACATAGTAGGCCACCAGCGCCAAGCTTGGCTCAATATAGGTGACTATGCTGCCGATAAGGCCCAGTAAAAAACCCCCGATGAAGCTCCCAGGGATACTGCCCAATCCCCCCAAGACGACGACTATTATGGCTATTATCGTATATTCCATGCCCATCGTTGCCTTGATAGGGTAGCACATGCTCAAAAGCACACCGGCAAAACCGGCCATCAAAGCCCCGAGGCCGAAACACAAGGCGAGCACATGGTTAATGTTTACCCCCATGAGCCCGGCGGCCGCCGGGTCTTGAGCCGCTGCCCTGATCGCCTTTCCCAGCCGGGTCCGGGCCAAAAAAAGATAGAAGGCCAAACCGATGGCCACGGCAAACAAAAGGGTTACTAAACGATTGGCGGCAAATATAGCGCCCCCCAGATTGACCCCGGAGACCAAGTAGCGGTACCCCTTTATATCGCCCCCCCATGTCAGTATGGCCAGATTTTCAATCATGAAGAAAAGACCAAAAGAGGCCAGCAGAGATCTGCCCTCAAAGACATCCACTGATATTGACGATTTCAGGAGACTCCTGAACAGGGTTCTATGAAGGAAAAAACCTATCAGAAATATGGGAGGGCCGCAAATAGCGAGAGAAAGCAGGGGATTGATGCCAAACATGGTGAACAGCATCCAGGTGGCGAAGGCCCCGAGCATAATGAATTCGCCATGGGCTATGTTCAGCACCCGGGCAACACCATACTGAAGGCTCAGCCCCACGGCAATCAGGGCATAGATGCCGCCCAGCAGTAAGCCGGCAATCACTATGTCTAGGAATGTTACAATCATGTTGATGGCTTCCTGGGTTTGACAATTAAGGCCGCAGGCTGCCCAAAAGGCACGGGGCAACAGCTCGGGAGACAATAACCACCCTCAAGAGTTCCTATTCTTGCACCCTTTGAGACAACCTGCTCACCATTACAACGACCAAACACCTGAACCCGACTTCTACTTGCTTTTCTTCTTAGGCTTTGGCCACTTGGGCTTGGGGTATACAGGTGGTGCGGTCCGCTTCTCTTTGGGGCCGATCACTTCAAACACCCCATTTTGCCACTGTCCAATCTGCCCGGGATGAGACTCGACCGCCAAAAGTCCGCCGCCGCCGCCGAATGTCTGAAACCAGGTGGGCCCCAAAACCGTGTTGAACTTTGCCGTAGCCATAACCTCCCTTATCTTTTTCTGGTTCAGGGTCCCGGCCTTTTCGATGGCCTGCTCAAAAAACTGCAGTCCGGCCCAATAGAACAGATGCCCCCACCAATCAAGTATGTCTGCAGGATAGCGGGCGGTGAACTTATCGCAAAACTCCTTGGCCTCGGGAGAACTCTTGCAGTTCCAGGCACCTTCACCCATCACTCCTTCCACCACATCTTTGCCAAATATCTTCTTATAAACGGCAAAATTTCCCCCTGGGCCGAGCAGAAAGGCCTTTGGATTATAGCCGATCGCCTGTGCCGTTCCCGTAACCAGGAAGCCGGTATCCGGATAGGTGAAAGAGCAGAAGGCATCCACATTGAGTTTCTTGGCCTCCTTCAATATGTGCGAGACGTCCTTGATATCAGGGGGAACGCTCTTCACCATCTTGACTTCAATGCCTGTCCTCGTGAATTCCCTGTTTGCCACACCGGAATATTCTATGCCGTGGAGATCTTCGATGAACATTATCGCCGCAGTCTTCACCCCCACTTCCTCAAATATCTCAGCCAGAACCGGCATCTGGTTACGGTCGGAGAAATTCAGGACGCCAAAGAAGTAGGGCATACCGGGAAGCATCTGTGTGATGCTCGTGGCGCCTCCCTCGGCCCCCATCAGGATATACCCGTGCCTGTTGGCTATGGCCCCGGCCGCAAAAAGGAAAGCGGTGCTCGCCGGCGGGAACACAAAGTCAACCTTGTCCTTTAAAATCAATTTATCCAGCAGTCTCGTCATCGTGCCCATATCGCTTTTGTCATCATAGACGAGCATCTCTACGGGTAATCTCTTGCCGTACTCCTTTACATATATCCCGCCCTTGGCATTTACCTCATCGACCCACATTTTGTAGATTGGCCCGAAGGCATTCGCTTCGAAAAAAGATAATGGGCCTGAGAGAGGTCTTGCCGCACCAATAATGATTTTGTCCTTTGAATAAGCGGTAAACGGAAATGAAATAATTAAGATTAGCACAAATACACAAGCGCCTAACCTAGAAAACCTGAGTGTACGATTCATACCCTCCTCCTTTCATAGATCGGCCAATTTTGAACTGGACCTTCCCTCATTTGACATTACAAAGGTATCGACCACTCAAGACACGCCTTGGTCATTACCAGTCCCCTTTGCCAAAGAAATATGAGCATCACCTCCCTTCACCCCTTGAAATATCAGGTTTGACTCTCCTCACCCCCGGCATCTCTGACCCTAAGGACAGCGCAACCTGCGATAGCGGTTTCATGATGAACGTATGTTATTCCTGATCAATCGCCTGAGTTTATCCAGAAACTCCAGCTTCTCTTTCTGTGAAAAACCCTTCAGAATGGCTTCGAGGCTCTGGTCCTTTTCCTTTTTTATGTTTTTGAGTGTCCTTTTCCCCTTTGGCGTTCAAGAATGGTTACGCGGTCGTCATTGGGGTCTGCCTTCCTGATCAGGAAACCTTCTCTCTCCAGCCTCTTGGCTATGCCGGTCATATTCGCCCCTGGTACGAGCATGATCCTGCTCACCTCCGAGATCCTGTTCATACCGTTCCGCGACGCATCCAGGACCCGCAGGACATTGTATTGTGGAAATGAGAGGCCGTAATTTCGGAAAATGGAGGAGTGGGTCCTTTTGAAAATTTCTGCCGCCCTTACGATCCCCATCAGGACTTTTTCGTTGGTGTTCAAATCACTCACATATCTTGTCCCATTCACGCCGGGCTCCTGCAAAACATCCGATCAAAATATTCAATTCCCATAATATATCGATATTGAGTAATTTCAGCGTCCATCGTGATATCATTGGTTTTTTCCTTTGTCAACAGTATCTTTTTTACATTTACGCCCAATTCCAACATGCATACCCTGTCCGGCTCTAGGCTCAGTCCGCGGTTCTTCAGGAAGAAGCCCCAAACCTCAAGCCCAAACCGCCCTGTGTAACCGAGTGAATTTGAAAATGCTAATTGTATGCCGAGATTTGATATTCGATTAGGGCTGATTATAAAAGCCTGAAATAGTAATCAA
>JAFDHB010000018.1 GCA_019308985.1 Deltaproteobacteria bacterium | reverse complement strand
CTCTCACACCTAGTATTTCCTTTGCTTTGTCATGATCAAAGAGCCCCACTATTACTGTGCCAAGACCGCGGTCTTGTGCACCAAGGCAGATGGTCTGCGTCAAAATACCCAGGTCAAACATGAACCAGTCTCCAAACTTGGTCGTCACCTCCCCCTTGTAGTAGCCGGAACTCTTGAGTTTTGCGCACAGGGCCAGCAATACAGGGGCCTGGGTCATGGCCTTTTTGGCCGGGTTAGGATAATTGAAGCTTTCAAGAAGTCTCTCCCTTGTCCCCCTATCCCTTATTAGGATTATCTCCCAGCACTGGGTATTGGCCCAGGAAGGAGACCATCGCGCCATTTCGAGTATCTCACGTATATCCTCATCAGATACTTCCCTGTGCTGAAAGTTTCTTATGCTCCTCCTTGCCTTAACAACATCCGCGAAATCCGCCATTGGTCTTTCCTCCCTTCTCCTTGGCTTAAATCTCTTTGAGCGTAGCCTTCTGTCTCCATGGATGCCATCGGTCCACCACTTATTTGGGGTGATTTCTCCTCTTTACAGCGATCAGTCCATTGCCGCTATCACTTCCATACCTTCCCTTTCCAGGGTATCCGCTATGACCTTTGTATCACAAGGGGCAAGACGAAAATAGTAGACCTTTTTTTCGGGTCTCATAGCTGTAATTCCCACGTTAATGATCTCCCCACCGTTATCGTGGATGATCTGCAGGGCCCTCTTGAGTGCGCCTGGTTCATTGCCCACTGAAACGTCTATCCTCGAACTGGACATAAGGATCCCCATCATGTCGATAAACGCCCTCAATATATCTGATTCCGTTATGATACCGACGACCTTGCCCTTCTCAACCACCGGCATCCCACCAATTTTGTGCTTGTATATCAGCTGTGCTGCGATTTCAACGTCATCATCAGGGCTGACCACTATGGGGTCGTTTATGATCAGGTCGGGGAGAGTTACGTCTGCAACCATGGAGGGTATCAACCCTGTCTTCAAATCAGAGAGGGTCACAAAGCCGTCCAGCGTGTTATCCTCCTTCTTCACCACGGGTAGGTGGCGAATGGAATTCACCTTCATAACCTCGATCGCTTCTTGAATGGTCGATTCCCGCGTAATAGTTATCGGGTTGGGTACCATAAGTTCCTTGATCTTCATGGTTCCTCCATTGGTCTTGCAAAAAGATGGTCGAAAGACCCGGTCTATCCGCTACCCCCCAGTCTTGCCCATCAGGATAGAAACGTCAGCGCTATAAGTCAAGCATATACGCTCTTCGCTCCACTGGCCACCTGAGGCCCTCGCATATTCTCCTTAACCCAGCCCGGGATGTTTTATCTTCTTGTAGTAGGCGTCTGACAGGTAAATTGCTGCAAGGGGGTTGTGGCCCGTAACCCTGTCCTTTACCGCCAGGACGGTGGTGGGTGCCTCGGCATATTTGAAGAACAGGCTGTCGTGGCCGACGCAGAGACCAAGCAGGATATTGAGTTCCGTGTTTTCACGGTTGAGGAGCTTTGCCTGGAAAATCGGATTGCACATCGCCTCCTCGGTTCCGCGGAATATTTTTTCCTCATCCCTTATCCCAATGAGATCTTTTGAGCTCCTCCCTGCCTTGCAAACAACTGAAATTACATCGAATCCATGGATATTGAATATTTCCTCGACCACCGAAGCTTCTCTTGCCAGTCCGATACAAAATGCCAGCCCTAATCTCTTGTATCCCATCCTTCGGGCAAATTCGCATATTTCCACCACTCTGGTCTTGGTGGGCTGCATCACATAGGGACGCTGATCCCTGTTGGCATAGCACTCAGCCTCCTGAATCGACGCCTGCCGCGCAAAATGCAGTATTCGCTCGTCTTCATATTCCCTGTTGGCCTCGTCCAACAAGTCCTTCCGGGTCAATGTGGGACATCCCTTTGACCCTGTCCCCTCTTCGCTCATGCAAATTTTTCCATCCCCCTGCACACTGCATGATGCACAAGAAAGCCTTGATAGTCTTTTCTTCTCCATTTCATTCTTCCCATTGGATGCAATTTTCAATCGCTTGGGAGGATAGAAGAACAGGGCTCCCATGTCAAGGTATGGAATTGAATCATGATCCAAAAAAGGGTAGTATTGAGAGCGAGTGGTAATCTTTTCCCCGAGGCACTTGAGGTCCGTGGAACCTTTGCGAGATTTCATCAATTCATGAGGTGCGAGCGGTGTCCGGGAGGGTGAAAAAAGTACCTTGATTGAGATACGAGATCAGGTTTCATGAGATGTCTGAAGAGGTAGTCATTTACAACCACCCCAACCCTGAGATAAAATCATTTCTACCGCCGAAGAACATCTGTCCTCCGGTCGTGGAGCATTTCAAGAAGCCTGTTGAGAAAGACTTCCAGGCTATGGCCAAGAGACTGGGATTGATTGGTGCCCAGGCGGTGAAGGAAATAATGGCCATCCCGGGTGTCAAGGAACTTCGCATTAAGCCGAAGGAAGTGATAGTAAAAAAGGAATCCTGGGTTTCCTGGGACGGGATCGAAGCCCAGATCCTTAGAATATTAGCCCGTGCCGTCAGGAAGAAACATATATCCGTGGTAAAGAGTCAGATCGCGCCGGGGCCTCCTCAAGGATGATCAAGCAAGATAAAATCACAGGGCGACGAGCAATGGACGGAGAGCCCGGTTCCACCCATGGAGATCTGGTTCTTCCCACCTTTATCCCGATTGTCACGACCTATTCGATCACCTCGGAAGAGACTCCCCTTGCCGCTCTTATGGGTGACAGCAGGGCCCTATCCCTCGCCTTCCTCCATTACCAGGAGCGTATGGGTTTTGATTGCCTCCCAATCATGGAGGAGAGCACCTTCACCGCAGAAGCCTTTGGCTGCAAGATCGAGTTCAAGGTCCATGAAGCCCATGTGGCGGAACCTCTGGCAAATGGATCCCTGGAAGAAGCGACGAGGGTGTCAGTCCCCGACATAGCCGCCTGTCAAAGGATAAGGTTGATCATGGAATCAGTAGAGTATCTTTCCGGGTTTTCCTCTTTGCGAAAGCCCCTGGTGGTAAACAGCACCGCACCTCTAAGCTCTGCCTCCAAAATGATCGGAATTGAAAACCTGCGCAGAAACATGATCAAGGACCCTCACAAGGTTATGGCCCTTTTAGAGAAGGTGACGGATTTCATAATCAATTTTTCCCGATCCCTGATCAGGGCTGGTGCCGGGATCATCTTTGTTGGAGAACCTGTTGCCTCTCCTGACCTCATATCTCCAAGGCTTTTCAAAGAGTTGGTGAAACCTCACTTGAAGAGGCTGATTGGAAAGAATCACTGCCATCATTGGAACACAATCAAGCAGCCTTTCCATGGCGGCTACGGTGGTCGCAGAAAAGAACAAGACCTTTTACATAGAGACAGAGGGCGTGTCAAGGCTGATCACCGCCAGGGGCTTCAAATATCTCTTCAGGACCACCTTCAGCAGCGGTATGATGGCTGCACAAATAGTCGATTACGTGGCGGATTACCTTGCCCCAAGACTGGGAAGAAATCCCAAGGATTTGAGAATCGCAATCGTCCACGAGGATGGCGGCTTCGGAACCGCTACATCCAGGGGGCTCAGCGCAAGGGCCAAGGTCAGGGGACTTACAATAGTAGCTACGGAAGGCTATAGCTCCAAGTCTACGGACCTGTCCGGCCTTATTCTAAAACTCAGGAGGGCCAAGCCCGACATCATCCTCGCCGCCCAATATATCAATGACGCAATTCTTTTCCACCGGCAGGCCAGGGAGTTGAGGCTGAAGGGCATGATCATCGGCAGCACGGCGGGCCAGGGAAACCCTGACTTCATAAAGGCCCTCGGTAAAGACGCCGAAGGGGTAATCGCATTCGGGATTCCCTCGGAGTTCTCCATCACCAGGCTCCCGCCGGAGCAGAAAAAGGAGGCATCAGAATTTATCGAGAGATATCAAAAGACGCACAGCGGTGAATATCCGAGCCCGACAAGTTTTGTCGGTTTTGCAGGCGCCTGGATTTTGTATAAGTTCATCCTTCCAAGGGCAGGAAGCTTGGATCCTGAAAAACTCCGCCAAGCGGCATTGAGCCTGGATATACCCCCTGGAAAGGGAGTTCTCAACTGGGGCATCAAATTTGCCGGTCCCGATGAAAAGAACGCCGGGCAGAACCTGTACGCCTCCGCAGGTATCAACCAGTGGCAGGACGGCAGACTTCGCCTGATCTTTCCCCGCGAAGTGGCTACAGCCGACTTGCGTCTCAAATAATTGTGGCTGTCTTGGCACTCTGTGCCTCGCTGAGGCGCCACTGAGAAAGAGAGCGGGAATGCCGCTGATTTCGGCCTTCCATGAGTTCCCGCTCTCCACTGTTTTGGGCCCGTATTAAGGAATGGATGGGACGCTACTAGTTCAGTTGTTGATATCAGGGACCCTGCTGGGCGGGATCTATGCCCTCGCCAGCATAGGCCTGACGCTGATCTTCGGCGTCATGAAGATAGTCAACTTCGCACATGGCGAATTCCTGATGATCGCCATGTATATAACCTTTTGGCTCTTTTACTATTTCCACCTGGATCCTTACCTGTCCATTTTTGTCGTCGTCCCCCTGCTCTTTTTCTTCGGCATGCTCGTATATCAATATATCATCAGGCATACGATCGGAGCCCCTATCTTGACCCAGATCTTTGTCACGGTGGGTATCTCCATTGTCATAGAGAACCTGGCCCTGCTGTTCTGGAGCGCGGATTTCAGGACCATATCAGTGGAATACCTCAGGAATCCGATTATTCTTGGGCCCTTCCCCGCCTTGGGATTGGAAGAGTTGATAGTCACCCCTGCCAGGCTCATAGCATTTCTACTGGGAACCTCCATTGCATTGGCGTTTTTCCTCTTTTTGAAATACAGTTACATAGGCAAGATCATCCGCGCGGCATCACAGGATCGAACGACGGCCATGCTCATGGGTATTAATATCCAGCAGGTGTACAGGCTCACCTTTTCCATAGGGATACTTCTGGTGGGCGTAGCCGGGGCTCTCATGATACCGATCTATACGGTACATCCTTTTGTGGGATTTGAATTCGTACTGGTCATGTTCGTGATCGTCGTCTTTGGAGGCATGGGGAGCATCATCGGTGCGCTCTGCGCAGGTATCATCATCGGGATCGTGGAGGTCTTTTCCAGTTTCCTGATCGGTCCCAACAGCAAGCAGGCGATCTATTTTCTCGTCTTTATTGCCGTACTTGTAGTAAGACCCTCGGGGCTCTTCGGGATAAAGGGTGAAGAGGAGCTGGAACGCATTGAATCAATCGACTGAAAGACCAAAGATCAAGAAAATTGCAGGACCTGTTGCAGCCCTGTTGGTGCTGGGCATTGCCCCGCTCTTCGTGGACAATGATTTTTACCTGGACGGTTTCATACTGGTGTTTGCATGGGGTGCCTTTGCCGGCTCTTGGAACATCATATCGGGTTACGGAGGCATGGTCTCCCTCGGGCATAATTCATTTTTCGGTATCGGGGCCTATACCTCGGCCCTCCTTCTTCTCCACTTCGGCCTCACCCCCTGGGTGGGGATGTTGCTGGGTGGCATTCTCGCTTCAATCGTCGGCCTACTTCTTGGAATCGTGTGTTTTCGCCTGAGGAGCCACTACTTTGCATTGGCCACCCTGGCTTTCGGACAGGTTACGTCCATTGTCGCCATGAACTGGAGGTCTTTGACCAACGGCGCCGAGGGAATAGCCCTTCCCATCAGGCCGAGCCTGTTGAATATGGCATTTGAGAGCAAGCTTCCCTACCTTTACATAGCTTTCTTCCTCTTCTTGGCGGTGATAGTAATCTCTTACTCTATCGAGCATTCAAGGCTTGGGTACTTTCTAACAGCATTCAAGGAGAACGAAGACGCAGCCAGGGCCCTTGGTGTAAGGACCGGGAGGGTCAGACTTACCGCAATGGCAATCAGCTCATTTCTTGCGGCGGTAGTCGGCGCCTTCTATGCCCAGTACATGGTATACATTGATCCGATAAGTGTCGCCAGGATTCAAATATCTATCCAGGTCGCCCTTTTTGCTATAGTGGGGGGTCTGGGCACAGTGTTCGGTCCGGCTATTGGGGCCCTCATATTTGTACCTGTCACTATTGCACTGAGGGCCGCCCTGGGGACTGCATTGCCTGGCCTGCATATGATCATTTATGGAGTGATCCTGATCCTAGTCCTCCTTTTCTTGCCGAAAGGTATCTATGGTGCTATCAGAGACAGGTATCTATATGAGAGCCATTTCTAAGACATTTGACCCTTGGAGAATTCGTCCCAGTGCTTGTATTGAATGAGGTGAGCAAGTGGTTTGGAGGGAACCCTGTTCTCAGGGAGATCACCTTCAACATAGAAAAGGGAGAGGTCGTGGGCCTCATCGGCCCCAATGGCGCAGGTAAGACCACTCTCTTCAACGTGATTACAGGGTTCTATCGCCCGAGGACGGGCTATGTCAAATTCGAGGGCAAGGACATCTCCCGGTTGAGCCCGGAAGTCATATGCAGCCTCGGGATTTGCAGGACCTTTCAGGTAACAAAGCCCTTCAGCAATATAACCGTGCTAAAGAACGTCATGATAGGGGCCCTAAGCAGGGAGAATAGCTTGAGAGACGCAAGAAGGAGGGCGGAAGAGACCCTTGATTTTGTCGGGATGCTGGACAAGAAGAACTTTCTTGGGAAAAATCTCACCATAGCGGACCGTAAGAAGCTGGAAATAGCACGCGGCTTGGCCACTGGTCCCAGGCTCTTTCTCCTGGACGAGGTCATGGCGGGTCTGAACCCCAGTGAATTGAAAGAGATGGTTCAACTTATCGACAGGCTCATTGAGGCCGGTATCACCCTCTTTATCATTGAACACATCATGAACGTGATCATGAGTGTGTCCCATAGGGTCCTTGTGCTGGATCACGGTGAGATGATTTGCGGTGGGACCCCGGGTGAGGTCGCCTGTGACGAGAGAGTAATCAAGGCTTATCTTGGAGAGGAGTATGCTCTTGCTCAAAGTTGACCGATTGCACGCGTTTTACGGGGACCTTCAGGTGTTGTTCGATATCTCCATCCAGGTACAGGAGGGGAGTATCGTCTCAATAGTTGGCGCGAATGCAGCGGGTAAGAGTACGCTCTTGCGGTCCATTTCGGGTATCTTGAAGAACATAAATGGCTCCATCCTCTTCAAGGGAGAACAGATCCTCGGTCTTCCGCCTTACTCGATCGTGGGGAAGGGTATTGTTCATGTGCCTGAAGGTAGGAGGGTCTTTCCCCTGTTGAATGTTCAGGAAAACCTGGAGGTAGGCGCCTACAGTCAGAGGAAGAACATCAATATGAAAGCGTTGCTTGATGAAATCTACGGTATATTTCCCGCCCTTGCCTCCCACAAGGGCCAACTGGCAGGCTCTTTGAGCGGGGGAGAACAGCAAATGCTGGCCATTGCTCGAGGGCTGATGGCAAGACCCACCCTTCTCACAATAGACGAACCTTCCCTGGGACTGGCGCCCCTGATGGTGGAAAAGACCTTTGAGACCCTCTCAGCCATAAACAGGGAAAGGGTCACCATACTCCTCGTGGAGCAGAATGTCGTTAGAGCGCTAAAGCTTTCCCAGCGGGCATATGCCCTTGAAAACGGCCGGATCGTCTTGGAAGGACCAGGGGAAGAACTCTTGAGAAACGAACACCTCAAAAGGGCGTACATGGGCATTTGAAATCCAGGATTGTGGAGCACAGGACAATGTATGAGAAAGCATCTGGATTCAACAAAGAATTAGATGATTTTCCTTTTCCGGTCCCTGATTACCGTTTTGATCAAAAAAACGAGATGTTCAAGAGAAGGACATGGGATGAAGAAATCAAGCCCCACGGAGACAGGCTTTACAACACGATCAGGTACCAGGACAAATACGGGTACCGCAAGCTGGACTATGCCCTGAGAAATGCTGCTTGGAACATCGAGTACAGCTACGCCTTCGGAAACATGCGGAGCGATATCGGGCTCTATTCGTGGTCCCACATAGCGGACAAGATAAAGAAGTTTGTTGAAACCAACGGCCCGGTGCAGCACTCGCCCAGGGCCAACAGCCGTATCGTAAAGAAGGCTGCACGCTTTCTTGGAGCCGACCTTGTGGGCATATGCAAGGTCCATCCCAATCTTGTCTACTCCCATGAATACGACCTCATCGACATGGAACACCGCCCCATAGAACTCCCCCAGGGTTGCAACCACGCCATCGTCATGGCGGTGGAAATGGACTATGATGCCACCCGTTATTCCCCTGACGCGATCGCGGGCGCGGCAACGGGAATGGGTTATTCGCGCCAGGCGATCGTGGCGAACCTGGTTGCCACCTTTATAAGGGGCCTTGGATACCGGGCGATCCCTTCAGGAAATGACACCGCCCTTTCTATTCCACTTGCCATGGCAGCAGGACTCGGGGAACTCGGGCGCATGGGTCTTCTGGTCACGGAACAGTATGGTCCCCGTGTGCGTTTATGCAAGGTCTTCACCGACCTTCCCCTCGAGCACGATGGTTTCAGGCCCTTTGGCGTGAAAGAGTTCTGCGGGGTATGCAAGAAATGCGCCAAGAATTGCCCTTCCCGCGCCATCGCCTTCGGACCCCCGACCATGAAGGGGCCGTCATTGTCCAACTTCTCCGGGGTCATGAAGTGGTATATCAACCCGGAAAACTGTTTCCTCTTCTGGGTCAAGAACTGGATGGATTGTGACAACTGTGTCAGGGTTTGCCCTTTCAACAAGCCCCAGGGGAAACTCCACGACTTTGTGCGCGCGGTCATACGGAAGATACCGATATTACACCGGCCGATTGTATGGATCGACGATATGCTGGGCTATGGGAGCCCCGTGCGGAGAAAAAACTTCTGGGAGACCCCATGAGCCCGGTACCGAGGTTCGCCTCTATTTGTGAAGATCCCTTGTCATGACCACCTGCCCATGCCTTACCACGTACCTGCAGGGGTTCATCCCTATGTTGTAGGCCAATTCTGCGGGTTGGCTCACTTCCCAAACCACGAAATCCGCATCCTTATCCCTCTCAAGGGTCCCCACCTGATCTTCCTTGCCAAGGGCCTTGGCGGCATTGATAGTGACACCCCTGAGAGCTTCCTCCGGGGTAAGGCGGAACAGGGTACATGCCATGTTCATCATGAGCAGGAGGGAGACAACCGGACTGCTGCCGGGATTACAGTCCGTTGATACTGCCATTGGAATATCAAACTCCCTCAGGAGGTCTACAGGAGGAGTCTTCTTCTCCCGAAGGAAGTAGGCAGCACCGGGTAGCAGGACTGCTACGGTCCCAGATCTGGCCAGGGCCTCCGCGCCGTCCCTTGAGAGATATTCAAGGTGATCCGCGGATAGTGCTCCATAACTCGCGGCCAACTGGGCCCCACCTTGATCGGAGAGCTGTTCCGCATGTATCCTGATTGAGAGCCCGTTCTTCTTGGCCACCTTGAATACCCTCTCGCTCTGTTCCCTGTTGAATCCTATTCTGTCGCAGAAAACATCCACAGACCTGGCGATGCCCTCCTCGGCCACGTGGGGGATCACGGTTTCACACACAAAGGTGATGTATTCATCCGCCCTTCCCTCAAACTCGGGGGCCAGTGCATGGGCCCCCAAAAAGGTAGGCACAACCGAAACAGGATATTCCTTTCCGAGCCTCAGGGCCACCCGCAGGATCCGTAACTCTGTATCCAGGTCAAGGCCGTAACCTGACTTGATTTCAACCGTGGTCACGCCTTCCCTCAACATTGAGGCCATTCTGGGGGCGCTTTCAAGAAAGAGCCTGTTCTCATCCGCCTGTCTTGTCGCACGTACCGTAGAAAGTATCCCACCCCCCTTGCGGGCGATTTCCTCGTAGCTGACACCTTGGAGGCGCATTTCGAACTCCTGGGCACGGTTACCCGCATAGACCAAGTGCGTGTGGCAATCCACCAGTCCGGGGGTTATCAGGCCTCCCTGGGCGTCAAATACTTCTCTTGCCCTGGACCTGAACTCCCCTGGGAGCTCCTCTCTTTTTCCCACCCAACCTATCTTCTTGCCCGATATGCCTATGGCCCCGTCTTTCAGGAGGCCATAGGGCTGCTCGCCACCCATTGTGGCAAGGTCCGCGTTTACCCATAGGGTATCCAGCTCATCAGGGAAATATTGGTGCGAATTTTGGCCCTTTTCCATGTATCCTCCCCCTCTCAACAGTTCCTTGAGTCCAGCCTTTTTTCCAAGGTATGTTGCAGATCCCTGATCTCTCTTTCCATAAACTCTAACAGACCTTCGGCTTCTTCCGCCATTTGTTTCGAAAAGTCCTTGTCGGTGATGGAAGAAAGATTGATGCGGATATTGTAAAATGCTCCCCTGGCGGCGCTGTCGATCAGAAGGGCTGCAACCCCCGTGTCTGTCAAACAGTTCGGGTTTCCCCTTTCAAGGAGAACTTTTAAGACCTCGACCATTCCTGCGGCCGCCCTGAGTGTCTCCATGGGAATCCTGGCGGCTTCCTTCAGGGCTTCTTGAACAGCTCTCTGTCTCTCCTTCTTCTGGGTTTCGCTGCTCTTGGGAAGCTTGTAGGCCTCCATCACCCCTTTGTAAGCCTTCATGTCCGCGTCAGCCAGCGCGCATAGCTCCAGGATGGCTTCTTGCGCATCCCTCCGGACAGACTCCATCTCTTTCCGGGAATCCATGTATTTTTCTTTCTTGAGCGTCAACCCGGCAACCATTGAACAGAGCGAAGCACCCATTGCCCCTGCCAGGGCGGCTGCGCTGCCGCCGCCCGGGGCGGCCGATGAGCTCCCCAGTTCCTCCAAGACTTTCCCGACCGATAGTTCCGCAAATTTCATAGCCGCCTCAAACCCGGTGTTCACTACTCTTCACCCAGTCTATCCAGTAATGCCAGTTCAATGACCTGTTTTGAGTCAAAACCCTCTATCTGTAGATAGTAGGATACACTGTCAATCAGTGCCTGGGCGGGAATCATACCATATACCTCTGTTCCGATGATAGAAACCCCCCATTTCCTTGCCTCAAGCCTG
This sequence comes from Deltaproteobacteria bacterium, assembly GCA_019308985.1. The sequence goes on along the minus strand of JAFDHB010000018.1, from coordinate 50,872 downwards.
ATCAGTTCTACGACCCGGTAAAGGGAATTCCTTTCGTAGTCGGTAATATTCATGCTGACCTGCGTGATTCCCCTGCTCTCCAGGGCCAGTCCTATACCCTTGACGTGACCCAGCCCGCCGCTCGATGCCCTCACAGCACCGGCGATCTTCTTGGCTACACCCACATCCGGGGAATCCAGGTTTACGTTGAAGGCGATCAAGAACTTGCGGGCCCCGACCACAGTCGCCCCCGCGGTGGGATGAATTTTCGGCTCTCCTATGTCAGGATGCTTCTGCGGATCGGTTATTTCATGTTTGAGGGCCTCGTACTGGCCCTTACGAATCCTCTCAAGGTTTTTTCTCTCAGGCCCCAAGGCGGCCTCTTCGTAGAAGTACACAGGCACACCCGTCTCCCTGTGGAACCTTTCACCGAACCGGTGGGCTATGTGTACGCATTCCTCCATGTGGATATTCCTCAGGGGGATGAAGGGTATCACATCAACGGCTCCGATCCGGGGGTGTCCGCCCTGGTGCCTGTCCAGGTCTATCTTTTCGATCGCCACGAGTGATGCCTTAATAAGGGCATCCTGAATAGGCCCAGGTTCTCCTACCAAACTGACAACAAGCCGATTGTGGTCCTTGTCTGCCCTGTAGTCGAGAAGGATACAACCCTTCCTTTCCTTGAATGGCGCAACAATCGCCTCGATTACCGATCGATCTCTACCTTCACTGAAGTTGGGGACGCATTCTATCAGGGCTCTTCCCATTAGTAAGGCTCCTCCTTCTCGTACATATTGATCATGGGAATCTTGACCTCTCTTTCTCTGGCCACTTGGATCGCCCGTTCATAACCCGCGTCGGCGTGACGAAAGATACCCGTACAGGGGTCGTTCCTCAAGACGGTGGTCACCCTTTGTTCTCCTTCGATCGTTCCGTCCGCAACCGATACCTGGCCTGCATGGAGGGCATACCCAATTCCGACCCCTCCTCCGTCATGGAAAGAAACCCAGCTCGCCCCGGAGGCCACGTTGACCATGCAATTCAGTAGCGCCCAATCCGCCACAGCATCGGAGCCATCCTTCATGGCCTCGGTTTCCCGGTAAGGCGAAGCAACGGACCCGCAGTCAAGATGGTCCCTGCCGATGACTATCGGCGCCGAGACCCGACCCGAGGCCACCAAGTCATTGAAAATCTTTCCTGCTATTTCCCTCTCGCCATAACCCAACCAGCATATGCGTGCCGGGAGTCCCATGTGTTTAACCCTCTCACCGGCCAACTGCAACCAGCGTACCATCCTCTTCTTTTCAGGGAAAGCCTCAATCAGTGCCTGGTCGGTGACAGAGATATCGTTAGGATCTCCCGAAAGGGCCACCCACCTGAACGGCCCCTCCCCTTGGCAGAAGAGATCCCGTATGTAAGCAGGGACAAAACCCGGGTAATCCATGGCGTTTCTTACTCCACCCTTGAGGGCCTGTGCGCGAAGGTTGTTCCCGTAGTCAAAGGCAACCGCTCCCTTGTCTTTCATTTCCAGGATGGCACGACAATGAACGGCCATGGATTCAATGGCCTTCTCCATGTATGCCTTCGGATCCCGCCTTCTCAACTCCAGTGCCTCCTCATAGGGGATCCCGGATGGTACGTAGCCGTTCAGTTCATCATGGGCGCTCGTCTGGTCTGTTACTACATCCGGTATAAAGCCTCTCCTGACCATCTCCGGTAGTATTTCAGCCGCATTCCCCAATATGCCTATTGATAGGGATCTCTTTTCCTGCGCCGCCTTCTTGGCAGCGATGATCGCATTGTCCAGGTCCTCTTCCATCCTGTCCAGGTAACGTGTCTCCAGTCTCCTCTTGATCCTTTTCCTGTCCACCTCGACGCACAGGATTACACCGCCGTTCAGGGTGACGGCCAGGGGCTGGGCCCCTCCCATGCCGCCAAGGCCTCCGGTGACAACGATTCGTCCCCTCAAATCCCCGTTGAAGTGTTTCTCGGCCAGGGCGGCAAAAGTCTCGTAAGTCCCCTGCAAGATACCCTGCGTACCTATGTAGATCCAGGAACCCGCGGTCATCTGCCCATACATCATGAGGCCTCTCTGGTCCAGTTCATGGAACGTATCCCAGTTGGCCCAATGGGGCGCAATGTTGGAATTGGCAATAAGAACTCTTGGGGCAAGAAAGCTGGTCTTGACTATCCCCACGGGCTTCCCCGACTGAACTAGCAAGGTCTCGTCATTCTCCAGATCCAACAGGGACCTTGCTATTGCGTCAAAACAATCCCAGTTGCGAGCCGCCTTTCCAGCACCCCCGTACACGATCAACTCCTCGGGCTTCTCTCCCGTCTCCGGATCAAGGTTGTTGCAAAGCATCCTCAAGGCAGCTTCCTGGTGCCATCCCTTGCAGTGGAGCTCACGACCCCTGGGCGCCCGCACCGGGCGCGGTTTACCGGAGCCTATCTTGAGCTCCTGGATCAATCTTTCTTTTGCCTTTCCACCCATCGTCACATCTCCTCTCGCCAATTACTTGCTTGAATACAAGCAGTTAGAAGCATATTTTCAAGGCCTAGTTGAATATTTGAATTCGCACACTCTCCCCCTCCCAGGATCTTCGACCCGAGCCCGGCAGAGTTCACAGGATACGCGATGATAGGGCGTCAAAGAATCCAAAAGCCAGGGCAAGATTCTCGCATACATTACCCGGCTCCCTACTTGAGCGCCCCAACAACCTTCTCTACCCGCTCCAGTAGCTCACCGCCTTTCACCAGCCCGGTAACCTTGTCTATGTCCTCAGCCAGCACTCTATCCCTTTCCAGTCGGGCGACGCTTTCCCTAACCACGCGGTAGGCCTCCAGAGTACCTTCGCCCGGCTTCATGTTGGTAAAGAGGTCCATGGCCTGCGCCCCGCAAAGCAGCTCAATTGCGATCACGATCTCGGCGTTTTCTACTATTTCCCTGCACTTCCTCGCGGATATGGTCCCAAAGGATACATGATCTTCCTTGTTGGCTGAGGTGGAAATTGAGTCTACGCAGGCCGGGTGGCAAAAGACCTTGTTCTCGGACACCAGGGCTGCGGCCGTATACTGGGCTATCATGAGCCCGGAGTTGAGGCCCCCGTTACTTACCAGGAATGCAGGGAGACCGCTCAACTGAGGGTTCAGCAGCCTCTCAATACGCCTTTCCGAAATATTCGCCAATTCTGAGACAGCCATGGAGAGGGTGTCCATGGCCAGGGCTATGGGTTGGCCGTGGAAATTGCCGCCCAGTAAAAAGCCTTTAGTTTCAGGGAACACGAGGGGGTTATTGGTGGAAGAGTTCATCTCGGTCTCAACAGTGCTCCTAACGAACCGGATTACATCTTTGCTTGTCCCGTGGACCTGTGGCGAGCAGCGCAGTGTGTAGGCATCCTGTATCCTCTTGCAATCTTTATGGCTGCTGATGATTTCGCTGTTCCTGGTTATTCTTCTCATATTGTCTGCGGAAGCGGCCTGGCCAGGATGAGGCCTAACCCGGTGAATCAGTGGGTCAAATTCCGTCCTGCTGCCCATGAGCACCTCCAGGCTCATCGCGGCGGATATGTCCGAGATCTTTGATAAACGTTCCGCATCGTAAGTTGCAAGAGCCCCTATGGCGGTCATGACCTGGGTGCCGTTCACAAGGGCAAGGCCCTCCCCTGCTTGCAACTTCAAAGGCGCCAATTCCGCTTCCTTGAGGGCGGTGTTCCCGTCGACCCTTTGGCCGTTTACAAAGGCCTCTCCAAGCCCTATCAAGACAAGACCCAGATGGGCCAATGGTGCAAGATCACCACTGGCGCCGACAGATCCCTTCTCCGGCATTACAGGGCATATGTCCCTGTTCAGCAGTGTCAAGATGTGGCTTGTGGTCTCCAGCCTTATCCCTGAGTTTCCCCTGGCAAAGTCCTTGAGCCGCAAGGTCATAATCGCGCGCACGATCTCCCTGTCCAGGGGTTTTCCCACCCCGGCAGCATGGCTCATGAGCACATTCTTTTGAAGCTGTTCAGTATCCGTTTTGGAGATTATGACGTCGCTCAAGGCCCCGAATCCTGTGGTCACTCCATAGACGACTCTTCCTTCCCGCACCCACCCTTCCAGGAGCTTCCTCGCCTCCTTGATCCTTTCTATTGAGCCCTTAGAGATTCTGGCCTTGGCATTATGCCTTGATATTGCCACCAGGTCTTCCAGTGTCATCCCATCAAGGCCCAGTTCGACCTCTCTTTTCATATTTCCAAAACCCTGTTCTCTGCGGGAAAAGATGATATATTCTTGAACGTCATCGACTAGTTCAGGTTGAATTTCTCCCTGAGGATATCAGCAGCGGCCCTTGTATCCCCTTTGATGATTTCAGCGGACCTCAGGATCTCTTCCCTGATATCCTCTACATCCAACTCGTATATCTTCTCAACCCCGTAAGCGCCTATTTTTGCAGGAACGCCATAGGCCATGGAATCGAGATCATCCCCATCCTGGATGAGATCGTATTCCTTTTGAATAATAGCTATGATCGGCTGGACCTCGGGCTCCCCTGTGATGATACATCTCAGCATATCGCAGGCAGCCCTCGCCGGTCCTGCTGAAGCGCTCTGACCTGTCTCAGTGACAAAGTGGGTTCCACCTTTTTTGCCTCCTCTATCACGTCCCTTATTCTTCCCGGATCAATCCCTTCCACCTTCAGGAATGCGTCCAAGGGGATGCCGCCTACGGAGAAAAACCTGGCGCTCGCAACCATTGAATCGCCATGCTCGCCGAACACGATTCCCTTCATGTCGTTCCCCGAAAGGCCCAATACTTTGGCGATGGCGTGACAGATCCTCCTTGAATCCAGGTTGCCTGCCTGGCCCATAATGTTTTCCCTTGGGAATCCCGTTACCCTGTATCCCACCCAGGTCATGACGGTTACCGGATTTCCCATGTAGATGATGACGGGGATATCATCCTGGGAACAACCCCCGTAGAGATCCCTGATCTCAAGAGAAGTCTTTGCTATCAACTCGGTATTCAATTGGAGGAGATCCCTCCTGCTCTGCCCCTGTTTCCTTGGTACTCCCACTCCCACGAAGATCACATCCAATCCTGCCATGGCATCAAGCTTATTGGTGCCGACGATCCGTGGGCCCCGGACCTTATTGGCCTTCAAGTCCTCCACCCATGCGCCTGCCCTGTTGGGGTAACCATCCTTGGGCCTGCCGTAGAATATTATCTCCTTGCCGAGCCCCTGATCAATCAATGAGAGAACCACATCCCTGGAGACATTACCGAACCCCCAGACCCCTATCCTGTCCCTCTCCTTGATCCTATCAGTCAGCCCGCATTCTCCAGCAATATCCTGCATAGAGCTCCGCCTTGCTTCTGCTCGGAAAATTCAACTTCACCCCGGTCGGCCGCGCCCAAACCGTTCACGGATTTGCCCCCCCCGGGACTTCCTTACTGTTGCCGGGTTCCTGCACACAAAGCGTAAATCTCCATCTTGTACTACCAGGATATCCAAACGAATAACAAAACCCATACACAAAATCAATCTTGCCAAGGGCCATCGTTCCGATCCCTCTAACTTCGCCTCTCTTGATCCCCGGACAGAGCGGAGGGTGCCTGCAACGGGAGAAAAGCCTTCAGGGGCCTGGATTTCTTGCGCTGAAAAGTGTTCAGCTTGTCAGCGAATAAGTCCAAGCAGCCTCCGCTACTGAACCATTTGCCTGTTGACTTAGAACGCAATCTGTCCTATCATTTATGAATATGAACCCTATGGAGATCTTGAGCCAACGAAATGTCCTCCTCTCGCCACCGTAAGTTCCCTTACATCCTTTTCTCGGCTTCTATTCTCTTCCTCCTTGCTTCATGCGCGTCAACCGATAGAGGTGTCTCAAAGGGAGGGGCCTCTCAAAGACCTAATGACAATTTGGCGGAAGCCAACCAAAGGTTACGGGTAGAAATTGATGCCTGCAGACAGGAATCTTTGAGATTGAAAATCTCTCTCAAGTCCCTCGAGACATCCAGGAAGGGCCTTGAAAAGGAAAACCGCGTGCTCGAACTCCGACTCCTTGAAAAGGAGGCCAAGATCAAGGAGCTGGAAAGGAAGGAAGCATCGCTCCGGGAGCGACTGGCCGAGACCATCCAGGAAGTCGTACGGGCAAAGGCAAAGCTGAGAAGCCTTGAATCGAGGGCAGAGGCCGCATCCAATATAGCGGAAACAGAAATCGCCTTGAAGGCGCTGAAAAAGCAAAGCCGTTCGGAAAAACAGGACCCCCTTATTTCACAGGCCGAGCAGTTGCTCAAAATGAGTTACAAGGAGTTTGAAAAGGAGAATTACGGCGGCGCCCTTTATCTGGCAAACCAGGCAAAGGCGCACCTAAAAAATATCCACCTCCGCCCCAAGGAGGAACCTCCAGAGCCCTTGCCCGGGGAAACCCCTTTTTCCATCCCAATCCCACTGGAGGTCTTGACCACGAGCAACCTGCGGGCGGGTCCAAGTCTCGACTACGATGTGGTTTCAACCCTAAGGCCTGGTACACGGCTGCTTGGTTACTCCCGCAAGGGTGAATGGCTATACGTCAAATCCGAGAGCGGGCTAAAAGGCTGGATCTTTCAAACCCTGGTAAAAGGCCGGTAAATGCAATCATTTCTTCTTTGCCGCCTTCCCTTTCTCCTTTCCGGAAGCTTTCTCTGCGAGGACCACCCGGTTGCGCCCAGCCTTCTTTGCCTGGTAGAGAGAGGTATCCGCCGCGTCAATCAAGGAGTCAGGATCGCTTCCATTTTGAGGATATAATGCGACTCCTATGCTGATCGTGAGACGAAGAGTCTCATCCTTCAAGTTGAACTGCTCCTTCTCGATCACGCCCCTTATGCGTTCTGCCGCCTTGAGAGTGCTGTCAGAGTCTGTTTCAGGCATCATGATCAAGAATTCCTCTCCTCCATATCTTGCGGTGTAGTCACACTCCCTGATTGATCCCTTAAAAATGTCGGCCATCTTTCTGAGGACTTCATCTCCGGCAAGATGACCGTACTCGTCATTGTATTTCTTGAAATGATCAATGTCTATCATCAAGACCCCGAAGGTATTTTTATGCCTCTTGGAGCGTGCGATCTCATTGATGAGTGTCTCAGTCAAATGTTTCCTATTGTAAAGGCCGGTCAGGCTATCCCTTATGGAAAGCTCTTGCAGTTCAGCGTTCTTCTCCTCCAAGGTCCTGTTTATGGCCGCGAGTTCTTCCCGCCCTCTGCGGAGTTGACCTACCATATTGTTGAAGACCTTGGTCATAAACCCCAACTCATCCCGAGACAAAACAGGCAGGTCTATGTCAAGATCTCCTGAGCCCACCCTGTTCGCCCCTTGTATCAGTCTGTTCAATGGGATAACGATGGTGAGACCAAGGAGATATGCGCCGATTCCTATGACAAGCAAGGTCCCCACCGTAAACCCTATTGTTATGTTGCGGAGTCGGTAGATCTCACTATAGGCCTTGCTCCTTTCCCTTTCAGCCACAACACCCCATCCGACCTGTGCTATCTTTCTGAGCGTACCAACTACCTCTAGCCCCCTGTAGTTCTCATAATTGAGAACCGCAGCTTCATTTGAAAAGAGCCTGTTTGCCAGAACCATCTCCATTCCGATCTTCATGAAACCGGAGCTGACCTTGCGGGTGCCCGCCAGCACAGCCCCTTTTAGGGTAACCAAGTATAGTTCCCCTGTTTCCTTGATGGGATAGTTGCCAAGGATCTTATTGACCGTGATAAAGTTGAGCTTTGAGACGAGAACTCCCAGAACCCTTTCACCAACTGATACGATGGGCACAGCCAGGACCGTAATACCCGACTGAAGGGACTCATCCCACTGGGGGCTACCTATTATGAGATTGCCTTTCGCAGCGTATCTCTCCCAGCCCTTCGGCAGGTTCGGCATGGTCTTCTTGGTGGAACTGGATGCTACGATATCGCCTTTCATGTCGCATACGAGCAATTCCTCGTAATCTATGAACTTTGCCTTCACCGACTTGAGGTAGTCACCTATTCGACTGACCGCAATCTTTTTCTCTCTTTGAGAAGACCTTGACCTGCCCAGCTTTTCCAGGTTTTCCGAGATGACATAGGATCCTGAAAACACTCGCACATCATATATCTTCCCCTTCAGCCACAGGTCTATCTCTCGGGATGCATGGGAGGTGACACTTTGCAGCTCTTGGGTGATGGTTTCACTCAAAAACCTCTTGTTATGGATATAGGAAAGCCACCCCATGGTTATGGAAGGTATGAGGGTGGCGATAGCAGCAAACACTATGATCCTTGTTTTGACGCTGAAAATACCGAGTAATCTCAGGAAACCGGCCGTAATTCGTTCTCTAAAGGCCAACAGGTCACCTCCGAGGAGTATTACCTCAAATTATACAAGATAACGGCAATTCAGTAAACCGGCCTTCCCGCTTCCTGGGAGGATATCGGGCGATGAAGACTAGAAGTATACCCCGTATACCCATCGCTGAAAGGTTCTTGCAGCTTCCCGGGGGCTGCACATCCAAAAATACAGCATCTGTTGGGCGCTTGAATATATCGTGGCATTTGGTTGCGTTCGGAAAAGCCATTAGAATACCGAGGAGGGTGATAAGCAGGCAGGTAACAACAAGCCACCTTTACCAAAACAGGAAGATCTTCATCCTCATTTCCATTGGCATAAGATGCCTCTCGGGGCCCTTGGGAAGGTGGGCTATCTAAGGTATATGGGGTTGGAAAAGATCCAGGGTCTCCAACCGAAGAGGAACAGGTGCTTGTACACTTCCACCCTGTAAACTCCCTTCTCCTTGACCCTGTATACCGCCTCCATCCCCTGCCATTGCTGAAGGGTCATACCGTCCTTTATGAGCCTGATTTCCCCCTCTTCCGGCAGCTCAACTACGAGTTCTCCAGGGTGAAAGGCGCCTTCTTCTCCCATGAACAGGTTTGATCCGTCGTCAGAGACAAAGTCAAACCTGAATCCCCTGGCCGGGCATAACCCGTCGTGGGCGATGAACAATCGACCTTCCCTGATCGCGTTGTAAACATCCCTCTTGGCCGAACTGAAATCCCTTGGCATCCTGCGATAAAGGAGGATGTGTATGTTTATCGTGTTCAGCAGAAATTCATAGGGCAGAGGCCTGAAATTCAAAAGCCCCCACCTGAAGAGGCCCCCATGGGCATCGGAACCGCCGACCGCAGCCACCCTTCTCTCCCGGCACATTCGGTCCCAGAAGGAAAGCGTCTTTGCGCTAGGCCCTTTTAGGCACTGCCTCTTGAAAGCCAGGAAAAACAGGCCGTGGAATGGGGTCCTTATACGCTCCTTCCACCGGGAAGAGAACTCCCAGATGCTTATTCCAGAATAATCCCCGACAGAGAGGTCTTTCCAGACATAGGCCCTTGATTTTTCTCTGAAGGGCATGCCCTTCTCAAAGGGATGTGCAAGGAAACCGAATCCTCCCTGCTGACTCACGCGGTCAATCACTTCCTGGGGACCGAGGTTGTCTCCCTTCACCATTTCCTTGATATCAAAGGCAAGGTAGTGGTGGAAGAGCCTGCCTATCTCCAATCCGATCAGGACCAGGACGTTTCCATAGAAGCCCTCTTCTTCAATGCTGAGGCGATCGAGCATGAAATCATGGTCATTGAAGCATATGAAGTCAAGGTCCGCTTTGCCTGCCATCCCCGCTATCTCGGCAACAGTACAACTACCGTCGGAGTGAATGGAATGGATATGTATGTTTCCCACATATTCGTTTTCAAACATGACCCTACCAACTATCAGCTGGCGCTCAATCGAGATTACCGGTCCCGCTGAGAAATCGCCTATTCAATTTGGGTGATGGCCTTCAGTCCGATCTGCATGGGCTTGATAACTGCAACAACATTCACCACCGCAACCATCATGAAGGATGGGACTATAAATAACCACTGGAGTAAAGTCAAGGGGACATCATTCATCCTGGCTCTGAAGATCATGTACACGGGCCCCGCCTCCAGGATAATTACCAGGGCGACAAACATGGCGCTGAAAATCATGAACATCAAACCGCCAAAACCCGTTGATGCCTGAGATATGTTCTCGTAGTCGAATCTTGGATAGAGGGCGCCAAAACCAATGCCCAGCGCAACTATACCGAAGACGGCGAGAAAAATTGTAATGGAAGAGAGCAGCATCATAAATGTTGTTACCTTGAGCAGGTAATTGGTGAGGATAATAAGGACTTCTCCCAGGATCAACATTGGAAAGATGTATAGGAGAAATTTCCCCCAGAGAAATCGCTTCAAGGATACGGGGGAGGAACAGATCAGCCAGAAGGCCTTGCCCTCGGAGCTCACAGCCGGAAAAATAAAGCGCACCGCGACAGCAGAAAGCACAAATCCCGCAAGCCCCATGTTGAGAAACGCAATTTGGTTCTGAAGGAAATCCAGGCGGATAGGGCTCCTTTCAAGGGGGAGCACACTGAAATTATAAATGTACACTACAACAAGGGCACCCAGCAGCAGCAACTGGGACCACTGGGTGTTGTCACGAAAAAAGGTTCGGGTATCTTTGTCCATGATCGACGCAATATCTGGTCTGAAAGGTCTCCTGAGCAACGCGAGGAATAGGTCCAGGATCTTTCTCCCCCCTCTGCGCCTCTTGGCGTCCTGGGACTTGGAAAACCCCTTGAAATAAATGGCGCCGGCTGTCCAGATGTTAATGGCCACTATGGCCAGGGCGGTGTTCCAGGTGAGCGCTATATTGAAGAAATACCCCTCCCGGTCGCCACGTCCGAGATGGGTCCACAGGCCCTCCGTAATCCAATGAGTGGGCAGGTAAGGGGAATCCGGCGATTTGAGGGTGGAAACGTATTGCATGACGCTAAAAAAGGCGTCAGGATCGGCCAGTCTTTCCGGCCTCAAGAAGCGAAACATCAAATAGAGGCCCACCGTAACGAGTATCACCAGGAGCATGACGATATCCTTTGTCCGCTGCGCGGGAAAGATGCTCACCATTATCATGGTGAACAAGATGCCGATACCCGCAGCTATAATGGTCATTGCGAGTCCCATATGGAGAAGGGTCAAATAGTATCCGGGTCCGGGCTTGTAAACAAAGCCATAGGCCATCATTACTGGAAGCCCAAAAATCAAGAGCATCCAGGAGCTGTCAATTAACGTAAGAATAGACCGGCTCACAAAGACCTCTTCCAGCGGTGCAGGAGAAGCATGACAGAGTTCAAGGTCCATGGAAAGATAGAGGTTGGAGAGCGCGGTTATGATGTTGCTGAAAATCAAAAGGGAGAAGAAAGTCAAAAGCACCATTGCCAACAGGTGATGGGCGAGAATGTCACCGATTACCTCTACGGATCTAAAATAGGTCAACGCGCGCGCGGAAAGGAAGAACATCAGGCCCCAAAAGACCAAACCCGTGATCCCGATCACAAGGGTCCTTTTTCTCATGTCCTTCCTGCGACTTGAAAGGGAATTTTTCAGTGCCAGCAACCTTGGGCTAAGCAGCAGATAGAGGTTTCTCATGGGCTATGGTCTTACCTTCGGTTAGTTTCAAGAAGACCTTTTCCAGGCTGCCGTCCACACCAGCCTTTCTTTTCAGCTCTTCGGGCTGCCCGATCACAATGATTTTTCCCGCCTGGATTATGGAGATCTCGTCGCAGACCTCCTGGGCCACCTCAAGGGAATGGGTGGACATGAAAACGGTCATTCCTTCCCCGGCAAGGTTGCGGAATATGTCTTTTACGAGCCTGGCCCCCTTGGGATCAAGGCCCACCATGGGTTCATCCACGATCAGCACCTTGGGCCTGTGTAAGAGCGCGCCGCACATTACCAGGCGCTGCTTCATGCCGTGGGAGTAACTCTCGATCAGCTCATCTCGCCAATGAATGAGCTCAAAGAGTTCGAGTAGTTCCATTACGCGATTACGGAAGGAATCAGCATGGTCTAGTCCGTAGAGGCCGCCAAGGAACCGAAGGAACTCTTCCCCGGTGAGCTTTTCATACAAGAAAGGACGGTCAGGGATGAATCCGGTGCAATATTTGGCCCTGGAGGGTTCCCTTGAAAGGTCTATACCGTTTATGTATATCTCCCCTTCCGTGGGTCTCAATATGCCTGCCATCATCCTTATGGTTGTGGTCTTTCCAGCACCGTTAGGCCCGAGAAAGCCGAAGATCCGACCACTCTCTACATTCAGGCTCACATGGTCGACAGCGCAGAAGTTCCTGTAGTACTTTGTGAGGTTTACAAGCCTAATCATGTCCATAACCCAAGATCTTTATTCTGAGATTGCCGATCAGTCCAGCTATCTCCACCTGCTTGTCCAAGTTGCCTTCCAGCAACTTGATGTGCGTGACATCCACCGGCATCTGGTTCATGGTTGCATCGAGGGAAACCCATTTCCCGAGGTAGGCTTCTGTCCAGGCATGGTAGAAGAATTTCTGCCTGGAATAGACCAGCCCTATTACGATCCTGGCAGGAATTCCCGCGGCCCTGAGGAGAGCGGTTACCAGGGTAGCATGTTCATTGCAATCGCCCTGACGAGTCCGCAGGACCTCCAGGGCGCTCGGGACCGAGACCACCGGCCTCTTTTCCAGGTTCCTGTACACCCAGGCCAGGATCTTCCTCGTCACGGAAAGGGGATTACTGTCTCCACCCCTAATCTCCTGTGCGGTCTCGATAATGGTTTGGTCGTCACTTTCGATGTTGAACTCCGGCCTCAAGAAGACCCTAAGCTCTTCGGGAAAGTCTTTCCTCGGCAATGAATAGGAACTGCGAGGCTTCATATTCTCCTTGGAAATCTCAATAACACCGTCTTGAAACCTCTGGCGCCCGTTTCCCCAAAGGCCGGGGTTGAGCGACACGAGGTCGGCGCCTTCCACCTGGAGCTTTAGGTAGGAAAGGATCGCCGGATCTGGCAGCACCTTGTCGGTCTTTATGGCCGTCGCTTCGTAGAGGTCTACGTCCTCTCCCCTTTCAAGATCAAGTGGAGCAGAAGCAGCGCTGGACTTGATGGTAGTAAATCCCATGAAGCCTTCTTCCTTCAATACCTCGCCCTCCCTGTTGAGCCAAAAGGTGAGCTTTTTCCCCATTATACGGGCTTCCAGGCGGAAGGAATCATAGGCCATGTTCCTTATCTTAATGGATTCTTCCGCCACGACCCTGACTGATGCCTCTTGCTGTGACATGGTTGAAGGATCAAAAACGGGCAAGGAGTATATGTCGCCTACCTTCATTGTTCGAGCTTTGAAAAAATGGGGGAGGCCAGCTCCAATCATCGGCCTGATTTTCAACGGCACCCTCATGGTCCTCCGGTCCCTTCCCTTCCCTGTTCTTATCACCAGCTGGTCGCCCTCTACCATTCCAGAGATCTGGTAGCGAACTGCACCGGAAGTCATTAGAAAGTAGAAGTTCTCCAAGAGAAAATCCTTGTCCACCCTTGACTGGGTCAGGGTATACACGCCGTTTCCCTCTCCCATGAGGTTCAACCTCAAGAAGATCTCATCCTGGATGAAGTAACCTTCCTCAAAGGGCTTTATTAAGCTGACAGAATAACCTACCTTGTGTCCCTTGAAATATATCTCTTTCCATTCCCGCACCGCGGTCATTATGGCGACTTGCCGGTCTACGAGGACTTGGGCCTGGTTATCCCCCCCAGGGTTCTCCCTCCTCATGAGCAGGGCGATCATGAACAGCCACGATAAGACTATGAGAGCACATGCAGCATTGAATAGGAGCTTCTTCTTGCTAGTTAGAACCATGTTTCATGTCCTTGGTCTTGTTCAAACATCCATCGTCAAACATCATATTATAGCAGAAGTTTTGAGAGAATTTCCAGAAGAAGATGGCTTGAACCCGGTTCACCCAAGGGGCTTATGATGGACGAGGCAGCCCCCTTTTTTGGAAAGTCCCTTGACCGGGTTTAAGAGGTGGCAAATCAGACGGGATGAGCCGCTCATTCAACTCTTTCCAGAAGACGGCGTGAGTTGGATAGAAGCTCATCAAGTGATCCAGGTGGTAGTCCGGCGCCCTGTGCAATTTTTCTCGCAAACGCCTTTGTCATCAGGTCCCCAGGGGCGTGGGCGTCTGAATTCAATACAAGCCTGGCCCCCGCCTCACGGGCCATCCTTGCGACATGGCCGTTCGTAAGGCTGTGCCCCGATCGCGCTGACAGCTCCAGGCATACATCCTTCTCCGCTGCAAGGCATGCCTCTTCCAGGGAAATGAGACCCGGGTGGGCTATGATATCCGCCCCAGCCTTCAGTCCTGCCATGTTGGTTCCGGGGGCCACCGGTTCAACTATGCTCTCACCATGTATGACGACAATTCTCGCACCAAGTCCCCTGACCCTTTCCACCATAGGTCCAATCAGGGCCGGTGGAATATGGGTCAGCTCAATTCCGGGTATCACCCTTACGGTCTGTACCTTGTTCAATTCTTCGGCGACCCTACAAATCCTTGGAAGGATAAAGTCGATCGTGGATGGATCAGCATGGTCGGTGATGGCCACCGCCTCGTAATCCAAGACCTCCAGCCTCCTTCCCAGTTCCGAGGGAACCAGTTCGCCATCGCTAAAGAGGGAATGGGTATGCAGGTCAATCATTACATAGGCTCCATAAAAGAAGAAGCCCGAAATTGCCATGGGCTTCTGTCATACGGACCTGAAAAAAGAATGGGATGGGAAGTGTTCGGAGCATGGAGGAGGCTTACATCTTGTACTTTCCGAAATCCTCGGGATTCAATTTCTCCAGTATCTCCTGCCACTTCTTTCCCTGTTCGGATTTATCTTCAGGCTCCGCCTTGAGATCAACCTGGGCGGATTTCTGGATCACCTCTTCTGAAACAAAGATGGGAGCGTCGGTCCTGAGCGACAGGGCGAGGGCATCACTCGGCCTCGCATCTATTGATATCTCCTTGCCGTTATGAATGAAGTGGATCAACGCATAATAGGTATTGTCCCTCAGATCGCAGACTTCCACCTTCTTGACCTTCATGTTTATCAGCCCCATGATGTTCTTTAGCAGGTCGTGGGTCATGGGCCTGGAGAATTTGATGCCTTCCAGTTCACTGGCGATGGCTGTGGCCTCGAGCAACCCTATCCATATAGGCAGGGTCCTCTCTCCATCAATTTCCTTCAATATGACGATGGGGCTGTTTGTCAAGGGATCCACGGTCAATCCCGATACGACCATTGGCCTATACATGGGTTACCTCCGGTGATTTGTTGTTCCCTCTTAGGCTTCATTCTTAAATATTGTTTTGCTTTTGTCAACATAACTTTGATGGCTCAAAAGAATCCGCTTCATTTATTTGATCCTGAAAAACCCGGTTCTTTGGACTCGGATCTTTACTGCGCCCTATCTCGATAGGGGGGTTGGTCTACTCCTACCTTTCTCGCCCGTTCAGTGGGAAAAATCTTAGTGGAGAAGCCCGGGGGAGTCAATAAACTTTTGTCGAAGATCCCACCATTAGGGGCAGGTTTTCCAGTGGACAACAAAAAGCTTGATTTACTCCATTTGTTGCGTTTATCTATCCATTTTGTAGGAGGGTTAATCTGTAGAATGAGAGATCCCAGGAGACAAATTCATTATCCCTATGTCCTTGATTACAAGCCCGGGGTTTTCCTGAGCTGGTTCCTGTATCGCCTGTTCAAGCGGGTCCAGATAGACGAGAACATGACCGAAAGCCTCAAGATGATGCATAAGGAAGGGACTGTGGTCTATGCCATCAAGTATAGGGGGAAATTGGATTACCTGCTGTACCACTATAACTTCCGCAGACGACGACTGCCCTATCCCAAGATCGCCTTTGACCTTAATATGTCATTGATGTTACCCCTTTCCCAGGTGGCAAGGGTCTTTTATTCCCAACTCTCAAGCCTCCTGAGGTACGGGCGCTTTCCCAGCCCTTACCAGACAGGGTTTTACAGGAAGGCCATCGAGAATGGCACGACATTCCTCATGTTTCTCATAGACCCCAAACGCTTCATAAGACACTTCCTTCATGCGGAAAAGGACCACCTCGAGTTTCTCCTGGAAACCCAGATGGAGATGGAAAAACCCATCTATATCATACCCCAGCTCATCCTTTACAAGAAGACGCCTGAGAGGGAACGGCCGGGACTATGGGGTATCTTTTTCGGGTTCAAGGATGATCCAGGGATCATCAGGAAAATCGTGCTCTTCTTCAGGCACAACCGGCGTGCCTTTATTGATTTCGGCAGGCCCTTGGATCTCAAGGCCTATGTAACTGCCCAGCATCCCGATAGACCCCTGTCCGAAATGGCCGCTGAAATCAGAGACACGCTCATCCAGAGTATAGACGATCAAAAACGAGTTATTTTGGGCCCTATAGTGAAATCCAGGCACCAACTCAAACAGGCCGTTCTAATGGACCCCCAGATCAGGGGTAAAATCGAAAGCATGGCAAGCGGCAACAAGAGGCACCTCAAGCAGTTACGGAAGAAGGCAGGGGAATACTTTGACGAAATAGCCGCTGATTACAACACCACCTATATTGAGTTCTTTCACATGGCCCTCACCTGGTTCTGGAAAAGGCTTTTCGAGGGCATAGACGTGGACAAGGTGGCCCTGAGCCGAGTCAGGAACTGGGCCACAAAGGGCACACTCATCTACGTACCTTCCCATAAGAGCCACATTGACTACTTGATATTGAACTACATTCTTTACGACAACCACATGCACACGCCAAGGATTGCAGCCGGCAAGAACCTGGCCTTCTGGCCGGTAGGGCATATCTTTCGAAAGTCAGGGGCCTTCTTTATTCGCAGATCTTTCCAAAGGGCTAAGCTGTATCTCGATGTATTTAACAGATATATCAAGACCCTAATCGAGGAAGGCTATCCCATCGAGTTTTTCATAGAGGGGGGAAGGAGCAGAAACGGAAAGCTTGTCCTTCCAAAAACAGGCTTCCTGTCAATTCTTCTTCAGGCCTTTGAGGAAGGGGCCTGCAAGGACTTAATCTTTGTACCCACATCCATAATTTACGACAAAGTCATGGAGGAGGGCTCCTATCTGAAGGAGGTAAAGGGAAGCGCCAAGACGCAGGAAAGCTTCGGGCAGATTCTCAGGGCAAGGCGGCTCCTCAAGAGAAAATACGGGAAGATCTACATCCGGTTCAATGAGCCTATTTCTCTCAAAGAGTACATCTCAAGAAATCGTGATTTGTCCTTGAAGGAGATGTCACACCGTTTGGCATTTGATCTGGTAAGGGTGCCCCTCTCTCTGGTTGCCACGGCCATCCTCTCAAATCACCGGCGGGGCTTTCACTTTTATGAACTGGAAGAGACGGCCGGAGTCCTCCTGGATTTCTTGACAAAGATCGGCGCACCTGTCTCTGACAGCCTCAACGACGTCCCCAAGTCCCTTCGGGAGACCCTATCACTCCTTGTATCGTGGAAGGTGGTTGAATCACTGGAAAGCATCAACGGCCGTGAAGAGGCATTTTATTATGTGGACGATGAAAAGAAGATGGAGCTGGAATATTATAAGAACTGTATCATACATTATTTCATATCCAGTTCCTTCGTCGCCGTCTCTCTTTTGAACGGTCCAGAGGAAGAAAGAGACCTTGACTCAATAATTTCAGACTATGGATTTCTAACGCACATCTTCCAGAACGAGTTCCCCTTCGATGAAACTGAAGACCCGGAAGCAAAGGTCTCATCTCTCCTGGACTATTTCAAGGATTCTTCCTACCTGAGCGAATCGGGGGCGAGGTGTTACAGGATTACCAGGCTCGGCTTCGATCGATTGCCCATATGGGCGGCCCTTGCAAAGACTTATCTGGAATCATACTGGATTGCCTTCAAGTCAGTCAGCCAGCACGGCGATAGGAAGGGCAAGAAGTCTGAATTGCTCAAGCACATGGCTTACCTGGGCAAAAGGTTCCACAAGCTCGGAATAATAGAGCACGTCGGGGCTGTTTCCCAACTCAACTTCAACAATGCCTTGAGCTTCATTAATATGAATATTTTGAAGGCTCAAGATACTGAAAAAGGTGGCCCGGCGAGCACCGAGAAAAAATTATCGGAAATCAGTCAGAAATTGTACGAGTTCTCCCATTACCGATACTGAAAGGGGCCACATGCCCTTCCCTGCCCGCCGGGTTCCCCTCCCCTTCATACCAGCTCGTATTCCGCCTCTTTGAGTTTTGCATGGGCGGCGGCCAGTCTGGCAATAGGGACCCTGAGGGGAGAGCAGGAAACATAGGTCAAGTCAATATGGTGGCAGAACCGGATCGCATCCGGGTGGCCGCCATGCTCCCCACATATGCCTATTTCTATGTCAGACCGCGTTTTCCTGGCCCACTCCACCGTGATCATCATAAGCCTACCCACGCCTTTGATGTCAAGGATCTCGAAGGGATTGTGCTGCAGTATTCCCCGCTCGTTATACAGAGGCAGAAACTTGTTTTCCGCATCCTCCCTGGAAAAAGAGAAGGTGGCCTGGGTCAGGTCATTGGTCCCAAAAGAGAGGAATTCCGCCAGTTCAGCGATCCGTCCCGCCCTCATGCAGGCCCTTACCACCTCTATCATCGTCCCGAACTTGTAGGGAACGTTTATGCGGTATTTTTCCTCTACCTCTTTGTGGATATCTGTTACATAGCGGTACACCCATTTCAATTCCTGGAGGGTACACACCTGTGGGACCATGATCTCGGGCAGGACATTTACCCCCTCATTTATTGACTCGGCGGCTGCCTCCAGTATGGCCCTTATTTGCATGGAATAGATCTCCGGGTATGTGATCCCCAAGCGGACACCCCTGTGTCCCAACATGGGATTGGTTTCTGCCAGGGCCTTCACCTTCTGCAACATGGTCTCTTTCTCGGAAATCAGGCGTTCTGCAACTCCCTTGTCCTTCAGCTCGCCAAGGCCTTCAATAATCAACTCCAAATTGTGACCGTAACGCCTGTGGAGTTCCGGATCGAGCATCTTCAGGGTATCAGGCAATGCCGCCATCTCCTCCAGGGTCTTCTTGAATTCCTTGAGGTGTTCGATCTCATGGACTAATTCTTCTTCCGAAGGCAAGAACTCGTGGATCGGGGGATCCAGGAGTCTGATGGTCACAGGCAACCCGTCCATTATCTTGAAGATTTCCTTAAAGTCCTGCTTTTGGAAGGGCAGCAATTTGTCAAGGGCGACCTGCCTCTCTTCAGAATTTTCCGCCAGGATCATCTCCTGCACAATGGGCAACCTGTCCTGCTGGTTGAACATTCTCTCCGTTCTACATAACCCGATACCGACCGCACCGTATTTTCTGGCCTTCTCCGCTGTGTCGGGGGTGTCTGCATTGGCCTTCACCTTTAGCTTGCTCATGTCATCGGCCCATTCCAGCAGCACGAGAAGGTCATCGACGAACTCCGGTTCCAGGGTAGGCACCACGCCTTCGTAGACATTACCGGTGCTCCCGTCGATGGTGATCATATCGCCTTCTCTTAGCACCTTGCCGTGGACATGGGCCTCCTTAGCCGCATAGTCTATCACGAGATCCTCGCACCCCGAGACGCATGGTTTTCCCATACTCCTCGCCACCACCGCAGCGTGGGAGGTCTTCCCTCCCCGGCTCGTCAAGATGCCCTGAGAGGCGAAAAAGCCGTGAATATCCTCCGGCTTAGTCTCCTCCCTTACCAGGATGACCTTCTCTCCCAGCTTTGCCTTTGTCTCGGCCCTGTCCGCATTGAAAACGATCATTCCTGAAGCGGCCCCGGGAGATGCCGGAATTCCGCTGGAGAGGACTTCGACTTTTGCGTTCGGGTCCAACCTGGGATGAAGCAACTGGGAGAGCATGTCAGGTTCTATCCTCAAGATCGCTTTCTCCTCGGAAATCAACCCCTCGTTGACCATGTCTATTGAGGTCTTGATAAATGCAGACGCATTCATCTTGCCGTTTCTGGTCTGGAGGCAGTAAAGCTTTCCCTTTTCAATGGTGAATTCAAAGTCCTGCACCTCCCGGTAGTGCTTCTCAAGCGTATGACGCAGTCTCTCAAGCTCCTTGTACACCTGGGGCATATCCCTCCGCAGTTCTCTGATAGGATTTGGAGTCCTTATGCCGGCAACCACATCTTCACCCTGGGCATTGATCATGTATTCCCCGAAGAGCCTGTTCTCACCCGTGGCAGGGTCCCTGGTGAAAGCAACCCCGGTTGCGCAATCATTACCCATGTTCCCGAATACCATGGTACATATATTTACTGCCGTTCCGTTTGCCATATCAGGAGTGATGTTGAATTCCCGGCGATAGTCCACGGCCCGCTTTCCCATCCATGACTTGAATACCGCTTCTATGGCCATCTCCAACTGGACATAAGGATCATCGGGAAACGGCTTCTTCGTCTTTTCCTCCACCAGCTTCAAGAACCTATCGCATACTTCCTTCATCCCTTTTTCGTCCAGCTCGACGTCTTCCTTTGCCTTGTATTTTTCCTTCACACCGGCGAATATCTTATCGAAATCTTCATCCTTCATACCCAAAGCCACGGTGCCGAATAGCTGGATGAAACGCCTGTAGGCGTCGTAGGCAAACCGCTTGTTCTTTGTCTTCTCTATCAGCCCCTTGAGCGTATCTTTATTCAGCCCCAGGTTCAGGATCGTATCCATCATCCCTGGCATGGAAATGGCCGCTCCGGACCTGACAGAGACGAGCAACGGATTTTGAGGATTCCCAAAGCCCTTACCCGTCTTTTTCTCCAGCTCTGCCATTGCCTCCTTGACCTCGGCCAGCATCTCGGGGGGGAGGCCTTTCTTTTTCTGAGAAAGGTACGCAAGGCATGCTTCGGTCGAGATGACAAAACCCGGAGGGACAGGGAGCCCGATTTGAGTCATTTCGCATAGATTGGCCCCCTTACCACCGAGGAGCTTTTTGTTCTTACCATCCCCTTCTTCAAAGGAAAACGCGTACTTCTTCTTTCTAGACTTCATATCATTATCTCCCTCCAATTTTTCTCCTCCTAAGATATTCGAAAAAATATGCTAACCCCAGCATGACAGCAGCAAGGGCAAAAACCTCGCTCGGTGCCGTCCTGCCGAAAAAAAATCGCGTCAGAAGGAACGCAATAACAATAGAAAGGCTCACCCTCAACAGAAATATCAATCCAATTCCCTCCAGCCCGTTTCATTCCTCCCTCGAGGAGGATTCAAAGGGGTTTTCACAGCATAAACCCGAAAGTATAATTGATCCGGAAAGTAATAGCCAGGAAGAAATTCAGGATCAATGATTCCGCAAGAAGCTTAAAGGGCTGATACTTCCGTAAAGGCCCCATATGCAAGGCGCGCAAATCTTTAGGAATCACCGCCTAACACCGGCGGCATCTGCGAGAGACGCACATAGAAGTACGCCGCAGTGACTGAAGATGCGGCGCAACGCAGCCCTTCGGCTATGCTCAGGGCCTTGAGCTCGTCGAAAGGCAGATGGGGCCTTTACGGAAGTATCAGGATTGCTTTTTGAAAGGGATAACTTTCCCTGAACCACCTCCAGGAATGCTTTCCCCGTCTTTCCCATGTTTAACTTTTGGGAAGTCCGTGGGATGCAATCTCCTCACTTTTTCAATTCTCATGGCCTGGCCTCCCATGGTGAAGGGGTGGCCGTTGATGTATTCCTCCCTCAAGATCCAGGTCACCGGTTGAGCCGGCATGGTCAGGAGTAACAGGGACACCCTGTACCAGTCCCGCTTCACGTCTGGCTCGATAGCCTCCACTCGCCCATACAGGACCGGCTTGTCCTGGTAGTATATGAGCACCACGTCGCCTTCCGACGTCTTCTCTTCCGCCTTGTTCATAGTGTGGTGACTTCCCCTCGTCTAGTTTTCCTGTAGTTGCCCGGCTATCAGGAAGGTTCCCTCAAACTACTCGCTGTCCCTGATAACACTGCCCGGGTCAGTGCGTAACTTCTCCAGTTTGTTCTCGAAATCACTTCCCAAATCGATCCCCATCTGTTGAGCCCTCTTCTTGGCAGCCAGACCTATGTTCCTCGTGTCCTTGTAAAAGGCGTCACTCTTTAGCACATTTGGATCAAATGCCTCGAGACGTGTCTGTTCGGAGACATGGTAAACCGCCCTTGAAATAAGCTTCTTCAGCTTAGAGCCATCGCACCCGGGGCATTTCAGTGATCTCTCTTCCTGCTGTTTCATGACTAGGGCTTGAAATTGCCCCCCGCACTCAAGGCATTCATATTCATAGATGGGCATGACCGACCTCCCTGGAATCTCTCAGTCTTACCTCCTAGCTGGCTATTTCCCTCCTGGAGTCAGGCCTCCTCCTGCATCCCCTTTTTGCCCTAAGCGACCACGGCCCTCTTCGGACTCTATCCTTTCTCAATAGAACCTCTCCCTGTAATTCCTGCAAACATAGTTGGGTGGGGTCGGATTAGCCCTCTCTGACCAGTGCCTTTCATCGTCTTCCTTGGCCGTGTAAGTGCAGACGTTTGACAGGGCGCTCCTCAGAAGGGCCGGTTCATTATCGCCCTTTGCAATATAGTACTTGCAGTTCCAGCAACAGTCCTTTGCCACTGCCCTTTGTCCCCGGTGCCCTATCTAACTCACCAAGCTTTTCTGGAGAATCCGCTATTGCATTGATGGAGTATTTTATTCTTTTTTTGGAGGATTATCAATAGCTGCACCCAGAGAATCCACGGCTCTCCAGGGATATTTTTCCTTGACTTTTTCTCCGTTATGTTAAATATTTCACAAGTCGGTTTTCAGGGCATAATTTCAATTATTACCGTTTTGGTGAATTTTGGTTTTTCGGCGCCTTGATTAACCCAAAGCTATGTAAATCATATCCCCTCGTCCCCTTTTTCCAGGGGACGACCACATTTGGCCCCTTGGCAAAGTCGCCTGCATTGGCGCAGGGGTTTTTCCAGTGGGGTCGGGTTTAGGGATACCTGGTAATTACCTTGCAGAGGAAGAGGAGCAGTAAATGCCTGAATCAAAAACAAACGGCTCGGTACTGGTGATCGGGGCCGGCATAGCCGGAATCCAAGCCTCCCTGGACCTCGCCGAATCCGGCTACCTGGTCTACCTGGTTGAAAAGGGGGCGGCAATCGGGGGGATCATGTCCCAACTGGACAAGACCTTCCCTACAAACGATTGCTCCATGTGAATAATCTCTCCCAAACTGGTCGAGGTCGGCCGGCACTTGAATATCGAACTCCTTACCCTGTCTGAAGTAATGTCCATCAAGGGGCGGCAAGGGGATTTCACTGTTTCAATAAAGAGGGCCCCTCGCTTTGTTGATATGGAAAAATGCATCGGCTGCGGAACGTGCGCTGAAAAATGTCCTGCCAAGGTCGATAGCGAGCATGACATCGGTCTGTCCAAGAGAAAGGCCATATATGTACCCTATCCCCAGGCAGTCCCTCTGAAATATGCCATTGATCGTGATAACTGCATATTCTTCAAAAAAGGCAAGTGCCGCGCTTGTGAAAAATTTTGTCCCACAAACGCCATAAGATTCGATGACACCGGTGAAGAGGTCAAGCTCAACGTAGGGGCAGTCGTCTTTACGGCGGGGCTACAGACGTTCGATCCATCCGTGCTGGAAACTTACCTTTACGGCAAGAACCCCAACGTGGTGACGAGTCTTGAATTTGAAAGGATCCTGTCCGCCGGGGGACCAACGGGAGGCCACGTGGTGCGCCCGTCTGACGGAAAAGAGCCGTCAAGGATTGCATGGTTGCAGTGCGTGGGATCAAGAGATGTGAATCATTGCAATAACCCGTACTGTTCTTCGGTCTGCTGCATGTATGCCGTAAAGGAAGCGGTTATCGCCCGGGAACACCTTGGCGATAAGCTGGAACCCACCATCTTCTTCATAGATATCAGGACACCCGGAAAGGACTTTGAAAGATACTACGAGCGCGCCAAGGCACAGGGAATCAGGTTTGTCCGTTCCAAGGTGCACACTATGACTGAAGCCGAGGAAGCGGGCTCCATCTCCCTCAAGTACGTCTCCGAGTCAGGTGAGTTGATAGAGGAGACCTTTGACATGGTTGTCCTGTCTGTTGGGATGGAGCCGGCCTCCTCGGCTGTCCAAACAGCGAAGAGGCTGGGGCTGAAACTCAACGAATACAACTTTGTCCATACGCCCGATACCACGCCGGAGGTGACTTCCAACCCCGGTATGTACGTGGCCGGGGTGATACAAGGGTGCAAGGACATCCCTCAATCCGTTATGGAAGCAAGTGCTGCTGCCTGTGCTGCCGGCCTTGACCTCTCTCCTGCCCGAGGCACCCTGGTAAGGGGAAAGGAATTTCCAGAGGAAAGGAGTCTAAGCGAGGAAAAGCCCAGAATAGGTGTATTCGTCTGTCATTGCGGCACCAATATCGGGGGCATAGCAGATGTCCCTGCTATCGCAGAATACGCAAGGTCCTTGCCTAACGTGGTATGTGTAGAGGAAAACCTCTTCACCTGCAGCCAGGATACCCAGGAAAAGATCGTGGAGTTGATAAGGAAACACTCCCTGAACCGGATAGTCGTGGCGGCCTGTACTCCACGGACCCACGAACCCCTTTTCCAGGAAACGATCCGCGATGCCGGTCTCAACCCCTACCTGTTTGAAATGGCGAATATCAGAAACCAGTGTACCTGGGTACACTCCCGGAGCAAGGAGGATGCTACAGATAAGTCAAAGGATCTCGTAAGGATGGCGGTTGCCAGGGCCTCACTGCTCGAACCCATACCGGAAATCGCCGTGGAGGTAAACAAGTCGGCCCTGATCATAGGCGGCGGGATTGCAGGAATGACAGCGGCACTGGCCCTTGCCGAGCAGGGATACCCATGTACTATCGTTGAGAAGTCATCCCACTTGGGGGGGGCTGCCAGGGAGATAGCGGAGACATGGAAGGAAACCGATGTCCAGAAGTACCTTGCAGATCTTATCGAAAGGGTGGAGCAACAGCCTGATATCAAGGTCATGCTCAATGCCGAGCCTGTGAAGGCATCAGGATTTGTGGGCAATTTTGAAACAACCGTCTCTACAGAGGGAAAGGCAGAAACCGTTCGACACGGCGCCGTCATAGTGGCAACCGGTGCAAAGGCCACTGACACGGATGAATATCTCTACGGCAAGCACCCGAGGGTCACCAAGTGGCATGAGTTAGAATCCAAGGTCCAGGGGCTCAAAGAGCTCAAGTGCGCAGTTTTTATCCAGTGCGTGGGCTCCAGGGACGAGACAAGACCCTATTGTTCGAGGATCTGCTGTACCACATCTGTGCTTCAGGCTACAAAACTCAAAGAGCGGTTCCCGGACTCCGACATCTTCGTCCTGTATAGAGACATGAGAACCTTCGGAGAAAGGGAGGCCCTTTACAGGAAAGCCAGGGAAAAGGGCGTGATCTTTGTCAGGTATACCCGTGAGAACATGCCAAGGATCTCCGAGACTGAAGCTGGACTGGAGGTCGTGGTCTTTGATCCGATTATCCAGCGCGAAATCGCCATCAGGGCGGATGTCATAAATCTTGCCACTGCGATCGAACCTAACGACAATAGCAATATATGCGCCCTTTACAAGCTGCCCGTGAACGAAGACGGTTTTTTCATGGAGGCCCACGCCAAGCTGCGACCGGTGGATTTTGCTACTGAAGGAATATTCCTTTGTGGGCTCGCCCATTACCCCAAACCCATTGATGAAAGTATCTCTCAGGCCCTGGCAGCGGCAGGGAGGGCGGTGACCGTCCTGTCAAAGCCCTCAATAACCGTGTCGCCGCTGGTCTCCAGGGTGGACCAGGAAAAATGCATAGGCTGCGGCCTATGTGAGGATGTATGCGCCTTCGGGGCCATAACCCTGGAGGAAATTGAGGGCAAGGGGCTGCGGGCAAGGAACATTCCGGCTTCGTGCAAGGGATGCGGGGTCTGCGCCGCAAGCTGCCCCCAGCATGCGATTGAAATGCTCCATTTCAAGGACGATCAAATAATGGCATCGGTATGCGCAGTAGTATAGATACATAAAGCATAAGAACTGACTTAACGTTCTCATCACTGTGCCTAAGCAGCTTTTTCCGTGCTGCATATGGAGTGGGTTTCACTAGATGCCTTTCATATTTCTTCGAGGTGTGAGATATGTCGGATTTTGAACCCAAGATTATTGCCTTTCTCTGTAACTGGTGTGCTTACGCGGGTGCGGACCTGGCAGGCGTCTCCAGGCTCCAATATCCATCTAACTTGAGACCCGTGCGTGTTATGTGCTCAGGAAGGGTGGACCCCGTCTTTGTAGTCCGGGCCCTCAAAGAGGGATGGGACGGAGTCCTGGTCGGCGGGTGACATATCGGGGATTGCCATTACCTGGAAGGTAATGTTCAGGCTGAGAAGAAAATCCGTATGACCCGAAAGCTGCTGAAGATGGCCGGTATTAAGCGGGAAAGACTACACCTTGAATGGGTCTCCTCGGCAGAAGCCCAGCGTTTCGCCGAAATCGCTTCAAGGATAGTCGAATCGATCAGGATGGTGGGCCCCATGGACCTGGTGTCCCTGGGGCTGCAACTGGAGGCATGCGAAATGACGTTGAACAGCGAAAATATCAGATGGCTCGTGGGGAAGGAACTGAAAATCACTTCCAAGGGAGACGTCTACGGTCGTCAATGGGAGGTGAGGGATTACGAATCCTTCCTGGATCATCTCTTGGAAAGAGAGTACCACAAGAACCTTATATACCTCTCCGTAAAGGAAGGACATGAATCGGTCAGGGATATCAGCAGGAGGACAGGACTGGACCTCAAACGGGTTTCTTACTTACTTGCCGACCTGGAAAAGACAAACAGGGTCGAATTCAGGGGAATGAAGGAGAAAAGGCCTATTTTCGCGGCCTTATGACAGGGAGTGACAATGGCAACGAAAAAACAAGGGAAACTGAGTGGATCGGTTATGGTCGTAGGCGCAGGGATCGCCGGCATGCAGGCATCTCTCGATCTGGCTGCTTCTGACTACTACGTTCATCTGGTGGAAAGATCGCCCACTATCGGCGGCCTGATGGCCCGCCTCGACAAGACATTCCCGAGCAATGACTGCACTATGTGAATTATCTCGCCCAAACTGGTCGAGGTCGGCCGGAACATAAACATAGACCTGATCACTAACAGCGAGATAGAGGGTGTAGAGGGGGAGCCCGGCGATTTCACGGTTGCCTTGGTCAAACACCCCAGATACATAGACCCGGAGAAGTGTACCGGATGCGGAGACTGCGCCAGGCACTGCCCTGTTGCCGCCGTGAACGAGATAAACAAGGGACTGGATGACAGGAGGGCCACCTATATAGAGTATGCCCAGGCAGTACCTCTCGCCTATGCCATTGACATTGACGCATGCGTGGGATGCGGCCTGTGCGAAAACATATGCCTTGCGAAGGCCGTGAAGTATGCAGATAAGCAAGAAAGGTCCCGGCTCAAGGTCGGCTCTATTATATTGTCCCCCGGAACCAAGGGGTTCGACCCTTCCGTCCTCGAACCTTACGGCTATGGCAAGTTCGCCAATGTAGTCACCAGTGAAGGTTTTGAAAGGATCCTGGCTGCAGGGGGGCCTTATTTCGGTCATGTCATGCGGCCCCTTGACAGGGAAGAGCCCCGAAGTATTGCCTGGATCCAATGTGTGGGTTCCAGGGATCGTAATCTGTGCGGAAACGGCTACTGCTCATCCGTCTGCTGCATGTACGCGGTCAAGGAGGCCATGATCGCCAAGGAACATATCCACGGGGACCTTGATACCGCCATTTTTTACATGGATATGCGCACTTTCGGCAAGGATTATGAAAAATATTTCCTCCGGGCCCGGGACAGGGAAGGAATTCGCTTCATAAGGTCCAGGATACATACGGTCACCGAGATACCTGAAACAGGTGACCTTAAGTTGACATACGTGGAAGAATCAGGAGAAGTGAAGGAAGAGATCTTTTCAATGGTGGTACTTTCCGTGGGTCTCACTATCCCGGATTACGCGGTTGAATTGGCAAAACGCCTTGGGATAGAACTCAATCACTACAACTTCGTATCCACAAGCCAGTTCGCCCCTGTGAGCACCTCCCGGCCCGGCATTTATACCTGCGGAGTGTTCCAGGGACCCAAGGACATCCCGGGTTCTGTCACAGAGGCCTCGGCTGCGGCCTGCCTTGCCGGGGCGGATCTCTCTGAGGCCAGAGGAAAGGACACGGTGAAGATCCAGCTCCCTGAAGAAAGGGATGTCTCTGAGGAAGAGCCGAGAATCGGCGTGTTCGTTTGCAACTGCGGTATAAATATCGGCGGTATCGTGGACGTAGGGGCTGTTCAGGAATATGCCTCGAAGCTACCGGGAGTGGTCTACTCAGACCAGAACCTGTTCACCTGTAGCCAAGACACCCAGGAAAAGATCAAGGAAAAGATAAAAGAACACAACCTGAATCGAGTGGTGGTTGCTTCATGCAGTCCCAAGACCCATGAACCCCTCTTCAGGGAGACCCTGGAGGCCTGTGGCCTTAACAAGTATCTCTTTGAGATGGCCAATATCAGGAACCAGGACTCCTGGGTACACTCCAAGTCACCGGATCTCGCCACACAAAAGGCAAAGGACCTGGTGCGCATGGCGGTGGCCAGGGCCTCGAGGCTTAAGCCTCTCAAGGAGAAGGTCATAAAGGTCATTCAGCGGGCCCTTGTCATCGGCGGGGGGGTTGCAGGTATGAACGCCGCATTGAGCCTGGGCAGACAAGGGTTTGATGTGGCCCTTGTGGAAAAGGAGGCGGAGTTGGGGGGATTCTGCAGAAAACTGCACAGGACCATTGATGGAAGTGATATTGCCTCTTACCTTGAGAAACTCATCGGTGAGGTAAAAGGGCACCCAAGAATCCAATTATTCACCGGGGCAACCATCAAGGAATTCACTGGATACAAGGGCAATTTCAAGACCCGGATCGCTCTTGAGGCCTCCGGTGATGAAAAAACCATAGAACACGGCGCGATAGTGGTTGCTACCGGTGCAAAGGAATATCGTCCCGTGGAGTATCTTTACGGAGAAGATGAAAGGGTCCTGACACAGGTGGAGTTCTCAGATATGCTGGAAAAGGGCGATGGCCTTGGCAGGGCCGAGTCCATCGTCATGATCCAGTGTGTGGGTTCCCGCAATGATGAATACCTTGAGTGCTCCCGCATCTGTTGTCAAGGGGCAATCAAGAATGCACTCCATGTGAAGGAACTCAGCCCGGAAACCCAGGTGTTTGTCCTCTATCGGGACATCAGGACCTACGGATTTCTGGAAGACTACTACACAAAAGCAAGAGAAAAAGGGGTCGTGTTCATACGTTACAAGGCCGATGCTCCACCCGAGGTAAAAGCCGGACCTCAAGGCCTAACCGTAAATGTCAAGGATCATATCCTGGGAAGGGATCTCCTGGTCAAGGCGGATCTCCTGGTTCTCAGCGCCGGAATGAGGGCCGAAGACACCTCGGAGCTGAGCGGAATCATGAAGCTCAACCACAACCCTGAAGGCTACTTTATGGAGGCCCATGTAAAGCTCCGTCCCGTTGATATGCCCGGAGACGGAATATTTCTCTGCGGAACGGCCCACGGACCAAAACTCGTATCCGAGGCGATTTCCCAGGCCCTGGCAGCCGCATCAAGGGCTACAACATTTCTCGCCCGCTCTGAAATCAAGCTGTCAGCGATAACCGCCCGCGTGGACACGGATCATTGCGTAAGGTGTCTAACCTGCGTTCGGTCATGTCCCTTCGGTGTCCCCGTATTTGACAAGGATGAGCATGTTATCGTCATTGACGAGGCCCTGTGCCATGGCTGCGGAGTCTGTTCAGGGGTATGCCCCAGGGAAGCAATACAGTTGAACTTCTACGAAGATGACCAGATCATCTCTGAGATTGACGCCTTGCTGGCGGAGGGGATAGGATGATGAATTTTGAGCCTACCATTATAGCATTTTGTTGCGAGTATTGAGGATATTCCGCAGCGGACCTGGCAGGTTCCATGCGACTTGACTATCCAGCCAACATAAAGATTATCAGGGTCCCCTGCACGGGAAAGGTGGATGTTATTCATCTCCTCAGGGCCTTCCAGAAAGGAGCGGACGGCGTCTATGTGGTCGGGTGTCTCGAGGGGACCTGCCATTACAATGAAGGAAATATCAGGGCCAAGGAAAGGGTGAACTACACCAAGAAGCTCCTGGAAGAGATTGGCATCGAAGGTGACAGGGGCAGGATGTATAACCTATCCTCCGGTGAGGTCCCTACATTCGCAGCCTACGCCAGGGAGATGACCGAGGACATAAAGGAACTGGGTCCCAATCCCTTGAAAAGAAAAAGCCAGTAATTGAGAATCTACCAGGAGAAGTGGTACTTATCAGCGCTTGAGGCAAGAATATATATTCTCAGCCGGATGAGGAGGCAGGAGGAGTTATGATAGTTGCCAAGAGAAAGCCCATGGAAGAGATCAAGGATATGATAAAGGGTTACAAGAAAATCCTTACTTTAGGATGCGGCACATGCGTTGCCGTCTGCCTGGCAGGGGGCGAGAGGGAGGTAGACGTTCTAAACGCCCAGCTTGATATGGCCAGGAAACTCGAGAATGATCCCATAGAGCTGGGAGCCTATACGCCTGAAAGACAGTGTGACAGGGAATACCTGGAAGAACTGGACGACATGGTTGGAGATTATGAGGCGATTCTCTCCCTGGCCTGCGGCGCCGGAGTGCAGTTCGTGGCGGAAAAATACCCGGATAAGCCGGTATTTCCAGCGGTCGATACTACCTTCATCGGTGTAAACCAAGATGTGGGCTGGTACGAGGAAAGATGCCGTTCCTGCAGTAGCTGCGTCCTCGGGACGACCGGCGGCATTTGTCCGGTGACCATGTGCGCTAAGGGTCTCTTTAACGGCCCCTGCGGGGGCACAAACAAGGGCATGTGCGAGGTCAGCAGTGAACAACCCTGCGCATGGCACATGATCTACGAGCGCCTCGAAAAGCAGGGGCGACTGGAATGTATAATGGCGATCAGCCCTCTCCCGGAGTGGCAAAACCAGGTCCCAAGGACGATAGTACAGCCAGGGTACGGCAAACCCGACGAAAAGAGCGGCGCAGAAGACGTATGATCCAGACAGCATTGAATCTTGAGATCGCCGACCATATCCCTCTACACCTGGGGTCAGGAAGGCAAACCTTAAGAAAGTGCTTTATAACAGAGGGCTAACTTATGGAAGATAAAAATAAACTCAAATCGGAAAGCAATCTGGAAAAGGTGCTGAAGGCCGGCCACTTTGCCTTTACGGGTGAACTGGGGCCTCCTCGGGGTGCCAATATCGAAGTTGTCACAAAGAAGGCCCAGTACCTCAAAGGAAAGGTCGATGCCGTAAACATAACCGATAATCAGACCGCCGTCGTGCGCATGGCAAGTTGGGCTGCCTGCCTCTTGCTAATCAAGGAAGGGCTGGAGCCCAACTACCAGATCGTGTGCAGAGACCGTAACCGCCTTGCCATTCAGAGTGATATCCTCGGCGCTTATGCCCACGGCATAAGAAACATACTGTGCCTTTCCGGCGACCACCCGAAGTTCGGCGATCACCCCAATGCCAAGGGAGTTTTTGATATCGACTCCATTCACCTGCTCAGCCTGGTAAAACGGATGCGTGACGAGGGGAAATTTCTGAGCGGGGGGGATCTGGACGTTCCCCCAAGGGTGTTCATCGGCGCAGCCTGCAACCCCTTTGCCGAGCCTTATGAATGGAGGGTCTATCGCCTGGCCAAGAAGATCCAGGCCGGGGCCGATTTCATCCAGACCCAATGCATCTATAACATGGACCGCTTCCGTGAATTCATGAAAAGCGTGGTGGACATGGGACTCCACGAAAAATGCTATATCCTCGCAGGAGTCACTCCCATGAAGAGCGTAGGTATGGCACAGTACATGGCAAAATCGGTACCGGGCATGGATGTGCCCGAAAGCTTGATCAAGAGGCTCCGGGGTGCCGGGAAGGGTAAAGTGGCCGAAGAGGGCATTAAGTTTGCGGTGGAACAGATCGAGGAATTCAAACAGATGGAGGGCGTAGCAGGCGTCCACCTGATGGCGATCGAGTGGGAGCACAGGGTCCCTGAGATTGCTGAACGAGCCGGCGTGCTTCCCAGACCCAAAGTATGATCACGACCGCCCCAGAAGAATCAATCCAGGTCTACACAAGAGCGTACACTTCCTCTTTTCAAAGGCCCGGATATCCCGCTGACAGGCCGGAAGGAAACACCCCCTTTCTCTCCTGGCCCGATTCTGAAAGAGGTGGGACATCAGGGCTTTTTTCCTTGAATTTCTTCCCGAAATTCCATTATGATTTCTAGTGTTATCCTATAATTCTAGTTATTTGAGGACGGGCAACGGACCGAGGAAGCTCTTTTTGCTCCGAACTTGCCGGACTTTCCATAGTTTTTTATGATTATTACCACAAGAGAGGGAAGATCCTTTGACACTGAGAGGGATCTTACAGCCCCAGAGCGTCACGTCTTACAGAAGTTATTCCTGTGGGAAACACTGGCAACAAGTGTTGAAGAGTTCAGGGAAAAGACCAGGGAAGCTCTTCAAAGAGGATGGAACGATTCAGGACCCATAAGGGGAAGCAGCGCCCTCAAGCAAATCATTTCCCATTTGGAGAACAAAGTACTCAACAGAATCAGCGAGCGGTGATCGTGGATCATGATCAAGAAATCGTTTGCGGGCGAGCTCAAAACCAGGAAGTGACTGCAAATGCCTAGGACGAAGAGAAACTTCATAACGCTCCGGTCCCAGGGCAAAGGCAATGCCTCTGAGATCATTCGCGGGAAAGATGGGGAAAAGCCCCTGAAAGCCGTGATAGCAGGGGGAGGCGATACTTGCGCCAGCCTTCTCAGGATCTTGAACGCCAGGAGCCTCTCAAGGCCCAAAATCACCTGCCTGGGCGTGTGGGACCCCAACCCCGAGGCCCCCGCAATAAGGCTTGCAGAGGCCATGGGTATCCCAACCGTGACCTCACTTGACGAACTATTCGCACTCAGCAATGAGATAAACTTGATCATAGACCTTTTCGGCTCCAGCCTCCTGATGGAAGAAATGCGCAGGAAATGTCGGCCCGGCGTGTCCATCATTGACCGGAGTGCGGTCAGCCTCCTTTTCGCCCTGGCGGAATCGGAAAGAGAAAAGGACCGGCTGGAGAGAGAACGCAAGAACCGCCAGGAAAAGATGAAGAAGGACACCCAGCTGATTCTCGACTCCCTCCCCTACCGAATCATGGTCGTCAATCTGGACTTGACTGTAGATACGGTTAACGAAACATTCCTGAGGGAATTCGGTTTCCGTCGTGAGGAAGTTATCGGAGAAAAATGTTATAGGGTGAGATATGGCAGGGAAGTGCCGTGCGAAGAGGTGGGTGACATATGTTTCCTCAAACAACACATGGAGGAGATAAAAGAAAAAGGATTCTTGAGCATTTACAAAGAAATAGTGGATCCGAACGGCGACATTCGTTACGACGTCATTACCATATCCCTCATACGCGATGAAAACAATGAAGTGGTCCGGATACTCGAGACATCAAGGGATGTCACCGACAGGATCAAGCTTGAGAAAGAAGCCATAAAATCCAATACATTTTTGGAAAACGTCATACAGAGCACAGTGGACGGCATCGTCGTTGTGGACAGGAAGGGGAAGGTGCTCATTTTCAACGAGGGCATGGAAAGGCTTACAGGTTACTCCGCCAAGGAAATAATCAACAAGGGGCACCTCAGCAGTTTCTATGACATTGATGTTGCCAGGGAAAACATGAAAAAGATGCGGAGTAACAGGTACGGCCCCCCTGGAAAGCTGAATCCAACCAGTATGACCATCAGGAACAAGAACGGCGAAGAAATACCTGTAACGCTCTCCGCATCCATTATTACCATTGACAACGAGGAAATAGGGAGTGTCGGAGTCTTCACGGACATGAGGGAATTCCTGAAGATGCAGAAAGAACTTGAGGAAGCACATCTGCAACTGGTTCAATCTGAAAAGATTGCATCGGTCGGAAGGATGGCGGCTGGTGTTGCCCATGAGATCAACAACCCCCTTTCAGGAATTATGTTGTACGCGGAGCTATTAAAGGAAAGCTTGAAGGAGAATAAACAAGGCCTTGGAGATATACAGGAAATCATACTCCAAACCCAACGATGCAAGAAGATAATCTCTGAGCTACTCGAGTTCAGCAGGCAATCCGTTGGGAAAGTGTCATCCTTCAGTGTCGAGGAGCTCATAGATAAATCCTTGGGTATCCTGGTAAACCAGGCCCTGTTCCATGATATCGAGGTGATAAAAGACATAGAAACAGATATCCCTGCCATGGTCGGTGACATCGGTCAACTTCAGCAGGTCTTCACCAACCTGTTTATCAATGCGGCAGACGCCATGGAGGGAAAGGGCCGGCTTGAAATAAAGGCGAGATACCATAAGGAGCAGGACCAGGCTCTTATCACCGTATCGGATTCAGGCCCCGGCATCCCCAGAGAGCTTCGAGATAAGGTCTTCGACATATTCTTCACCACCAAACAGGTAGGGAGAGGAACCGGGCTGGGATTGAGCATCTCTCAGAATATCGTTAAACTCCACGGTGGCAGCATCAGTTTCGAGTGTCCGCCTGAAGGGGGAACTGTCTTCACCGTCGTTCTTCCGCTCCATTTCATCGAGCAGCCCCAGGGGGAACCCCTTTTCATAGGACTGGATGAGCAATGATGGAGAAACTAAAGGTCCTGATTGTTGACGATGAAAGGGTTGTGAGGGAGGGCTGCCAAAGGGTGCTGACAGACAAGGGTTACGAGGTGCTAATGGCGGAAAACGGTCAACAGGCAATGGATTTGCTGGCGGAAAAGCCTGTCGACATTATTCTTCTGGACCTGAAGATGCCCGTCATGAGCGGTGAAGAAGTTCTCGAGAAAACCCGGACCCTCTATCCGGACATTCCCGTAATCATTGTTACAGGACATGGGACCGTGGATTCTGCCGTGGATTGCATGAAAAAGGGGGCCTACGACTTCATCACCAAGCCATTCCAGATCGATCAGTTCCTGATGACCGTAAACAGGGCTGCCGAAAAGAGGCTGCTGGAAATCAGGGCACGGCAATTCCAGCAGGAAAATATCAAGAACCTCTATGACTTGAACCTGGAAAAAAGCCGGCTGAAAACCATCATCAACTGCATGGCCAATGGGGTCATGGTAACTAATAGAAATCTCGAAGTGGTTCTTCACAATCCCGCCTTGATGAGATTGCTTGAAGTCAGGGAGCGGATGGAGAACCCCTTTGCGGTGGGCAAGATAATCCAGGACGAGGGGTTGCTGGCCATACTCGAAAAGATCCAGAAAGATCCTTCCACCGAACAGGCCGTAATTTCACAAGAGATAAGCACAGGCAATAATATCTTAAGGGCCATATCCGCTCCTGTTTTTTCCCCTGACGGAGAAGTGGTTGGGACCGTCACCGTGCTTGAAGACATAACGGCCTTCAAAGAGCTTGATGAAATGAAATCGGACTTCGTCAACATGGTGGCCCATGAGCTCAGAAGCCCACTGTCCGCCATAAGACAACAGAATAGCGTGCTTTACGAGGGCCTGGCGGGACCTCTTGAGGATAAACAGAAAGAGCTTCTGGAAAGAGGTATTCAGAAGATTGATCAACTCCTTGAACTCATTAACAACCTGCTGGATATCTCCAAGATAGAAGCAGGAAAAGGCGTTCAGCGAAAAGTCCCCTTAGACCTCGAACCCATAGTCAGGGAAGCCCTGTCATTGATGGAGGCTAAAGCAGAGGAGCGCGGCATCGAACTGGTATCTTCATTTCATGACCTGAAACCCTTGCATGCCGACGCAGACAGCCTCCGTGAATTGGTTGACAATCTTGTCACCAATGCCATCAATTATTCCCCTGAAGGGGGACGGGTTACCGTCTCGGCGAGAGGACTGGGCGAATACCTGGAGTTGATGGTAGAAGACACGGGGATTGGAATACAGGAGGAAGAAATACCCAAGATTTTCGACAAATTCTATCGCGTCAAGCACCCGAAGACAAGAAGGGTCATGGGCACAGGCTTGGGCCTCGCGATTGTAAAAGGAATCGTTGAAGCTCATCAAGGCACGATCAGCGTTGAAAGCACACCAGGAAAGGGAACCACGTTCAGAATCCTGTTACCCTTGATTCCCCATGAGAAATAGGACTCGCACTCAGGAGAACGCTTATTGCCACGGTTGTCTCCTGACCGCGCTGGCAGGGAACCCTCAATAGGCAAAAAGAGGAGCCCTCTTTGAAGGCGCTTTTTCCAGATCATCGAGGAAGCGCAACGCAGATCCCTAGATCCCGCCCCGCGGGGAATTGGACTTTTTACGAAGCCATCAAACTTATGGGGTTGAAGGGGATGAGATGTCAGACCTCAAGAAAAACGATATTATAAATATCGCCCTGGTGGGAGGGGGAAATTACTGCGAAGAAGTCCTGGAGAAGACCTCGCAGGACTACAAGTCCACGGATGTGAACGCACGATTCGTGGCTGTTGCGGACCCTGACCCACAAAGCCCCGGGATAGTCCTTGCCAGAAAGCTTGGTCTGCTGACGTTGGACGACTATCACCAACTCTATGATCCTGCCTATGACATACACCTGATTATCCTCATGACCCCTAAGCAGGAGATCCTTGAAGACATCCTGAGCACAAAGCCTCACCACATACGTGTCCAGTCCTATCACGTATTCGAAGTCTTCTGGAAGGCCATCAGCCTGGAGGAACAGAAGCTCAGGATCCGGAACAAAGAAATTGAGACCATTTTGAACGGCATCCAGGAATTGATAGCAGTGATAACGCCCGAAAAGGAGATTATCGATGTCAATGACGCCTTTCTCAGGCAGATGCGATGTTCTCGTGAGGAGGTGATAGGGAAGAAATGCTACGAGGTGTTTCAGAATTTGAAGGAGATCTGTGACGGGCGGAAATTTACATGCCCACTGAACGAAGTAATACGAAACAAGGGACCTTTCAGGCAAGTCATGACCCGCGTCGGTTCAGACGGACAACCCAGGTATTTTGAAGTCAACATATATCCTACCTGGGAAAGGAAAGGGAAGATCTCCAAGTTCATAGACATAAGCCGGGACATTACCAAACGCCTCAGGGAAGAGGAGGAAATGACACGGCGCCTGGAGCAACTCGTTGAGGAGCGAACAAGGCAATTAAAAGAGACCCATGCCAAACTGATTCACCAAGATAAGATCGCATCCCTCGGCAAGCTTTCTGCTGCCGTGGTCCATGAAATCAACAATCCCGTAGCCGGCGTATTAAACCTCATTCTCCTCATGAAAAGGATCTTGGAAAAAGGCCCCATCGAGGCATCTGACATTGATCTGTTCAGGGAATATCTCGACCTGATGGAAACCGAGACCAGGAGAACAAGCCGCATAGTATCCAACCTATTGACATTCGCAAGGCAATCCAAGATGGAATTCGGCCCTGTTGACATAAACAGGCTGATAGATCAGACCCTGATCTTGAATACCAACCTTCTCAAGCTCAATAACATCAAGATCGACAAGATCCTGGACCCAAGATTGCCTGAGTTCACAGGTTCATCTGATCAGCTTCAGCAGGTGTTCATGAACATAGTGTCTAATGCGGCAGAGGCCATGGAGCCTAAAGGGGGAGGAACACTCAGGATTGAAACAATGTTTCCCCGCGAAAAGGAGAAGATTATCGTACGCTTCTGTGACACCGGGATCGGGATACCCAAGGAGGATATGGAGAAGCTCTTTGAGCCCTTCTTTACAAAGAAGACGAAAGGCAAGGGGGTTGGCCTGGGTTTGAGCGTGGCATATGGCATAATTCAGGAACACGGTGGCTCCATCAGTGTGAAATCAACCCCTGGTGAAGGGACGTCCTTTGAGATTGAACTTCCCCTGAACAAGAGAATCGTTCAAGACTGATGGACAGGGGGTCTAAACATGGGAAGCACCAAGATACTAATCGTTGATGATGAGTTGATAATAAGGAAGTCCCTGGCGGATTGGTTGGCAAGAGATGGTCATCTGGTGGATACGGCCGTCAGCGGCGAGGAGGCCTTGGCTAAGTGCAGGGACACGCGTTTTGACATTCTCTTGGTTGACATCAAGATGCAGGGAATGAGCGGCCTCGAACTACTGAAGCAAGTCAAAGGGACCGATCCGGATATAGCGGTCGTGATGATTACCGCTTACGGGTCCATAGCCTCAGCCATAGAGGCCATGAAGAACGGTGCCTATGACTATCTTCTAAAGCCCTTCGACCCGGATGAATTGGGAGTATTGATAGAGAAAATCATGCAACATCAAGCCCAGGCAAAGGAGAATCTCTACCTCAGGGAAGAATTCAAAGACCGCACCAGGTTTGAAAGTATGATAGGTCAATCCAGGGCCATGCGGCAGGTATTTGACCTGATAGAAGATGTCGCTGCCTCGGAATCAACCGTCTTGATCCGAGGGGAAACCGGGACCGGCAAGGGTTTGGCTGCCAAAGCCATCCACAGTAACTCACCTCGGAGCGGCGGTCCGTTTGTAGCGGTCAACTGCGGAGCCCTCCCCGAACACCTCATGGAGAGTGAACTCTTCGGCCACCAGAGGGGTGCCTTTACCGATGCCAAGGAGACCAAGAAGGGACGTCTGGAGCTGGCCCACGGAGGAACCCTGTTTCTCGATGAGATCGGTGAAGTCAGCATGAGGATGCAGATAGACCTGCTGCGGGTCCTGGAAGACAGGATATTCTATCGGGTCGGCGGGACACAGCCCATAGAGGCGGACTTCAGGGTGATCGCCGCCACAAATACGGATCTGGAAAGGGCTGTTCAAGGGGGCACGTTCCGTGAAGACCTTTATTACCGCCTCAACGTGATATCTTTTGAAATGCCGCCATTACGCGAACACAAGGAAGACATTCCCTTACTGGCAGAACACTTCCTGATTCGTTATTCCCAGGAAATGAATAAACCCGTCGACGGGATCAGCCGTGAAGCACTCGATGAAATGATGCTCTATGACTGGCCCGGCAATGTTCGGGAGCTTGAAAATGCCATTGAGCGGGCCGTAGTTGTGGGAAAGGGGAGAAAACTCAGGCCCGAAGATCTACCCATTTTCAGGCCCGAGTCCCTCGAACTACCAAGGAGCGAGTCTTTGAGCGAAATCGAAAAGGCCCATATCATCCATGTACTCAACAATAACCAGTGGAATATCAGAAAGAGCGCGCAGGTTCTCGGCATTGATCGATCCACCCTGTACAGCAAGATTAAGCGTTACCAAATCCAAAAGCCGGCTTGAGTTCATCAAAAGAACATACCATCCTCGTGGCCCATCCTCAAGACCTGGATAGCTCCTTGCTCCGGCAGATCACGAGGAATATAAGCAAGATATTCGGGTGCCGGACCGGGACCGCTCTGATGATTGAAGATATCCAGTTTGCATTCGATCAAGCCAGAAACCAGTATTATTCCACCCTGATCCTGGAAAGAATAGCCGATCTCGCCCCAGGAGACGTGACAAAGGTCCTTGGTATTGTAAACGTTGACCTCTTTATCCCCGTGCTGACCCATGTCTACGGGGAAGCACAGCTGGGCGGAAAAACCGCCATCATCTCTACCTTTAGGCTTGAGGAAGGTCTCCCGGTGATAGACAATCCCAAGGCCTTTTACGTACGTGTTGTCAAAGAGGCAATACACGAATTGGGGCACACCTTCAATCTGCGCCACTGCCCGGACCCAACCTGCATCATGCACTATTGCCGTAGCGTGAAGGACGTGGACAGGAAATCGGAACAACTGTGCCGTTACTGCAAGATCCTCCTTGCGGATGAGATGAAAAAGCTCTAATGACTCTATCGTTCAAGTTTCTAAGAACGATTCGACTAGTCTATCCCAGCCGATCTCCGGCAGGCTCCCATAGATATCCTCTCCCAGCTGGCCCCCGTCTGCCGCCAATCTGCCCTCTTCTTCCAGTAACCTATAAAGGCTTGATATTTCTTTGTCAAAAAACCCTGTAGCTTCATCACTAATCATAAGATTCTTGATCTGTGCTCTCAAGTTCGGGGCATGGACCTTCATGACCCATCCGTCATTATAGGGGTCTCGGTTTGCAATATTACCCCGCTCCCTCAGCTTCCAATTCACGGAAGTCACCACACCGCTCACCGGGGATGCCAAGGTGGCGTTGTTTTCCCTTCGAGAAACCAGTATTCCTGCCCCGCCCTGCTTGACCCCTTTGCCCATTAAGGGCCCCTCAATACGATCTAGGGGACCGAGCAGGCGCAATGCGAAATCATCTATCCCAACGCTGACCATGGGCCCCTCTTCAACCTGGAGCCAGGTATGCCCTTTGTGGAAATAATACCCCTTGGGCACCTTGAAACCCTTCATCTCCGAAACCCGAATGGCTCTAATGATCGCATTCACAGAAAACCTGTCAAAGAAAAACTGGTCAAACTCGCAGACACCGCACCGGTATTCCTGGTTGCAAGTCATGAAATCAATCCGGCCTTTCAGGTGGTGAACGCACGGCCTCCTGACCCTGGGTATGGAGAGAAGCTTATCTTTCCATGAAACGATCCTGCCCGCCTTGCCAACGGGGTGTCCGCCTTCCTCTCTTATCCGCCGGTTTTGCCTTGCAGTTCTGTGCATTACAAAGTCGAATCTACAGGAAGGACAATAGTACTCTTTGAGGCAGTACTTTTTCTTTACCACGCCCGCTTGCATCCATAAGCACTTCTTAAATCCCCCTGCGGTCTCCTTTATGTTACGGAACGACTCCATCGCTTGGGCCTCCTTCTATTTTGGCGGTATGACAAGGAAATTCTGTTCGCTAAGGCCATAGCTCCCTTCGCAGGACCAGCCCCACTTTCTCCTCTCATGTCTTGAGAAAGGTCCTGGTTAGGTTTTTCCATCCTAGTTCAGGCATACTGCCGTATATGTCATCACCCAGGAAACCGCCGTCAGCAGCCAAGGGGCCGGCAATATCCTCAATCATGTTTTCCAGTCTCCCAACCTCGGCTTTCATCCATTCTATGCCCCTTTTGTCCTCCATGAGGTCGGAAAAGCTCCTTTTGATATCAGGTGTGCGGACCATGAACAGCCAGCCGTCACCGTAGGGATCCCTGTGGACCAGATCAGGATTCTCCCTGGCCTCGGAGTTTACATCAACAATGATACCGTCAACAGGTGATAGGACTTCGGCCTTCTTCTCCTCCCTCTCCAAGCCCCATCCCGCCCGGTTCCTTCCCAGTTCCTTTCCCATCAAAGGAAGGTCCATAGCATCCGGCTTCCCCAGGAGCTTTAGCGCGAAGTCATCCAGACCGATCCTCACGTAACCCCCACTTTCTATCTTGGCCCAGGTATGCCCGTCATGGAAATAGTAGCCCATCGGGACACTAAAACCGCGTATCTCTTGGGTTTCCAGGAGGGTGCTGTTTACCCTCATGTTCAAGGTATCTTCCACCAATTGGTCGAAATCACACCTGGAACACTCATAGTTGTAAGCACACACCCTCCTGTGAATCCGGTTCGTTAGGCTGTGCCTGCATAGCCTGTCCAGATCGGGCCTT
Organism: Deltaproteobacteria bacterium; assembly: GCA_019308985.1. The sequence continues at coordinate 9,339 of JAFDHB010000018.1, read as the reverse complement.
CTCCTCATTAGGTCCTGCCAGCTCATGGCCTTTTTCTCTTCCACTTTTTTCCTCATGCCGCGGTCATACTTGCAGGTCGGGCAGTCATAGAAATTGTTGCAGTTCTTGAACCTTACCACACCCGACTGCATCCAGATACAAGGGTTTTCCGCTTGAGCCTCCCTGTCGGGTCTAACCATCCAGACCTGGGTGCCCAGGACGGTACCGATTTCCGTACCTGCTCCAAGATCTTCCCTCTTACCTCTTCTGTAGGTAGACCCATAGCCTATTTTGCTTCTTTTTGGTTCTTCCATGTTTTTCCTCCCAAGACCTTGTTTGATGATTTTCTCCGCCTACTTTAGTTGGCCCCCTTTTGGGACAAGGCCGCGAATGAGAACTTTGGTGCTCCAGATAGTCTGATCACACAATAGCAGCAAGTGTCGTGCCACAACCCCGAACCTTGCATATGCCTCCCCTATTCTATTGATATTTCAGCATTTTTGTCTGCCCGCCAGAGCGGGAATCCCCCAATCCTCGGGGCTTGTGGGCAAAATTGCCGGAAAATCCAACACTTGGCTATGGAAATGATATGGCGAGGGTGGAGCTTTTTGGGTTTTTGGTCATCATTTCAAAGAGTTATATTAATGTAGAATATCGCCACAGGTTAATCTCGATTTCCTACACAAAACAAATTCCTGTGGCATTTCTGAACAACGGTGGTTTTCAAAGGACAAACTTGGTTGACAAATCCTACCAAAAAAGTTAAAAATCTAGCCTCAAACATTGGGCTTAGTAGGTCCATTGAGACGGAAACCAAATCTGTTTGGGCCCGGCTTAATGCGTAGTCCGGTGCGATGAGTGGACTATTTGGAACACCCTTGATGGGGAGAAAATCTTTCCCGGCTACCTTTCAAGGGTGGAGTGGGGTGCATTCTCAACGTCAACTCGCTATGGGGGAGGCTTTCTTTATGCTGCTTCGAGAGAAGATCGGCTCAAAGAAATTCATTATTCTAGGAGAAATAGACCCACCAAAGGGGACGGACTTTTCCCTTCAGGTGAAAAATGCGGTACAAGCAAAGGGGCGTGTAGACGCCATGGTGGTCCCTGAGATGGCCAATGCCGTCTTGAAGGCCTGTTCCCTCGGCGGGTGCGCTATTCTCAAGAGAGAAGGAGTGGAGACGGTCTACCAGATCTGCTGTAGAGATAGAAACCGGCTGGCTCTCCAGGCCGACCTTCTCGCTGCTGCAGCATTGGGTATCCAAAATCTGATGGTAGTCCCGGGGGAAGATATCAGGTACGGAGATCACCCTAATGCCAGGACTGTAAATGACCTGGACCTCATGGAACTTTTGGAAGTTGTCCAAACCTTGCAAAGGGGGCGGGACATAGCGGGTATTGAGCTCCGAGGTACCCCCGGGTTCTGTGTGGGCAGCGTGGTCGATACAAGCGCAAGCGGGGGGCTCCTGGAACTGGAACTCGAAAACCTCAAGAAAATGGTGGACCTGGGTGTTGAATTCGTAGTGACTAATCCTATCTTTGATACCCGCCTTCTCCAGAACTTCGTAAGGAAAATCGAGAGAGATGCGGTCTCAGTGATCCCGCGGGTGCTCCTCCTCAAATCCGCTGGAATGGCCCGTTACATAGACCGTAACATCAAGGAAATCTCCATTCCCCAGGAGATTATTAGGTCCATTCAGAAAGCGCCGGACAAGGTGAAAGAGTGCATTAAGATCGCCGCTCAAACCATAAGTAGAGTAAAGGACATGGGGTTTGCAGGCGTACTGATATCCACCCTCGGTTGGGAGGATAAACTTAATCAGATCCTGGATGAGGTAAGGCTCTAGGAAACCAAAGGGAATGTACTGCTATGACTAAAGACCATAGAGAGACACAGAATATGTCCGGCTCGGTCATGATCGTAGGTGGCGGCATTGCAGGGATGCAGGCTGCGCTTGATCTGGCCGACTCGGGATACTATGTCCACCTTGTGGAGAAGTCATGGGCCATTGGTGGTGTCATGTCCGAGCTTGACAAGACATTTCCCACCAATGACTGCGCTATGTGAATTATCTCCCCGAGACTGGTCGAGGTCGGCCGGCATCTGAACATCAACCTGATCACATGCGCTGACATAGAGAAGGTCGAAGGATCAAAGGGTAATTTCAAGGTCACCCTCCGAAAGGACCCACGGTACATAGATCTCACCAAGTGTACTGCCTGTGGTGACTGTGCGGAAGTCTGCCCCGTCGTGCTACCCAACGAATATGACCTGGGACTGTCCGAAAGGAAGGCCGCTTTCAAGAAATACGCCCAGGCAATACCCGGGGCATTTGCAATCCAAAAGGCAGACAAGGCCCCATGCAGGTTGGCCTGCGCGGCAGGCCTCAATGTGCAGGGATATGTCCAGATGGTAAAGCAGGGCAAGTATGAACATGCGCTCAGAATAATAATGGAAGAGTTGCCGCTCCCCGGAGTGCTTGGCAGGATCTGCCCCCATGGGTGCGAGGATGCATGCCGGCGATGTGAGGTAGATGATCCTGTTGCAATAAGGGACCTGAAGAGGCTGGCCGCAGACCAGTTCGATCCCAGGAAGGTAAGGATTGAATGCCTCCCCAGGAGGGATGAAAAAGTTGCGATCATAGGCTCGGGACCGGCCGGCCTCTCCGCTGCCTATCACTTGGCAAGGAAAGGTGTCCTTTCCACCATATTCGAGGCCCTTCCGGTACCCGGGGGCATGTTGCGGGTCGGGATTCCTGATCATCGTCTACCTCCCGCTATTTTGGATCAAGAGATCGAGGTCATCACCAATCTGGGCGTCGAGATAAAGACCAATAGTGCATTGGGCTCTGAGTTCAGCCTGGATGACCTGTTCAACAAGGGCTACAAGGCGGTATTCCTGGCTACCGGGGCCCATAAGGGCATCGACCTGGGCATTCCAGGAGAAAAGGCCGCCGGTGTCAGGCAAGGGGTTGATTTCCTAAGGGAAGTGAACCTCTCGGGTAAGGCCCCGGTCGGGAATCGTGTTGCAATCATCGGCGGGGGGAATGTGGCCATTGACGTTGCCCGTTGCGCAGTAAGGCTTGGCGCCAGGGAAGTCAATATCATTTACCGCAGGACTCGGGCCGAGATGCCCGCCTGGGAAGAAGAAATCACAGCAGCCGAAGAGGAAGGCGTTAGGATAACTTACCTCTCTGCTCCCCAGGAAGTACTAGTGCAGGACGGGAGGGTTGCGGGCCTCAGGTGCATCCGCATGGAGCTCGGGGAACCGGATTCATCCGGGAGGAGGCGCCCTATTCCCATTCCTGGAAGCGAATACGAAATGGAAATAGACCAGCTTATCCCGGCCGTGGGGCAGTCCCCGGATACGTCCCCCCTTGAAGATATCGAAGGATTGGAGTTCACCCCTTGGGGTACGGTCCAGGTCGACCCTGTCACCTATGCCACCGGCCGTGAAGGGGTCTTTGCGGGCGGTGATCTCCAGAGCGGGCCTTGGGTGGTCATCGGGGCCATAGCGGCCGGACGAGAAGTTGCCGAATCCATTGTCCGGTTCATGGACGGGCGCGACATGGCCGAAGGTCGCGAACCCGTTTCCCGGGAGAACCCTGTATACCGGCCTATCCCAAGCGACCAGAAGGTTGAGACCAGGGTAAGGATGCCTCAACTTCCCCCGCCGGAAAGGAAGGGGAGCTTCAAGGAGGTAGAGCTGGGTTATGGTGAAAAGGGTGGCAAGGCTGAAGCCGAGCGCTGCCTGAACTGCGGATACTGTTGCGAGTGTTATCTGTGTGTTGATGCCTGCAAGGCAGGGGCCGTGACTCTTGAGACCCATAGGCAAGAAGAAGAGGTCCTAGAGATTAGGACAGGCTCCATAATAATGGCCCCTGGCTTTGAACCCTATGACCCATCCCAGTTTGAAACTTACCATTATGTCAGCCACCCCAATGTCGTGACTTCCATGGAATTCGAGAGGATCCTCTCCGCATCCGGGCCCACCATGGGGCACCTTGTGAGGCCGTCTGATAAGAAGGAACCCGAGAAGATAGCCTGGATGCAGTGTGTGGGTTCGAGGGACATCAACCGCTGTGACCATTCCTACTGCTCTTCCGTGTGCTGTATGTATGCCACCAAGGAGGCTGTCATTGCAAAGGAGCACCTTGGGGAAGACCTGGATTGCGCCGTGTTCTTTATGGACATGAGGACCTTTGGCAAGGACTTTGAGATATATTACAACAATGCCAAAGAAAAGCATGGTGTTCGCTATATCCGTTCAAGGGTCCACACCATCGACCCCCTGCCTGGTTCAGATGACCTGGTGCTGAGGTATTCCACTGAACAAGGGGAGCTCAAGGAAGAGGTCTTTGATCTGGTAGTGCTTTCCGTTGGAATGGAGATACCTCCTGACAGGGTGGAAACGGCCAAGAGACTGGGCGTGACCCTCACAAAGGACAATTTTTCCCTTACCACCCCCTTCGCCCCCATCAACACATCGAGAGAAGGGATTTACGTGTGCGGCGCCTTTCAAGGGCCCAAAGATATCCCCCAGGCGGTCGTTGAAGCCAGTGCCGCCGCCTGCGCTGCGGAAGTGGATTTGAACCAGGCCAGGGGCACAGAGATCAGGACCCAAGAATTGCCCGAGGAAATCGATGTCTCTGAAAAGGAACCAAGGATAGGTGTATTTGTCTGCAATTGCGGCAGAAATATAGGTGGAATAGTGGACGTGCCCGCTGTCGCCGATTACGCCGCCACCCTGCCTAACGTCGTCCACGTGGAGCAAAGCCTGTTTACTTGCTCCCAGGATACCCAGGAGGCCATGAAAGAGATAATAAGGGAACGTGGCCTCAATCGTGTCGTAGTCGCTGCATGTTCCCCCACCACCCATGAGCCCCTCTTTCAAGAAACCCTTCAGGCCTGTGGGCTGAACAAGTATCTCTTTGAGATGGCCAACATACGAAACCAGGATTCATGGGTACACAGCGAATCCCCGGAATCCGCCACGGATAAGGCAAAGGACCTGATCAGGATGGCGGTCGCAAGGGCATCTCTGCTTCGACCCCTCAAAGGAAAGAGGATCTCAATTAACAAAAGGGCACTTGTAATCGGTGGGGGCGTCTCCGGTATGAATGCGGCCCTGGGCCTGGCAGATCAGGGCTTCGAGGTCGTTATAGTAGAGAAGGAGCCCCACCTTGGGGGCCTGGCCAGGGAATTCAGCCATACCATAGAGGAGGCGAACATACAGGACTACCTCCTGGACTTGGTATCCAGGGTCAATGCCCATGAAAAAATCCAGATATTGACCGAATCCCTGGTTGTAGGTTTCAGTGGTTTCAAGGGCAATTTCACCACCGAAGTGCTCGTGGGCCCTGGGATGTATGAAAGGAAGATTGATCACGGGGTCGTGATACTTGCGACGGGTGCTACCGAATACTCCCCGAAGGAATATCTGTACGGGCAGGATGACAGGGTCTTGACCCAGATAGAGCTGGGGAAACGCCTCGAGGAGAGAGGGGCGGATGACCTCGGGCACGTGGCCATGATACAGTGCGTGGGAAGCAGGAATGAAGAATTTCCTAACTGTTCCAGGGTATGCTGCCAGACTGCAATCAAGAACGCGCTCCACATAAAGGAGCTTAACCCTGATGCCAACGTGTACATCATTTACCGGGATATGCGAACCTATGGTTTTCTGGAGGATTATTACAGGGAAGCCAGGAGCAAGGGAGTGCTGTTCTTCAGGTACAAGCAGGAGGAGCCTCCACAGGTGCAGGCTTCGGATGGCCGCATATATGTCACGTTCAGAGATCACGTGCTTCAAAGGGAGATCAAGATTCCCGCGGATATCCTTGCCCTAAGTGCCGGCATGAGGGCCTCTGATACAGAGGAGCTTGCGTCGATTGTAAAGTTGGCGCGCACTCAGGACGGCTTCTTCATGGAGGTCCATGTCAAGCTCAGGCCTGTTGACATGGCCAGCGACGCCGTATTTGTCTGCGGCACCGCCCATAGCCCGAAATTGATCTCTGAGTCCATATCCCAGGCAATGGCGGCAGCCGCCAGGGCCGCTACTTTTCTTTCACAGCCTGAGATCACCCTTTCGGTTGTTACTGCAAAGGTCGACCAGGATAGGTGTGCGGCCTGCCTGATATGCGTCAGGTCATGTCCTTACAATGTGCCCAAGATAAACAAAGAGGGGGTAAGCGAGATCGATCCTGCCCTTTGCCGTGGGTGTGGCATATGCTCGGCGGAATGCCCTGCAAAGGCCATAGAATTGAACTGGTACGAAGATGATCAGATCCTGAGCAAGGTGGACGCTTTGTTGGAGGGAGTAATATGATGGAGAACTTTGAACCGGTTATCATCGCCTTTTGCTGTCAGTTCTGAGGGTACACTGCCGCGGACCTGGCAGGTTCCATGCGACTCCAATATCCCTCCAATATCAAGATCATAAGGGTCCCGTGCACGGGAAAGGTGGATATCATCCACCTCTTGAGATGCTTCGAAAGGGGGGCGGACGGGGTCTTTGTGCTGGGTTGTCTGGAAGGGGCCTGTCAATTCACGCGCGGGAACCTCAGGGCCCGTAAGCGCGTGGAAAAGGCCCAAGAGATCCTGGAGAGCATCGGCATAGGGGGCGAAAGGGTCCAGATGTACAACCTGTCTTCCAGCGACGCCCCCAAGTTTGTTCAGATAGCCATTGAGATGACGGAAAAGATAAGGTCTATGGGCCCAAACCCCGTTAAGGGTGCAAGAGCGGCGGCTTGACGGCCTGAGAAAGAAGGACCCAGAGAAAGGGTCTTTGCCCGGAAATCCATTGAAACCTAGGGGGACGATCTCGCAGAAACCAAAATTTGGGATGGCATTGTAAAAAGCTTCAAGTAAGTCTTCAAGTTGAGCTTGCGAAATCCGGCTGAGCAGGAGCGAGCGAATCTCGTGTGATGAGGCGTACTAGCTGTACGCCGCAATCACAACGAGATGAAGCGCAACGCAGAAATTGGACTTTTTACGAAGCCATCAAGGAGAGAGGTTTCATGATATGATAGTAGCGAAACAAAAACCTGTTGAAGAGATTATTGACGAGGTAAAGGGCTTCGAGAGAATTCTCGTTTTGGGCTGCAATGAATGCGTCACCGTGTGCGAGGCGGGAGGCAAGAAGGAGGTTGCGGTCCTTGCCTCGGCCCTTAGGATGTACTTTATGAACCAAGGAAAAGAGGTCAAGATAGATGAGGTCACTTTGGAGCGCCAGTGTGACCGTGAGTATCTGGAGGAGGTTCGTAACATCATAGACCAGTACGATGCGGTCCTGTCCCTTGCCTGTGGCGTGGGGGTCCAGTTTATGGCCGAGACCTACCTCAGCACTCCGGTCTTTCCTGGCGTGGATACCTGTTTCATGGGGGTGACAGAGGAGAGGGGTGTATGGACCGAGCGCTGTCAAGGGTGTGGACACTGCATCCTGGCCAAGACGGGCGGAATATGCCCCGTGGCTAGATGTGCAAAAAGGCTCTTTAACGGACCCTGCGGCGGGTCCACAAAGGGCCACTGTGAGATAGACAAGGACCTTCCATGCGGATGGCAGATGATTATTGATCGTCTCAAGGAACTCAATAGACTGGATGAGTTTGAAGAGATTACACCAATCAAGGATTGGTCAACGGAGCGGGCGGGTGGACCCCGTAAAGTAGTCAGGGAGGATCTTAAAGAATGACGGAAACGAAGACACCTAGTAAATTGGAGAAGATACTTGCATCAGGCAATCTTGCGGTCACTTCCGAATGCGGGCCTCCTCGAGGCAGCGACCCGAAGGTGATCACCAAGAAGGCGGAATTGATCAAAGATTACGTGGATGCCATTAACATAACGGACAACCAGACCTCTGTTACAAGACTTTGTAGCCTTGCCTCATGCATACACCTGAAGATGATGGGGCTTGAACCCGTCCTCCAGATGGTCGTAAGGGACCGAAACAGGATCGCCCTTCAAAGCGATATTCTGGGAGCCGCCTCTTTCGGCATCTATAACGTCCTCTGCCTGTCCGGGGACCACCAGGTATTTGGCGACAATCCCCAGGGGCAGAATGTATTTGACCTGGACTCAATGCAGTTGATTCAGACTGTGAGGCATATGAGAGACGAAGGGAAATTCCTTGGCGGTGATGAGATTCAAAGACCACCACAAATGTTCGTCGGGGCTGCTGCGAACCCCTTTGCCGATCCCTTTGAGATCCGGGTGCCTCGCCTTGCCAAAAAGGTGGCAGCAGGTGCGGAGTTCATACAAACACAGTGCATATACAACCTGGAGAAATTCGAAAAATATATGGAACTGGTCAGGGACCGGGGTCTCCACGAAAAGGTTTATATCCTCGCAGGAGTCACGCCACTCAAGTCCGCCGGCATGGCCAAGTATATGAAAAACCGCGTGCCGGGCATGGATGTTCCTGATGAGGTAGTAAAGAGAATGAGCGGGGTCCCCAAGGAGAAACAACCCGAAGAGGGGATCAAGATCTGCGTAGAGACCATCCAAAGACTAAAGGAAGTCGAGGGAGTGAGCGGATTTCACATTATGGCAATAGAATGGGAAGAAAAGGTCCCTGAGATAGTGGAGAGTAGCGGACTCTATCCCAGACCGAAGATCGGCTAGGCATCCTGATTCGGGCTGGTGGGCATATTTTCATTCTTATTATTGTTTTGAAGACTTAGGACCAAGATAAAGGAGGTATGGGAATGTCGAAGAAATATATTCTCGTTGTTGACGATGACCCTGATCTGGTAGAGACCGTAGCCATGATGCTTGAAAGCAAGGGTTGCGAGGTCGGCCGGGCCTACGACGGTATAGAAGCCGAAGAGTCAATCAAGGCTAGGAGACCTGACCTGGTTATCTTGGACATCATGATGCCCCGAAAGGATGGCTATGTCCTGTGCGCTGAATTGAAGGCAAAGGAGGAAACCAAGGACATCCCGGTGGTGTTGCTTACTGCGGTGGGCGAAGCGGTTCCCAGTACGAGGTACAGCCACGCGGATGGTATGTCCACTGAGGCAGACGAGTACATTCCAAAGCCGATCGATACGGAAGGACTCTGGAAAGCGGTTAGTGCGCTGCTTTGATAGATCCTGCTTTTCGGGCGATACACGTTATGCCTCCCTCAAAACTCGGCGGGTTCAAGGCGCTAAAGGATGTATCAGTATTTTCCCTGGTACTACGCCCGGGAGAAAATTCTTATCCTGCTCAAGTTTTTGAGATTATCTCGGATCAAAGAATAAACCTCCCTTACGTAACCTGTCTCTGTCACGAGTCCTTTCGCCGCATTCTTTTCACCGTATCCTCTGAGGATCACGACAGGATAGCTCGGCTCCTTAAGGGCGAGGTCTCTTTCCAAGA
>JAFDHB010000144.1 GCA_019308985.1 Deltaproteobacteria bacterium | reverse complement strand
TGTCCTCATAGGGGTTCCTCAATAGGGGCGAGAGGTGGAGGCTCCGGTGAAGATGATCTCTTGGGGCTACTGTGGCCTTCTATTAACTGTTTGTGCCTTGTAAGTGCCTGGAAGCAATTTGATTGAGCCTTGAGAAAAGACCCCCAGGGACCACAACAGCAAATACCATGAGCGCTATTTTCTTTTCGCATAAATGGGTGGAGCGGAAAAGATTTGGGCAACAGCCTGACTTAGTTTGACAAGTTGGATGGCTAATGAAGAAGTGCACAGTCATTTTTTGCGAAGACCGAGAGGAATGTAAGCGCCTGTGTTCCTTTGTGAAAAGGGAAGGGTTCAAGGCCGTGCCTGTGCATGAGCTGTCCTCTTTCATTAGTCACCTAGGTGACAGGCAATGTCTTGCCGCGGTCATTGACCTGAATGCCAGGGGAATTGATAACGGGAAGATCAGGGAGCTTACCCTCAAGCACCCGGGCGTATACTTCCTGGGCCTCACGAAACACAGGCTGAACCCGGAGTTCAAGGAGTCCATTTGTTACCACATCTATGCATGCTTGACCAAGCCCGTGGATACCGACGAACTCGTTTACTGGTTAAGGAGCATTCATGAAGAGGATCGAGATGGAAGACAACATGATCAATAAAACTAAATGGCTTGTGGTTTTTCCCCTTCTTTTGGCGGCAGGCCCCCTTTTCTTTTTGCTCCCTGAATCCACAAGAGCGGGGCAAGGGGAGGAAGCCGCAAAGGAATTTGCGATCGCCCGGCTTTCCATCCCGGCACCTCAACCCTTTTGCGGCTACTGTCACATCCTCACCTATCCCAATATCGTCCAGAAGGGATACGAACTGTGGAAAAAGGGAAAACACAACAACGTTGGATGCGTTGAGTGCCATTACCCGCCCAAAAAGAAAAAGGCTTACAGGGGCCATGTATCCGGATCAAAAGACGAGATCAAGCACATACCCAAAAAGCCGCCGGAACGTTTTTCATACATTGAGCTGGGGGGCGGCGTCATAAGGACCAGGCCGCGGATCGTGGATGCCAGTTGCCTGACCTCCAACTGCCACGGCAACCCCAAGGACGAGTTCAGGACCAAGAAGATCAAGTTTACCGGGAAAGTGGCCTTCGTACACGAGCCCCACCTGGACAAGGCAAAACAGATCGAGGGCCAGCAGGTCAATTGTGCTTCGTGTCACCAGCACGAGACCGAGAACAAGCATTTCGAAGTCTCGAAGGGCTCCTGTTTCCTGTGCCATTTCACCAAGGCCAAGTTCAACCAGGAAAGGGCAAGATGCGATCTCTGCCACAAGCTCCCGGAAAAGCCCATCCAGACATCGGGCGAAAAACCCATCACGCACCGGATGCTGAAAGATGCGGGAGTGTCGTGCAGCAGCTGCCACTTCGAACTCATTCAGGCAGCAGGTGGGGGGCACTCCCAGGCATACTTTGAAAAGGGTCAACTCAGAACGGCCGTGGTGCTGGGTGCGGGAAGGATCAAGCAGGGGAATTGCGAGTCATGCCATGACAGGGCAAAGGACCTGAAGGAAAAGAAAAACGGAAAACTCCTGCACCAGAAGCATGTCACCGTAAAGAATACCAGGTGCGTGGAGTGCCACGAACCGGTCAGGCACCAAAAGGCGAAACTTCTTCTGACACTTCCCAAGTCAGGGCCCAAAATGACCATCAAGGAAGTGATCAAGGACCAGACCGTGCAGGCCGCTTGCGGGACGTGCCACCCTGATCCCCATCGGTACCAGCGACTGCTGGCAGCAGGCTTGAAGCGAAGGGGAGTGATTGAAGCCCCGGATCCCATGCGCAGGGCCAGGACGAATTGTCTGGGCTGCCATATCGAGCTGGGCACGACTGCCAAGGGAGAGAGGACCTTGGTGGGCTCGGCAAGGGCCTGCGTCAGATGCCACACCAAAGATCATGAAAAGATGCTCAGGGAATGGAAAGCGGAATTGAGCAGGGAGTTGGAGTTTGCCAAGGAGGTGAAAGAAGAGGCTCTGACGGCCCTGGAGGAGGCCAAATCAAAACTCTCCAAGGCCAAGATGCACGAGGCAATGGGGATGCTGAGGGAAGGCCGGGAGAACCTGGACATAGTGAGGTTCGGGAACGGAGTTCATAACAAGAAGTATTCCATGTTCCTGATTGATGCGGCCATCACGAGCTTCGAGGATGTGCTGGACTACATAGAAGAAGAAACCCAGAACTAATTGATGGCTTCGTAAGAAGTCCAATTTCTGCGTTGCGCTTCATCCCTGCCCCGTTAAATGGGAATTTGTGGAGCTGAATCAAAGGTCCAGAATCCTCTAAGAACATCATGGGCCCGACGTTCTCTGAATTAGGAGTTATTTAACGGGGTAAATGATTGCGGCGTACTTCATATGTACGCCTCATTCCTAAAGATTTGCGCGTCTTGTATCTGGGGCTTTTCTGAAAGCATCCCGGCTTGAAGGTTGTAACGATTAGATCAGTTAGTAAAAAAAGAAAAGGCAAGGAAAGGAGAGCATCATGAGCGAAATGACCAATCTATCAAGGCGGCAGGTGATAAAAGGGGCGGGGGCCGTCGCCGTAGGTGCAGCAGTAGGGTTGGTGCCGGCGGGAACCGCATTGGCAGCCAGAAAGAGCCGCAAGAGGGCACCTAGGTGGACATTCATCATTGACCTGCGTAGGTGCATAGGGTGCAGGGCCTGCACCGTAGCGTGCAAGGCGGAGTTCCACGTCCCTCTCGGGGCCTTCAGGACGGCCGTATATGAAGAGGTAAATGGCGCCTTTCCGCGGGCTGAAAAGTTCCTGATGCCGAGGATCTGCAACCACTGTGAGGGCAATGTGGAAGACGGGATTCCTCCCTGTGTCAAGATCTGCCCGGAATACCCCAAGGGTCGCAAGAAGTTTATCACGGCTGAAGGGAAAACGATCAGGTACCGGTATGGTGCCACCTACAAACGGCCCGATGGATTAATCCTGTATGATAATGAACTTTGCATCGGGTGCGGCAAGTGCATAGACAAATGCCCCTATGGCGCCCGCACGTGGAACAAACGCCTTACCGCTGGCAAGGACTCTACCAAGAACGGCATCGCAAAATGCACCCTCTGCCAGCACAGGATTGACAGGGGAGTGGAGCCTGCATGTGTGAATATCTGCCAGGGGAGGGCGAGGATCTTCGGCGACCTGAACGACCCAAACAGCGAGGTGTCAAGACTGGTAAAAGAATTCAAGCTGGAAGAGAGAAGGAACGAGACCACCCTGCTCCCCGGGGAGAATACGGTGCCCATGTGCTTTTACATCGATCCCAGGGGGGTACTCCAGAACATGGCTACGGCAAAGAAAAAGTTCGTCGGAAATGAGGCCTGGGTGGACCAGGTATCCTAAGACTTTTAAGGAGGAAGTGACATGAAAGGAAACTTCACACGTCGTGATCTTTTCAAGCTTGGCGCAGTGAGCGTCGCCGTCCTTGCCGCCGGAAAGGCAGGAAGGTCCATAGCCCTGGCAGGGACGGTCAAGTTTGTCAAGGGAGGAAAGGACTTCTCTCCAAAGACCGGAGTGGAGAGAAAGATGGTGCCCTCTGCCTGCTGGAGCTGTGTAACCAGGGATGCCATGATTGGATTCGTGGAGGACGGCAGGCTGGTCAAGCTGGAAGGCAACCCCAATTCCATCAGGGGACTGGGAAAGATCTGCGCAAAGGGGGCTGCCGGGATCAACCAGCTATATGATCCGGACAGGATCCTCTATCCCATGAAGAGGGCAGGGAAGAGAGGTGAAGGCAAGTGGAAGCGGATCACCTGGGAGGAGGCCTTGAGCGAATTGACGGCCCGACTCAAGAAACTGCGTGACGAGGGTCACCCTGAGAAGTTTATGTTTCATTACGGACGTATGAAGGCCTCATCCAGCAAGATCGTCAAGATGTTCCTCTCGGCCTATGGTACAAAGACAGTGGGCAACCATACCAGCATCTGCGAGGGGGGAAAATGGACGGCCCAGGAGCTGACCTGGGGCAAGCATTACGACAACTGGGACTTTGACAGGACGAAGTACGTGGTAAATTTCGGAAGCGGTGTCATGGAGTCCCATACCAACCATATACCCACATCCCAGAGATTGGTTCGGGCAATCACCGAGAGGGGTGTGAAGATGATCACCTTTGACGTGAGGCTGTCAAATACTGCTGCAAAGTCTACCGAGTGGATCCCCATAAGGCCCGGGACCGATTGCGCGGTGGTCCTGGCCATGTGCCGGGAAATCATGGAAGCAGGTCTTTACGACGAGGAATTCTTCCGCTTCATCAGGGCCACAGAGGACGTGAATGCCACTACAAAGCAAAAGGTAGCGACCCTGAAAGTACACCTTTCAAAGTATACCCCCGAGTGGGCCGAAAAGGTGAGTGGTGTCCCTGCGGCAAAGATCAAGAGCATCGCCCATGAATTTGCAAAGAACAAACCGGCCTGTGTCATCAGTTACAGGGGTGCGGTGGCCAATTACAACGGTGTTGATACGGAAAGGGCCGTCCAGATGCTTGCCGCCATTACGGGGAACATAGACAATCCCGGGGGACGCTGCAGGGCCGTTGGTGCAAAATGGAAGGGTCCCAAGGGTCCCAAGGGTCCCAAGGCCAAGAAACTCAAGATCCTGGACGGATTCAAGGGTGACATTGCCTACCCTAACCACCATGCAAATCACCAGGTGTTGAAGATGATAAAGGACGGGAGAAACGGAAGGCCTGAAGTATATATGTGGTACTGCTATACCCCGGTCTATGCCAACGGCGAGTGCCAGGAGAATATCGACATCCTCAAGGACGAGAGCCTCATTCCTTTCACGGTCTGCGTAAACGCCTATTATGACGAGTCAGCGGCCCTGGCCGACATGATTCTTCCCAATCCCTCGTACCTGGAGTGGTGGGACTGGGAGGATCATGCTTCGCCTACTCAGGTTCCTGAGTATTACATAAGGCAGCCCTTTGTGAAACCCCTGGGAGAGAGCCGGGATTTCAAGGACGTGGTCTGCGAATTGGCCAAGAGGCTGGGGTTTCCCTTTGGCTTCAACTCTGCGGAGGAGTATGTCAGGATGTCCTGTGAGAAGACACCCGGTGTCAAGGAAGCAGGGGGGTTCGAGTACATGAAGACCCACGGGGTCTGGCATGACCCGAAGGCCAAACCAAAGTACTACATGTACAAGAAGGAGGTACCGGCCAAGGATCTCAGCAAGGATGGGGTCATCCTCGACGAGGCCACCGGTACCTACTGGAACTGGAAAAAGTCCTCTGCCAAGAGCGAAGCGGAAGCTCGACAAAAAGGATATACCAATACCAAGAATGCTTACAAGGGATACGTGGGCCAAAAGATCGGCGACAAGGTCTACGCCGGCTTCAAGCCTGACAAGGTGAATAAGACAGGTTACCTGGAACTCTATTCCGAACTATTAGAGATCAAGGGTTTTGAACCCTTGCCGATCTTTAGACCTGTTCCGGAACATGAAAAGATGGCAAAGGATGAACTTGTCCTGACGACCTACAAGGTCCCTGTCCATATCCATTCCCGGTCCGCCAACTGCAAGTGGCTGACAGAGATCTATCACAGGAACCCGGCCATGATAAACCCTGAGACCGCCAAGCGATTGGGAATCGAGGACGGCAATAGGATCAAGGTCAGGTCTGAGGTGGGTGAAATAATCACCACTGCGAGGGTGACGGAGGCAGTCGTGTCGGGGATTGTTGCCATTTCCCATCACCTGGGGCACTGGGAATATGGCCGGTATGCCTCTGGGAAAAAGGCCCCCATGGCCGGAGACAATGATCCTGACCTCAAGCTCAAGTGGTGGAATGAGTATGGTGTTCACCCTAACTGGGTCATACCCAATAAACCTGATCCCATCGGCGGGCAACAGCGCTGGATGGACACGGTGGTCAAGGTAACCAGGGTGTAGGACCAGGTGACTGAAGCGGCTTTGAAAGAGAAAAACCAGGAAAAGGCTGCCGTGGCCAAGCAGAGGAGCAGCATATATGGATTGCTGGCCACGGCCTTTCGCCAAGAACCATCAGGGGATTTCCTGAGGCAGGTCAAAGAACCCGGGTTCAGGTCTGTCCTGGAGGATATGGGCGTGCAATGGCCCGAGGAGTTCCTTGAAAGACCTGAAGAGGAGACCCTGGATGAGCTTTCCGTAGAGTATGCCCGGCTTTTTCTAGGCCCCGGTAGGCACATTTCACCCCATGAGTCCGTGCACTATCAACCGGAAGGCGGTGGAACCGCGCAATTGTGGGGCAAGGCGACGGTTCAGGTGAAGAAATTTGTTGAATCGGCAGGATTCCGGTACACGCCTGAATACAAGGGTCTTCCGGATCATATCAGCGTTGAGCTGGAGTTCATGGGGCAGGTCATCGCCCGGGAATCCCAGGCCTGGGAAGAAGGTGATGAAGAGAAGGCCTCCTATTGCCTGGACATGGAGCGGAAATTCCTGGAGCAACACCTGAGTCGCTGGATCCCGGATTTCTGTGACAGGGTGAGTGATGAGACAGAGTCGCCTTTTTACGAGTTGTGGGCCGGCTTGACCAAGCAGTTCATACTGTTTGAAATGAAGCAAATGGATGGCTTGTGCCCAACTGCCATGAAGTAAGCATGACAGTGACCTTTCAAGATCCCCGGGTGAAGGCAGAGGTGACAGGAGAATGAAGATTCCAAAGGTGCCGTTGATCATAGGTGTCATATTCCTGCTGGCATTGGCGGTGGTCGTGACGACTACGGTTACCCTCAAGAAGAAGGGCATCATAATCGAGGAGGCCAGGCTTGAAGGCAAATACACGGACAGGACCGGGGCCACCTTTGTCGGGTCCGAGACCTGTAAACGTTGCCACGAAAGGACTTACCTGGAATGGAAGACTTCTCTACACTCGAGAATGATGAGGGATGCCAGGCTTGAACCCCTCGCCAATATAGGTGATTTCGACTCTCCAAGCCATGTCAGGACCTTCACAAAGGAGGATGTGGACTATGTGCTCGGGAGCCAGTGGAAGCAACAGTATCTGAAGTGGGAAGGGAACGTGCTGATGGTGCTCCCCGCCCAGTACAATGTATTCACGGGCGAGTGGAAGGCCTATTATCCCGATGAGCCTTCCAAGAGGGACTGGTTCTACGAGTGTGCCGGTTGCCATGCCACGGGAGTTGATCCGGAAAAGAGGACCTTTGTTGAAATGGGCGTCGCCTGCGAGGCATGCCACGGGCCGGGGAGCAACCACGTGGAGGCGGTACCCGGTTATGAGATAGGCACCATCATCCAGGCCAACCGCTTGACACCGGCCCTGGCTGCTCAGATATGCGGCTCCTGTCACACGGGAGGACGAGACAAGTCCGGAAAGTACGCTTATCCGGCGGATTACCAAATCCACAAGGGAGCGGCTAACCTGAGGCTCTATTTCAACGAATTCAACCCCCAGGAGAACCCTGAATATTTCTGGCCCAGCGGAGAATCCAAGCACTCCAACCAGCAATACCTGGACTGGAAGCGCAGCGAGCACGCCAAGGTGGGGGTGACCTGCATTACTTGCCATGATGTCCACAGGAGCAAGAGCGCTTTACAGGCCATAGGGGAAGTACCCAATCCTCTTGTAATCATAAGGTCCAAGACCAGGCTGTTTGAAGACAACTTATGCAAGAGCTGCCATTCCACATACCAATATCGTTCGGTCCACAGGATCCATACCTTTGGGAGCTGTATCAGGTGTCACATGCCCAGGGTGACTTCTATCGGCGAGGCAGGAGATGCGCACAGCCATACCTTCCGCTTCCTGTTCCCGGAGCGCACCCTCCTGGAAGGGGGCCAGGACAAACAGCCGAATGCCTGCAACAGTTGTCACCACCACAAGGATACGCCTACGGAGGACCTGGTAGATTTCTTGAGGGCTGCCAAGGTCAGCGACATGCCAAAGCCATTTAAAGTGCACCGGAGGGAGTTTCAACTCCTGGAGAGGGACAGGTAGTCAAAGGTCGAGGGATGACGTAGACCATATGGGGATCAAGCCTAATAAGAAGATAAGCAGGAGGTCCTTCCTCAGCCTGGTTGCCGGGAGCGCAGTGGGGATGACCCTGGGGAAGCCAAGTGGAGCCGCGGGACAGACAAAGCGCTATGGAAAGCTCGTTGATATCGGGAGATGCATAGGGTGCAAACGGTGCATGTCCGCCTGCAAGAGATGGAACAACCTCAAGATAAAAAGGGATGAACTGATCACGGACAGGGAGCTGGACCTCAATGCAAACAACTGGGTGGTCGTCAACCTGCTCATAGACTCCAAGAACCGGGCCGCCAAGACATATATCCACTGGGCGTGCCAGCACTGCGTCAGGCCCGCATGCGTCGGAGTATGCCCTGTCCGGGCAATCACTAAGCTTTCCTCCGGGCCGGTCGTGATAGACGAATCAAAATGTATCGGCTGCCGTTATTGCTTCCAGGCCTGTCCCTTCAAGGTGCCCAGGTTTGATTTCGAGAAAAGGGTCACCAGGAAATGCCATTTGTGTTATAATAGAATCCCTCTACTCAACTACATGAAGCCGGCCTGCGTGGCGGCCTGTCCCGTCGGAGCGCTCCACTTCGATTACAAGGACGAGATAATAAGGGAGGCCAAGCGAAGGGTGCAGCGCAGAGGTGGTGCAACCTACATCATGGGGCTCAAAGAGGCAGGTGGCACGGACATGCTGACGATCCTTCCCACCAGACCCCAGGACCTGAGTCTGGTCGTTGCACCCAGGAAGATCGTGAACCATGATCTGGACAAGCTGAGGATTACGAGTTCGGGCATCATGGGTGCGTCTGGCCTGGCGGGGTTGATGTATTTCTACGGCCAGGCTACCAAGAAGCGGGACGAGGAGCCCTGGTAACGATGACCGAGGACAAATGACAGCCGACCAACGAGGGCTGACGGGAGACTGAAGACCGGTGACCTGGTCACCTCGGTCCACAAAACGCAACACGGTTGCCTGGCTTCAAAATCGAGTCAACCTTGAACCCTGAACCCTGAACCTTGAACTCTGAACCTTGAACCTTTACAGGCTGTTGCCCAAAGCCTGATCAACCGCGATCAATGGTCCCTGGGGGTCTTTTCTCAAGGCTCAATATCGCTCCTGAGCTGTTCCCACGCCCCCATTG
>JAFDHB010000318.1 GCA_019308985.1 Deltaproteobacteria bacterium | reverse complement strand
AAGACCTCCAACCATCTTGAAAAACTGGATTACCGGAATTTTGTACGTGGGGTAATTGATTTCCATGAAATCCTGTGGCGATCAGTAAAATCCGAACTCTTTTTCCAGGTAATTTCCGGGTTAAGTGACATGTTTATTTGGTTCCGGGCACTCGCCGCGAGAAACAGGGAAGAAATGGGGGTATCCCTTGAGGGACACAAAAGCATATTGGTCGCTATTCGGAGCAAAAATTCCGAGGAACTCATAAGCGCCTTGCGAAATCATCTTAGACATTCAAAGGAAAGCAACAAGATTATCCACGGGTTCCTGTTTGGATAATTTTTTCATGACATTATACGTTGCCTGTATGGCCGTAGAGGCATTGTACCGCATTTCAACAGGAATACGGGCCAAATGACCTCAAAAGACCAGAGCAGGAGAGGAGGGATATAGCAGAAAGGGGGTGATAAGAAGGGCCGGGGAGAACGCCCCAAAAGGAGGAATCTTCCCCGAGAAGAAAGCAAGGGCCAAGGAAGAAATAGGGGGGAAATCAGCAACTTTAAACACAACCATTAATTTAGGAAGGAGAAAGATATGAAGAGGTTCCGTAAGATCTACATGGTTGTTGCATTGAGCTTTGGCCTGGCTTTAGGCATTACCGGCACTGTGATCGCGGCAGAATACACGATTAAGCTTCATTACGAAATGCCTTCCACCGCACCCCTGGCAACGTATGGGTTTGAGCCATGGGCAAAGGATGTGGAAAAGGTGACCAATGGAAGGGTCAAGGTTCAAACTTTCCCTGGCGACACTCTTTTCAAGACCAAAACCGATGCAGTGGAGGCCATTAAGGCAGGGATCGCGGATATCGGTTTCATGTACGCCTGGGCCTTTGCCCCTCAGTTCGATCTCACGGATGTACTCTCCGTGCCCTTTGTTGCGCCCAACGCCGAGGTTGCCAGCAGGGCTACATGGAAAATATACGAGAAATCCCCGGAAGTCCGAGAGCAATGGAAGGGCGTAAAGCTCCTGGCCGTGTGGACAACCGATCCCTACGTTTTCATTACCAGGGATAAGCATATCAAGACTCTGGAAGATTTTGCGGGTATGAAGATGCGGGTGACGGGCGGTATGGCCACCAAGATGATGAAACTGCTCGGCGGTACTCCCATGACCATTCCCATGCCGCAGAACTATGAAAACCTCCAAAAAGGTGTCATCGACGGTATGGCCGCTCCTGCCGAGGCCATTTTGGGGTTTCGTCTCTACGAAGTGGTCAAGTATTATACCCTCGTGCCCACCACACTAGTGACACAGCAAATGATAATGAACCTGAATTCATGGAACAGACTGCCCAAAGATATCCAGGAGGCCATCATGGGGCTGTGTGGCGATCACGCCGCAATTCGATTTGGAGGTGGATGCTTTGACAGGGCCTGGACTATTCTGCCGAAAAGGGTAAAGGAAGCCAACAGGCCTATGATCTCCTATACACCGCCCCAGGACGAGATAAATCGGTGGATTGAGAAGGCGGGGATTGAGAAGGCGGGCAAGCCCCTCTGGGGTGAATGGGTGGATACGATGGTATCGAGGGGATACAAGAACGCTGCTGAAATACAGCAGGAGGCGATAAGGCTTGTTAAGGAAATTAGCCAGGGCAAGAAAGACAATTGGAAGGAGATGTTTCCTTTTCCGGAGTAATGCCCTTGCATTGAAGAATCAGCGGCCAAGCCCATTCTCTCTCTTATTATTAATCACCCGGTGCCCGTAACTACCTATGAGGCCCGGTAAAGGTTTCCTGGGCCGGGACAGTACCCGGTGAAATTGCTGTCCTCCGGCCTAGGAGACCCCGGAGGAAACTATGTGGCTAAAAAAGACAGCCGCCTTTTTCCATTTTCTCGCACACCCGTCCGCGCTGGTATTGAATTACCTGGCCGCCACAGCCCTTGTGTTCTTGATGATTCTTACCGGCATTGACGTCACGATGCGCTATGTGTTCAACGCGCCGATCCCCGGCTCCTTTGAGATCACCCAGTATGTCCTGCCCGTTGTGATTGCCTTTGGGATGGCCAAGTGTTCCCTGGAAAACGGCCAC
>JAFDHB010000317.1 GCA_019308985.1 Deltaproteobacteria bacterium | reverse complement strand
TGGACATCATTTTCGGGCAGCTTGCCCAGCCTTTCTATTATGGATTCCGCCGTGACCTCCAATATCTCATCAGGGCTTTTCCCCAGGGCCATCTCGGCTGCAAAGGAACCGCATACCACGCTTGCACCGCATCCGTCCGTTTGAAATGATGCCTTGGTGACCCTGTCGTCTTCAAATTGCAGGAATATTTCCATTGTGTCTCCACACACGCCCCTCAATACCGCATGACCGTCCGGGCTTGGCAGGGGGCCCCTGTTCGGCGGGCTCAACCAGCGCTGGTAGGCAGCCTCTCCGTAAACCTCCTTGACCTCTTCTATGATAGAGTTCTGTAGTTCCTGTACAAAGTCATCGATCCTGTCGCCCATATGATTTGTTTCCTCCCAGTTACCGGTAGATCATAGTATTCAGTAAGTTGCTTGAAGCTTGATCAACTCAGTGATCGCACACGTTTGGTCCTGTAACAAGGGCATTGGACAGGTATTGATTGACCAGGACTTCAGGGGAGTCCATGGGGGCCCCGGTTACGACCTCAATCCCGTTTTCCCTGAATAGCTGTTGTGCACGAGAGCCCATTCCACCAGCTATGATTACATTTGCCCCTTGCTCGTGGAGCCACCTGGGTAAGACCCCGGGTTCATGGGGTGGAGGGGTATGCATGCTTTTCCGTTTTATTTTGCCCTCTTCGGTCTCGATTATTGCGAACTGCTCGCAGTGCCCAAAATGGGAGCAGAGTCTGCCCCCTGCCACCGGGATGGCAAACTTCAGTTTTTTCCCTGGATTTGATTGTTTTTGTTGCAGATCCTTTTGTTCAACCATCGGCAAGTCAACCTCCTTGCTGGTCAATTTGATAACCTGATCAACCATATTCAAGAAACTCTTGGTAAAGGGTAATTGGTCGTGCTCGAGGCCTGCCACCGTGCCGGCATCACCCATCTTTACCACTTCAGGCTCTACCGGAAGTCTGGCCAGGAATCTTAGGTGCTCCTTTGCCGCTACGAGCTCTCCGCCCATGGTCTTGAAAAGATCTACGGGTTTCCCGCAATGGGGACATTGAAAACCACTCATGTTTTCTACCACTCCAAGGATTTCCATGTTCACCTGACGACAGAAATTGATGGATTTTCTCACATCGGCAAGGGAAATCTCCTGTGGTGTGGTGACGATTATGGCCTTTGCATCCGGAATGGTCTGGGCTATGGTCAGGGGTTCGTCTCCAGTGCCTGGCGGGGAGTCAATGATAAGGTAATCCAGGTCAGGCCACTCAATGTCGGAGATGAATTGCCTTATGACACCGATCTTAATCGGCCCTCTCCAGATGGTGGCTACGTCCTTGTCTTCTCCCATGAGGGACTCAATGGATATTACGTGCAGATTGGGCATGAAATCTACCGGCATTGCCTTGCCGGGACGGGGAGAAGGTCGAATAGAACCCCTTAGGCCCAGCAACCTGGGTATGCTGGGGCCGTGGAGATCCACGTCCATGAGTCCGCTTTTTTGCAAGGAAAACTGCCAGATAAGCAGCTATACTGCTCTTGCCCACGCCCCCCTTTCCACTCATGACAATGATCTTGTTCTTGATATGTTGCAGCCTCTCCCTTATCTCGGCATCCTGAATTTGACGTTCATCCTGGTTGCGATTGGATTCGCAGGTCTTACCGTTCACCGCCATTATCTATATAACCTCCTCTGAGAATCTATTCTTTAGCAGGGGCCCTGCCTCTGTTCTGCGGGGCACGCCTGAAATCGTCATATCCTGGCATCAAGAATTCTGAATTGAACAAGGTTCCCTTAATATAGGCATCCAAGACATCGTCTCTATGGCCTGCAATCCCCGGGATGATATTTATACCCGATGATTCCAGCATGTTCAAAAGGGGCCGAGATACTGCTCCACATATAAGTGTATCAATACGGGAGCCAATGATCCGCAAACACCGCCTCGACAGGTCCTGTTCTTCGATAAAGATCTCAAAGCGTGAAGTCGGACCTTGGTTGTCTAGATCCACGACCCATAGTCGTGAGGCCGTGTCAAGGACGGGCGAAATTTTGTCATCCCACACGGGAATTGCTAC
>JAFDHB010000143.1 GCA_019308985.1 Deltaproteobacteria bacterium | reverse complement strand
AGCCACAATATCTGGGCGTGAGGCGAGATTCGCATTCAGGGGGTTTTCAGGGAAGTGGTTTGAAGAGCGACTGGCCCTTCTGAATGCCCAGGGCAACCAGCTTGTTGTGAACCTCCTCCATTTTTCCCCTGATGGGTATGATCTCCTTTTGCACAAATTCTTGGATCATATCCCGGAGCCCCTTTTGCTCATCAGTAAGCAAATGTTTAATTGCATGTCCCCCCTGCTTGTAAATTGAGAAAAATGAGGTAGAAGGGACAAGACACCTCCGCCTTTGAAGGCCCCCACACCTTAATCCATGAAGCTGCCGTTCCCAGGTGAAAAATCCCCTTTAATGAATATTACTTGCTCTCACCATGGTAGAGCTCAATTCCCCCCAGGACGTAAAAATCTGCGACCCACTTGGAAAACCATTGGGGGAAGAATTCTTCCTTAAAGGCCTTTGTCTCCCTCGCCTTTCCCCATTCTTCAAGGCTGGTCACGTCCATAATGCCAATATAGTTGAATGGCGATTTTGTCGGACTCGGCGGGTTCCCCTTCTGCCCATTGCCCTGGATTCCACCCATCATCTTCAGCAGGGTAAATGCCTTGGCCCCCTGCTGGCCTAGCAGGAGGGGGCCTTTATATGTTTCACACCATTTCACATAATCCTCTTCTTTCACATCGTCCTTCAGATTGTATAGAATTATCTCCTTAGGCATTACTTTCCCTCCTTCCCCTTGATGAATTGAGTTCTCCTTGGATTTCAGGGGATCAGTCTCAAATCACACCAACCGATCCGCTTGAAACCGTCAAATGTCTGATACACAACCCCCCGTTAAATTAGAAGCCATGGGAAGATCCTCCTTTGTTATAGGTCCTTAACTGGGCTTAAAAGCCCAAGAGGAACTTCCTTACAACCTAAAATCTATCATAGCCTCTATCAGTTGTTTGTCACGCTAGTCTTATACACCCGCGGACGTTGATTTGTAAATAGGTAAGTTGAGTCAGAGGGAGGAGATTCCTTGGCCGTTTTGTTATTTGGCAGGACCTGAGAATGGGATTTCCTTTGGATAAGCCACCATTCGTTGACAGGGCCAAACGTGAGAGCACCTTGTAGCGCGAGGAAGGCGGCAGTGTGATGGATAAAGTTTGGCCCTAATTCCTGGTCCTTTGGACCAGGTCACAGATAATGGCTCTGCCGTGATATGCCGGCGAAGAATCCAGGAGTCAGAATAAAGCTTTCGCCAATGCCGAATACGTTATGAACTTATTGGTGTGAAGCGACATCAAAATTCTCCTGACTCCTAACTTCTGGCTTCTCAATGCCGTCAGTTGCTGCGGGCCATAGTCCCTTTCAGGGGCTGAGCAAAGCCGGGCCCTTTGGACCCGGATCTTTACTTTCTGTCCACCCAGGCGATCCACAGGCGCGACGTGGCGAAGCGTTATCGAATGAACCTCCTTGGTACCACGTCTCCACAAAAAAGGTGCGGTTGCATGGCAGTTACTGAAGTGCAAAAGAATGTCCCTCCCCCGGGGGAGGTATCATAACTATCCGGGCGAGGCCTCCGGATTAGATGGCTTTCCTATATAGCTCCATCAGTTCGTCAACCGTACATCTTCTGGGGTTTGAAAGGGAAGGGGGAGATTTTGCAGCATCTTGGGCCATGTCTCTGAAATAGGTGTCAGTAACTTGCAATTCGGATAACCTTCCAGGTATTCCGATATCAGTCAGCAGAGACCTTACTTCATCCACGGCTTTCCGGGCCGACTCGCGAAGAGACATGCCCTCGATATTAGTCCCCATGGCAGCGGTCATTTCAGCAAACCGCTCCATGCATGCCTTCAAATTGTGTTCCATGACATAGGGTAACAGCACCGCCACCGACAGAGCATGGGAGATATGGTAATAGGCGCCTAACGAGTGGGCCAGTGCGTGAACGTTTCCGACCCCTGTGTTAAGAAATGCGGCACCGGCTAGCATGCTCCCAAGCATCATATTGCCTGCGGCCGAAACATTTTGTGAGTTTACTACCAGTGCCCTGAGATTGGAAGTGATCCTTCTGATTGCATCTTTTGCCAGGATATCGCTGATAGGGTTGGAACCCAAGGAATAAAATGCCTCAATGGCGTGGCTTAGTGCGTCGATTCCCGTTTCAGCGATCACCCTGGACGGCAAAGTGGCTAAAAGACTGGGATCCATGATCGCCGCCTGAGGAGGAATCAGGTTGCTGACAATGGCACCCTTGAGTTTCTTTTTAATATCGGTCAAGACCGCAACATGCGTTACTTCACTTCCCGATCCGGCGGTGGTTGGCACAACGATGAGCGGAAGAGGGGGGATTCTGACCAGATTCACACCCATGTATTCATTAACGGTTCCTTTGTTTGTGGCCAGGACAGACAGCGCTTTTGCCAAATCCATTGAGCTGCCGCCTCCCACACCCAATATGCCGTTGGTTTGTGCTTCTCTCAAAAACTCTGCACCCTCTTCGGCGATTTCCGTATCCGGTTCCCCCTCTAACTTGTCAAAGATCCTGTGGCTGATCCCGGCATCTGAAATACGGCCGATCAGCTTGTGAAAAACGGGAAGCCGGGAGAAGCTTCTGTCCGTGACAACCAGGATGTTTGTCAACCCCATTTCCAGGACAATCTCGCCGACCTTCTCTGCCATGTTGAATCCGAATATGATACGGGTCGGGAGAATGAAATTAAAGTCTTTTGTCATCTTGGAAAACCTCCTTTCAGATAACTGATTCCTCAGGGTCTTTGTAAAGCAGTTGCATGGGAAAAGGGATTCTCAATCTTATGGCTTCGGCAGGGCACGCATGCACACAGCAATTACAGTGGGCGCAAAACTCGGGATAGGTGACCTGGGGAACAGCCTCCTTCTCCGAACCAAAAAATACGTCTTCTGAGCAAAAGTCTGCACAGGCGCCGCATGCAGTGCATTTTTCCTTGTCGATGACTGGTGGCATACATAATTTCTTTCATCGCCTTTCTGGTTCTCAGGATGGTTTGATCTCCACAACCGGCCTCCCGTTTTTCCTTCGGACCACGATCTCCTTACCGTCCATCACAGGATCGGTGAGTGGATAATCGGAGCGGTTATGAAGACCTCTGGACTCCTTCCTCTCATTTGCACAAAGAAAGACCAGTTCTCCTAGATCCATCAGGTTCAAGGTCTCCAGGCAGCGGGTGAGTTCCCAGCGGTTTCGGGCTATCAAGGTTTGGTCGACCTTCTTTCTCATCCTCCTGAGATGGGTGAGGCCGGCCATGAGCATCGTCTCAGATCTTACCATCCCGGCATAGTCCTGCATCAATTGCTGGAGCGCGATATTCACCTCCCTCCAATCTGCCCCTCCTTCCCTCGAAGCGATGTCTTGGACCATCTCATTTCTCCTGTCGATCTCCGGCCGCATCTCCCCATTCTCGGCCAGCGAGACGCGACGGGCGTAGTCTGCCGCATTTTCTCCCGCTATCCAGCCGTATGTAGCAGCACAACTGATGCCTCCCATGGATTCATCTCCTGCCGAATATAGCCCTGGGACATTGGTCTCGCCCTTTTCGTTGATCCCTATCTTCCCCTCGGAGATGATATGGTAGGCCTGAAACTCTATGGGGTGTTTCCTCAAATCAATGTTTTCCTCTTTCATATAATCAAGCAATGGCGCGTTTCCTTCGTGCCACATCCAATGCATCATGTAATCATAATCGTCCTTGGAGATTCCCCTGCAATCCATGTAGACCGGACCCCTCGCCGTCTTCATGAATTCTTCCAGGTAGACGCCTTTTACTTCAGGTGTCATATCTCCATACAGCCGATTCGGCCTAGTCACATACGGCCCAATGGGTTTATCGTGGGGATCCCGGAGAACACCTATCCAGGTGGCCTGGCCGAAGCGGCTGAAATACTTCGGTCCAACGTGTCGCTTGAGCATCTCCGGGCTCACGATCTCGGCCCCTGATCTGTAAGCCATGGCCCGGCCATCACCGGTCAGGGTCAGATTCCCCGGAATGCTGGGCATCCAGGCGGGGGTAGGAGGAGGATAGAGTCGGTCCAGACAGCCCGTACCCAGGACCACGGCCTTGGCCTCGAATACCACTAGGACGTCTTCTCGGGTGTCTATCCCTATCGCACCGATAATGCGATCCTCATTCCTCAAGAGATCGAACACCATGACCCTGTTGACGATTTCGGCACCTTGGTCCAGGGCCTTTTTGATCAAGACCTTTTTCTGATCCCTGCCTTCGTATTTTAGATGGGTCAGTACATCTCCCGGAAAAGAATGGCCTGCAAACTCCCATCTCCCGAGGTATTTCATGGGGATACCCCACTGATGCCAAAGCTTGACGATATCGAAGGACTTCTCCAGGAATGTCCGAAGCACGTTGGCGGCAGTTCCGGACTGCATGGTCTTAAGCTTTGGCGTCTTGAGGCACTCTTTCATGAAGAGGTTTATGTCCTGGCCATGGACCTCTGGGATATAGCACCAGAAATGATCGTTCCCCCCGCGTCCCCGGCCGCTGTGTCTCGCGTGGCCTTTTTCTGCAAGCACCACCCCGGCACCTTTCTCGGCGGCCCTGATGCCTGCCATCAGGCCAGCGATACCGGCGCCAATACATAAGACATCCGTTTGTATTCTTTTTTCTCTCAAGTTTCCCTCCATTGCTTCATGTTTGGTTCACCCTCTGCCGCAGTTTTCTAACAGCATCTCTCCTCCTGGATCCTCTTCAAGCGCCTTCTTGAATAACCGCTAATGAAACAAACCGGGCAGCCACGTTGATAGTGAAGGGAACAGCAGAACAATAAGGAGCGCTATACAAAGACATAATATGAATGGCAAGACACTTTTGTACATCAGGGCCATATCAACATCGGCTATGCCTTTAATCACGAAGAGATTTATCCCGAAAGGCGGTGTGACGCATGCTAGGTTCAACATATAGACGATAATAACCCCGAACCATACCAAGTCCCAAGCACAAAAGCCAATGTGGTGAGAATTAAGACAGGAAGCCAGCCATGCTCATTCGCCCATTATGAGAGCGCGCACTTCTTCATAGATGTTTTCAAACAAATAATCAGACTCTTCAGTATTTCGTTCGATTCCGACAATTTTGACTTTGGTCAGGAAAATGTGGAGCATCTGCAGCCCATCTCTTTTAGCCCAGGATGTTTATCATGTCAACAGGATTTCTTTCGTCACTTGATCCGACGCAAGAGCATCGCCATATCTTTTTCAGGTAAGAATATCTTGACAGTGATGAACCGGCCCTCTTAATATAGTACGCTAGGTTGCTTGAGAATGTATTCACGGAGGGTATTATGAAGATTGACGTATTCACACACGTACAACTGCAAAGATACAAAAAGACTATTTATGGATACGCAGACCGATTCATAACCGACAAGAACGTCCAGGATAGACGCCCGACCCTTACCGATACGGATTTGAGGTTGCAACTCATAGAAAAGTACGAAGGCTATGTCCAGGTGTTGACCGCCACGCATCCGCCCCTGGAAGAGGTATTCAGCCCCCGTGAAACTCCCGAACTGGCACGTATGTGCAACGATGAAATAGCCGAGTTGCAAGCCAAGTATCCTCAGAAATATGTTGCGGCGGTCGCGAATCTGCCCTTAAATAATATGGACGCTACCCTTAAGGAAGCGGAAAGGGCAATCAAGGAACTTGGATTCCGTGGGGTCCAAATCTATCCATCAGTAAACGGGAAACCCATCAGTTCTGAAGAATTCATGCCCCTGTTTGAAATGATGGCCGGATTCGATTTGCCGCTTTGGCTTCATCCCATGAGAAGGTCCTCTACCCCGGATTTTGCAACCGAGGATCAATCCTATAACCAATTGTTCTCCATATTCGGATGGCCCTATGACACGACAGCCGCCATGACGAGGCTTATTTTTGCCGGCCTTTTCGAGAAATTTCCTAACGTAAAGATTATTACTCACCACTGCGGGGCCATGGTCCCCTACTTTGCGGAGAGGATCGTCGTGCACTATAATAACGGACTGGAACGTCTGGGAGCCGATTATTTCCCCGGACTAACCAAACATCCCGTTGAATATTATCGCATGTTTTATGCTGACACGGCCCTTAACGGGAACACCTCGGCCCTCATGTGCGCATATGATTTTTTCGGCGAAGACCATATGCTTTTTGGAACTGACATGCCTTATGACACTGGCAACGGCGACGTATCCATCAGACAAACGATTGAAGCCGTTGAGGGTATGCAGATACCGGATACGAGTAAAAAGAAGATTTTCGAGGAGAACGCACGACGCTTACTGAAACTTTAAACCGGAATTTCGCAAGTATATTTGGAGAAGTCGCTCTGGCTATGGCTCCGCAGACAAAATCCCTTCACCGATTGGATCAAGGTAATTATAAATGAACGTCCCCGCCCTATGAAACACTCTCCGGCCTCTATCTATGTCTCACTGGGTATGCTACGGGGACAAGATTAAGTTTCTTGGGAAATCCTGACCGGAAACTAGTGATTCCTGCCTATCCCTTTGTCCCCTTTGTTCTTGACATGCTCGGGCCTAAGCCGCATAATCGCTCCGCACAAAGGCTCTATAATCCCACCCTATGAACAGAACAAACGTACGTCCCTATTAATCTTTCCGTTAACCTCAATCTTGAGAAGGAGGTCCCGCCATGAGGAGAGAAAAACCGCAAAAAGTCTTTCTCGCGTGTGTCCCATTGTTAATCGTCTGGCTGTTTCTCATGGGGTTTGTCGCCGGATCGGCCTCTGCCCAGTCCGGCCCCAAGTATCCCAAGGTAGTGCGTTTTGCAGCCCTTTCGCCAGGGACGTTGCTCTACACGATCATCAGCGGGCTATGCAAGGTCGCCTCTAACAGGTCCCCGATGACCATGGTAGTAGTCCCCACCGCAGGGGCTCCCACTTGGCTTCCCATGCTGACCCAACGGGGGACGGTCGATCTATCCATGGAGAATTTTGCGGCCATGTGGCAGATTTGGACGGGCAAGCCTGCGCCTGAACCAATCCCAAAGGGGTTTCCCGGAAAGCCGCCCTATCCCAAGACACGGAACATTCGTATCCTCAATGCCGGCCCCCTCTTCAAGATGGGTTTCCTCGTCCGTAAGGATTCCGGTTTGAAGGAGGTTAGGGAATTGAAGGGAAAGAGGATCGCGTGGCCGTGGACCGCCTTTCCTCCGAATGTTTCGATTACCCTCGCATGCCTTCTGAATGGTGGCCTCACTCTGGATGATGTCAAGACCGCACCCATGACCGAAGTCGTGGCAGCCGTCCGGGCCGTCCAGGAAGGTCGTATTGACGCAACCGTGTGTGCCGTTGGGATGGGGCGCCATTGCTGAGGCGGATGCCCTGGTGGGAGTGCGTTTTCTGCGTCAGTCTATGGACCCCGAAATGATCAAGGAAGGCCAGAGGGCAATGCCAGGTTGTTATACAACCATCCAGCGGGGTGGGGTGCCGGGCGTTCCGGAAGATACGCCCCTTTGGAGCGCTCCTCTCTCCAATATCGCTACGACGAGAATGCCAGATCACGTGGCTTACAAGATCGTGGAGACCTGGTGGAACTATTACAAAGAGTATCAATCTATTCATCCCGTACTCCGTTTTTGGACCCCGGATACCTTTGTTAACATCAATTTCACCATCCCTTACCACGAAGGCGCTATTCAATTCTACAAGGATAAGGGGGTGTGGACCCAGGAGATGGAGAAGAAGCAGCAGCAGCTATTGGTAGCCAAGTAATCCTGCCAACCCCACATTTCCTGGATGTTCTCGGACCTCTTTTCCGGTTCGCGCCCCACCTTAGCCCAGCAGGTCAACTACCTGTTTCTGGAAACAAACGGGATGTTGAGTATCATATTTGGCGTTGCCGCCATAATAGTTCTAGCCTTCGTTCTGTTCGGCAACCTGATGTTCAGCATTGGCGGTGGATCTTTTATCACGGATATCGCCATGGCCGCCTTCGGCCGGTACCGGGGGGGGCCTGCCAAGATCGCTGTGGTGGGCTCAACGCTCTTTGGTACCATCTCAGGGGTGGTCGTCGCAAACGTAGCAACTACAGGGGTTGTTACGATCCCGCTTATGAAAAAGATTGGATACAAGCCCCATCTGGCAGGGGCCATAGAATCGGTCGCCTCCACTGGCGGCCAGTTGTGTCCCCCGATCATGGGGGTCACCGCCTTTGTCATGGCGGAACTCATTGGGGTCCCCTATCGGCAAGTTGCGATTGCGGCCCTGATCCCTGCTCTCCTGTACTATGCCGCCATCTTTTTCCAGGTAGATATGGAGGCTGGAAAGGGTGGGATGAAAGGCCTTCCCAGGGAGCAATTACCCAAGATATCCAGCGTCCTGCACAAGAGCTACTTGTTTATTATCCCATTCGGGACCTTGATCGCAGCCCTATTCGTGCTGTATCTGTCTCCAGAGAAGAGTGCCCTGGTTGGTGTCCTTTCCATCCTGGTCGTAGGTCTGCTGATACAGAAGGAAACCCGCTTTCGGCTAGGGTGGATAATCAAAGGCTTGAGGGAGACTGGTCGAGCTTTGTTGCTTATTTGTCCGATAGCCGCCCTGGCCGGGATCGTGGTAGGGACAATATCATTTACTGGAATAGGTTTTCTCGTTTCCCTATATCTCGCTCAGCTTGCCGGAGGGAACATTTTTGTGCTCTTACCGGTCATAGCCCTTGCGTGTTTCATTCTCGGTATGGGGATGCCGACGCTTCCCGCCTATATCGTGCTTGCGGTTCTCATGGGACCGGTTATGGTTGAACTCGGGGTCTTGCCCATGGCTGCTCATATGTTCATCTTGTATTATGCGGGCCTTTCCATGATTACACCGCCTGTTTGCATTGCTGCTTATGCTGGAGCGGCCATTGCAGGTGCAGAGCCTATGCGCACGGGCCTGGCGGCGGCTAGGCTCGGCATTATATCCTATATTGTCCCTTTCCTTTTCATCTTTTTCCCTGCCCTCCTTTTCGTCGGTTCATGGATAGAAATCATTGCGGCCTTTGCCACGGCTATCTCGGGCTGCTTCGTGCTCAGTGGAGCATTGGTCGGTTATTTGTTCGGCAGGCTAGGTCCGATCAGGCGAATCCTCTTTGGGCTTGCCGGCCTGGCACTCCTGATCCCCATTCGAAGCCATGCCGATGTGCTCGGTCTTTCGGTAAACATCGGTGGTTTCGGATTGGCCGTTGCGTTCACGCTGAGTGAATGG
>JAFDHB010000142.1 GCA_019308985.1 Deltaproteobacteria bacterium | reverse complement strand
GCAGAAAAGACCAGCCCGGGAGGCTCGGAACGCAAGAAAAGGCATCATCACCCCCGTTCGTCCATCACCGAGTTCTCTGAATCGCTTTTCAAACGGCTAAAATGTTACGAAAAAATGAATCTTCAGGCTCTTCATGGGCATCCTCCAGTGACTGCAAGTCCTCTCTTCAGCCTTTATTCTTCGATTTTTGCATGATGTCCAGGACCTCTCTGATCTGCGGCATGGAAATGTAGCCCATCTGGTAGAGGATTGAGCCGATAGGCTTGTGCCTCTTCCCATCTAAATCCTGTTCAACCTGTGTTTTCAGTGCTTCAAGGAGCTGCTCTTTCGAAACAAACCCCCTTTCGACGGCAAGGGTACCGAAACGCTTTTCCAGCTCGTTCATCGTAACATCCTTTTGCTTAATTTAATCCCGACCGAAACCAGGTTCCGAACCCTTTGGGAACGGCAACACGGTTGCCTCACTCCAAAGCCGGAGGGAGCCACCAATTTGAAATCAATTCCACGACAGGGACGAGGAAGACCTTCCTCGTCATGGGCTTCCCGGCGTGCACCGCAGCTTCTAAAGCAATCAGGTTGTATCATATCAAGATGATTTGTTCCAGCCTTAGATCGCAGTTTTCATATGGCTCTGGTAATTCCTTTCCCCTGGAGACAGGATACAGGCATCAAATCTCCGAAACCTGAACTCCCCGGAGAGAAGCGATAAGAGGAATCGTGATGAAGATGGCGATAGCCCCCATCAAGAATGCCAAGACATAGCTACTGTAGGCATCAAAGATATACCCGCCGCAAGCAGGACCCACGGCAGCTCCCACGGCCCAAAAGGCGGACATGATTCCCATGATCGACCCGATGCTCTGGGTCCCGAACACATCGCCGGTCAAGGCGGTTGATACGGCGCCGAATCCTCCCCAGAGGAACCCGAAGATACAGGCAAACACGTAAAGCATCCACAGTTCCTTGGACCAGATGAGCCAAATCAAGGAACTGCCCTGGACGACCGAGCACATGATGGCCAAGGGTTTTCTCCCCCACATGTCTGATAATTGCCCCAGGATTATCCTCCCGGGGATGTTTGAACCGCCGATAATACCAATCACTATGGAGGCGTCCATAGGAGATATCCCCTGGCCCACAGCATAGGGCACCGTATGCACGAACACCAGATGCAAGCTCAGGGAGAAGAAAGACCAGATCAGCCCCAGAAACCAGAGCTGACTCATTCCCAGGGCCTGGTAAAAGGAACGGCCGCTACGCTCCCCCCTTGCGTCGGGTGCGCCCATCTCTCCTTGTGCCACACCCCTGGCTGCTCCGTCCGGCAGGAGTCCTGCTTCAAAGGGATCCTGCTTCAAAGAGAGTGAGGACCCTCCCATGACGATCCAAGCGATAACCCCCAACACCATGAAGGCCACTCGCCAGTCATAGGCAGAAATGAGGTATGCGGCGAGGGGTGAGAGAATGATTGCACCCAACCCTCCCCCTGAAGAAGATATCCCGACCGCCAGGCCTCTCTTCCTGTCGAACCACCGGGACGTGGTGGAATTGGCCAGTGTGTATATGGGGCCGGTGCCAAGGGAAAGGAGGAAACTGTAACTCATGAACAGGTGCCAGGAGGCACGGATTTGGCTTGAAACTACCAGGGCAAGACCAGTGAAGGCCGCCACAAAAAAGCCAACCTTCCTGGGCCCGTATTTGTCCAGGGCCCACCCCCCTACTATGGCGAGAAGGAAGCACAGCATCATGTAAAGGGAAAAGATGCTCGATGTGGTCCCCCGCGCCAGTCCGAACTCGATCTCTATGGATTCAAGGAACACACCAAAGGAATAACGTATCCCTATGCCGATGAGACTGATAACAAGTCCCGCGCCCGCTATGATCCAACCGTAGAAAATAGCAATCCCCCTCTCTTCACCGGTCCGTCCCGTAGTATTGTTTTGCGGTATGGATCATTGCTCGCAAGTTCTCCCTCTTTGTCACCGGGGGGACCCCGCATCCGGTCATCAACAGGAACCGGGCCCTTCCTCCATCCCGAAGGCACCTGAGAGTGTCCTTTCTGATCTGATTGCATCTTTATCCCCGAGGAGCAGGGAGTTAACAGGGTCCACGTTCCCTCCCAGGACCATTCTGTCACCAAAACGCTCTTTGCACCCATAGGCCTCTGAAATGGGAGAAGGTTCGGCATAGGCAAAGAACGCGTCATACCCCATGGCCTCCTTTGCCCAGATCTTGGCCTCCACCACCAATCCGGGTTCGAAGGCAAGCCGCGATATGGGTAAATCGGAGAAATTCTTTACAGACCAGGCGGACAGCATGGGAAATATGGGCACGCGGTCACGGGGCTCCCCGTTCAAGGCATCCATGAATCGGTCCATTTCCCTGTAGGCCATGTAGCCTCCTGCCAAATGTGTGTACTTGAGACCTTTGCAAGACCTCTTTTGAGAACGGCAACATGGTTGCCTCGCCCCAAAAGGTGGTGAGATTGCCCGATTCTTCCAAGGTGTTCATGAATATGCATTCGGGCGTCAACAATTCTTGGAAGGATATGCAAAGATGTCTACTTATGTCTCAAACTCAATTTCCTTGGCGCTTGTCCTATTCAGATCCCTAAAGGGGCCAGCAGGAGCCTTCTGATCTCCCTTGCCGCCCAACCTAGATCGCCCCGTTCTTTGCCTCTCCCGTATATCTCCACCATTTTCAGGGCATAACCTCGGGCCCTGTCGTATCCCTTTGCGATCGCCTTTCTCACGGTTTTCCAATCACCTGTCCTGCTAAAATCCCTGAAGGCGTGAAAAAGCTCCGGGAAAAGCTCCCCTGTTAACCCACCCAAAAATGCGACATAAAAGCCAAGAGAAGCCGATTTTCGTTTCCGCTCTATATACCTTAGTGTGCCAAAGCAGTGGGTGTCCGCAAGGAGATCCTTTACGGCCCTGGCAAAGATCTCAATGGAAGTGTGTGGGAAGGAAGCGATGATGCCTTGCCACACCCGGCGACCGAAGATCTCGTCCTCAAGGCCTCCTATCTCATGCCGTATGTAGGAGTCGATTTCGTGGGCGAAGATCTTTGATAGGTTGCGCCGTACGGACCGGTTGTCTTTTTCCTCGATCCCAAGGGCTCCCAGAGCGAACCTGAGGGCCTCCCTGCCGCTCTTCCCTATCATGAATATCTGGTCCCACAAATACAGTTCCCCCGATACCCGTCTGATGAGGACGCAGTCATCCTGGGACAGGGCCGGCACTGTCAGGAGATCTCTGGCCAGTTCCCTGCCCAGGATATAGACGGGATACCCGTCAACTCTTCTCTTTTCCTCAAGGTCTGCCAGGAAGAAGGAAGGCTTCAACCCATGGACATATCCCGCCCCGTAGATGAGGCCCTGCCCTTCCAGGAGGCCGTTGATGGAGGCCTGATCGAATGGATCATAGGTTACCCCGGAGACCTCGATAGGTGCCAGGTCATGATCCGCAAGTCCCTCCCACAGTTCTTCTCTCTCGCCTATCCATGCAAGCACCTCGGAAGGGTCTCTCTCTTCCCAGGGCCTGAGGTTCATTTCCCACTTGTACAGATCCCTCAAACGGAGCGCCAGGCCACATACCGAGTAAAGTCCGGCATAGCGCGCATCGGATATGTTGCAGTTATTCTTGACCTGCACGACAAGGGAATCCAGGTCGGTCAAAGCCCTTTCGGTGCCCTTCATCTTTCTCCCCTTAATCCCGGCGGAGTTCATCAATCTTGTGTCAGCCATGGCCCATTTTCCGGGTCTTCTCATACCCTTGCACAATATTTGCAGCTTCAATCGTAGTAGCTGTCGCCGCCACAGGCGGGGCAGACGCTTCCCCTTCGCAATGCGTAGGACTCGCCGCAGGATGAGCAAATACCGGTAGGAATGGACGAAACCTCTTTCAAGGGCCTTCTGAGCCTCACCCCTTTGCACTCTATGATCTTTGACCCACGCTCAATGATCTCATTTGCAACATCCTCGAAGTCCGGTTTAGGCTCAGACCTTTGTGTCCTTTCGAACCACCTGTGTATAAGGGGATATTCCGGCAGCCTGTCTTGCATGATCCAGACCCTTACTCCCGTGAGCTCCATGCGGTCATAACCCGTGAGCGCAAATTTACCCCAGTCGAGGACCCGCAGGAATCCGTTTCCAATGGTGCAGGGGGTCAGCAGCTGCACGGCGTCGGGCAGGCAAACAACTGTTTCCGTCACCACGTTGAGATAGGGGGTTGGTCCCAGCTCGCCCAACGCCCTGTCTATCATTATTCCTCCAAGGAGGAGACCCGGCGACCGAAACCCATGAAACTCTTCCATTCGAACAACAAAATCAGAGAGGCTCACGCCACATACCTCTTTTTCATTCGGGTCCATGGCTTCCGTTCTTTCTTGAAAGGGTTATCTCTTGCGTATATAAATAGTATGAAAAGTACCTCATAAGTCAAGTAAAATACAGTTTAGCTCAATATCGTTAACTTAAATTCATTGTTTTTTCCACGGACTGACGCTTTTCCTGACCTGTGCTGTAAGACTCACTTTGGGGAAACAGGGAGTGCTGCCATGCATGCAGAGCTGGTGATCGTAGGCACGGAACTCCTGCTGGGCGACCTTGTGGACACGAATGCACAATTCCTCGCAAGGTCCCTCAGGGATATAGGGCTTGATGTCCTTTACAAGACCACTGTCGGTGACAACGAGGCCCTCATAACCGAAGTGATCAATATCGCCCTGGATCGTTCAGACATCGTTATCACCTCCGGAGGCCTGGGCCCGACCCTCGATGATGTTACGCGGCCGGCCATAGCAAAGGCCACGGGCCGGAAACTGGTCTATAGCGCCGAACTTGAGCGGCAAATCGCCGACAGGTTCCGGGCCTTCGGCAGGAAAATGTCTGAGAATAACAGGCGGCAGGCATACATCCCCGAGGGTGCTATTCCCCTTCCTAACCCTGCCGGAACAGCCCCTTGCTTTCTGAGCGAAGACATAGGGGGCCGAGGGATCGTGATTGCCCTGCCGGGCGTTCCCAGAGAGCTGCAATACACGATGGACAAAAAGGTGATCCCGATCCTTGTTGAAAGAATGGGCGGAGCAAGGTTTACAAAGGTTAGGATCCTCAGGACCTGTGCTGTGGGAGAAAGTAATGTGGACAGGGCCATTGGAGATCTCATGGTCTCGGAGAATCCGGCAATAGGACTGGCGGCCCATGCAGGCCAAACCGACATCCGGATCACCGCACGGGGGGCTTCGGAAGACGAGGCAGACGCAAGAATTGCCTCAATGGAACAAGAGATCAGGAAACGCCTTGGCATAGCAATCTACGGGACCGAGAGGGAAACACTTCCGGAGGTGGTCGGGCGGCTCCTGACCACCAAGGGCCTCAAACTGGGCATCGTGGATACCCTCACCAACGGGCAACTGGCCAGGGAAATGGCAGAGGCAGGTTTTGAAGAGGTGCTTTCCACAAGTTCGTCTTTCCCCGATGTCGGCGCTGCGCTCCGGGGCCTGGAGCTCGGACAGCCCAATCCTTCTGACCTGGAGGAACCTGAAGAGATGCTTGAAAAAGCCGCAAGCTCTGTTGCCCCGCCCTCGGGCCTTGGGTTGGCCCTCCTCGGACCTTTCCATCAAAACTCAACTTTCGTCGCGATTTCGGGGCCAGGTAATACCAAGCTTTGTAAGCCTACGCGAGGTTATAGAGACTCCAACTATTCCCGCAGATGGATTGTTGTACAGGGGCTGGACTGGGTTCGAAGGGTAATTTTGGGTGAGTTGAGTTCTCCCGCAGATTGAAGGGAATCCGGATTTTCAGGATTTCGCTGGCGCAATCTACCAGAAAATGACCTTGTAGAGCTTTTCAGCAAGCTTTCTGTCCAGGGTCTTCAGGGTCTCATACTGTTCCCAGGCCTTGTTCATGCTCCTCACTCTTTCATAGGCAACACCCAAATAGAAATGGGCCAAAGCATTGTTCGGCTCGCCTTCCACGACCTTCTCAAAGACACTGACCGCTTCAAGTTTCATGCCCATGTTGCCGTAGCAAATCCCGGTTCCGATCAATGCCCTTGAATCGGTTGGATTGACAGTCAGGGCCTTCTTGTATACCTCTACTGCCTTCTTGCACTTCCCGATTTCCCTGTACGCTCTCCCCAAAAGCAACAGCGCCTCATGGTTTGTCGGATCGCCTTTCCTTGTCTTTTCGAGATAGTCAATGGCCTCCTCATATCTTCCCGTTTGAATCAGCTTGCCAGCCCCTTCAATATCCACTTCCGATGAGGCTTTAAGCCGCGGTATTAACAGCATAAACAAGAACAGCGCCGACAACACCATCACGTGGTGTCCCCTATTCAGCCGCAATCTCATGCCTTGGCCCTCGTCTCCCCAAGCGAATTTGGTCATGACAGGTGGCGTCATTGAAGCAGTGGCCCTTGGATACCATATTCCTTTGAAAAGGGGTGAACTTTTTCATTGCACTCCCTTTGAATAGTATCTATAAAGGGTCTAATATCTGTTTTGCAAGATTTTTTTGATTATCATTTGACCCCATCCATCCCCTTTGGTATTAATAGCCTTGATTTTGCAAACGCCAGTCTGATACTCTCCCGTTTAGGAAGATCCATGATCGTTCTTGGGCAGAGGATAAAATTTCGTGGGAACAAACTCTATTCATAACTTATCTAACAGCCGTTTACTAATACTGCGAATATCTCCTTCAAGGGGAAGGGGACAAGGATTTCAGGGGCTCCCAAGGAATCTATTTCAATCAAAATCTGGCCTAAACCAATATAACCTTTAGACCTTTTCAGGGTAGCCAAGTCAGGGGTTTTCTAAGGGCCTGTGGAATTGTTTTTTCTTTTTTGGAAGCGGACGTCTTCTTTT
Organism: Deltaproteobacteria bacterium; assembly: GCA_019308985.1. The sequence goes on along the minus strand of JAFDHB010000142.1, from coordinate 5,194 downwards.
CCTGTCAAGGTTTTGATGTTGAGTACAAAAAAGGCGCTCCACAGCCTTACCAGAGGAGGGGTCAAATGACATTGACAAAAGAACGGATTATCGAAAGCATCAATGACAGATGCGGACACACGAAAATCAAGTCGAGAAAACTGGTAGAAACCCTCTTCGAGATTATCAAGAAGAACCTTGCATCAGGAGAAGACGTACTGATCAGCAGATTCGGAAAATTCTGTGTAAAGGACAAGAGCGAGCGCAGGGGAAGAAACCCCTCGACAGGCAATGACCTCGTGCTCGGCGCGAGGAGGATCGTCACTTTCAAGTGCGCCCCCTTGCTAAAGGACAAGATAAATGAGAAGAGTTGACAGGTCGCGGACGATACTCATTCCCTGCAGTGCCCACCACCGCAAAACCAGGTCATCCTTCCTTCCGACCCTACCCCTTCATGGCCAAATTGAGTGCCTTTACCACCGCACCCGCAAACTCCTTGCTGTTTATGTGATTGTCCACCTCAATCACTTCGATCCGCGGATCCAACCTTCTCCTTAGCTCCTCGATAAAAGCCCTGTCAGAAGCCGGATCGTAGAGAACCCCTTCCTCGATGCTCAGGGATGAAAAGCCCTTTGCCGGGATCACGAATTTGATCCGATCCTTCTTCTCATGTTTGTTGAGCTTGTCGGCAACCGCCCTGGCAATTTCGCGGGACTCATCCGGGCTCGTCCGCGCCTGTACCCTCACTTCGTCTTGAACGAGCAGTTTCCTCTCGGCCAACTTTCGTGACTCCCAGAGCTCGTCTCCCTTGTCTCTCCTCTGAATCGGCCCGCAGCTAATCATGTCAAATCCGCAGGGGCTCAGGACATAAGGTTTGCCCACCTTGCACCCGGCATCAAGCCGATTGGGTCCCGCCGCCCTGTTTCCTCCCAGCAGATATTCACTGAACCCGGCCGGTACCAGATCTATGAAGGCCTCGAAAAGGCCTTGGCCGACCAGGTCTACGGCCGCCTTTTCGCCCAATCCCGTGGCGTGGAAGGAAATGACATCATATTCCGCCTCCAGCATCTCCCTCACATAGTGGGCGCCTTTATCACAGAAGCCGAACTCTGTAATGGCTATGGAGGGCCTTTCCTCTTTTCGAATGTGTGCGTGTTCCTCGACCATACCACATATGGCGCCGGCCCCATTCAGCATGAGACTCCTTACCAGGGGATTCAGGCCCACGGTGTCCACGACGCTGTGCATGACCGTTATGTCCCTGACCCCGAAAAATTCCGACAGGGTCTTCGCATAGGCTGGCATGGCTGCCACGCTCGAGATCATCAACTTCGGCAGACCAAAGGGCAGTGGCCTCATTGCCGAAAGAGAGATGAATGTCCCGGTCATACCTCCCACAGCAATGATCCCTTCAAGCTCTCCCCTGCCGTGTAATTCCTGAAGGGTCTGGCCCAGACCTTCGGCCATGGCAGAGGTCACCCTGTTCCTGTCCTTCAGGAGGATTTCATCTATCTGCTCCCTGGTGATTCCCCCTGCCAGTGCGACCTCTTCACAACCAATATCCGGCTTCAAGCGGTAGTCAATGGCCCCTGTGCCAATGCTGATGTCTATCAACAGGGGCTTGTGCCCTCTTGCTTCGATTCTCTCCTTTATCAGCCTCAAGGCTGTCTCCCTTTCATCGAGCATACCGATGACTGCAATACCCATTACGCTACTCCCCTTTTGCAAGTTGTCCGAGCTCAGAAAACGATGTCTCGCGGGCATCCCACACATCTCCGGGACCAAATTGCCTGCCCGAAAAGCCTAGGACTTTCTCGCCTTGATGCTTGCTCTGAATCTTTCCCAGAATTCCTTGTCCTTGTCCTGCCAGGCAGCTCCCCATCTCCTCTCAAAATAAGACGAGGGCAATCTCTCATTCCAGGATGCCCAGGGATTGCGCCGCTCCTTCTTGGCTTTGAGGACATCGACCAAGAAAGACCTTATGTTCTTCATCTCTTCCTTGGGAAGGTAGCAATCCGCCCCTTCCTCGATAGATCTAACCAGGTCATTCGGGGTAAAGGCGTGGGCTGTCAGCATCACTGTTGTTATGCCCTTCTTCTTGGCCAATTCCAAGAGCCTGTAACCGTCGACACCCATGATATCCAGAATGGCCAAATCATAGGTATTGGATTCCAGGAGTTGCCGTGCCTGATCGTAGGTGGATGCCTTGTCAACGCGACACAGAGAGAGCAACTCTTCCAAAATCTCCAAGACATCAAGCTCATCGTCTACGATGAGGACCTTCTTATCTTCCAAGAGATCATCCAGTATTATGGGGGCACGGTAAAAGCCGGCCCCTGCCCCCATCTTCTTATCACGCCAAGGATTCCCTGTTTATCCCATTCGCCCCTTGAAAGGCAGCCGGTCAAATCATTTCATCTTTGGAGACGGCAGCATGGTTGCCTCACTCCAAGGCCTTAGTAGGAGGCCGACCAATCTCCCCAAGGCTGCGACCCATAACCCATCCTCCCCAACAATTCCCCTGGGGTTACGGAAAGGGCCCAAAGAGATTGTCTCTGCGTGCTCGCCCCGGGGAGGGTCCCGATCAAAGGCCCTTACAACCCGAGCTCCGACCACCTTGCTTCCACCTTCTTGACTATGTCCTTATCGAGCTCTATGGGAATAGGTTTCTCTTTCCAGTCATAGGGTATGGTCGCATCCAGGAGAAGCCTTCCCGTTATGTCCCTTTGGCCTATTGGGAGTGACGGATCCAGGGGAGTGGACCTGCCCCTCTTTATGACCTGTGAGCGGTTTGGCTGGAACCTGAAGCTCAAGGCCCACATGACCCTCGGGATGTCCCAGGGGTCGATATCATCATCCACTACGATGACGGTCTTTAGCCCGTAGGCCCCCATTTCCGTGGATATGGCCGCCGTCAGGACCTGATCCGCATGGCCTGGATACATCTGTTTGACCGATATGATCGCAAGCATCCGCCCCGACCCCTCCGGGGGGCAGTATATGGCCTTGATCCCGGGGATCTTCATGGCAACCAGTTGTTGCCAGAGGGTCGATCCATAGGTTAGGGCCATGGTCATATGGGTATCTGTCACTGCCCTGCCGACCGTTGTCCCCCAAAATACGGGGTTGCTCCGATAGGTCACACATTTAACATCAATATAGTTACGAGGATCTGTTCCTACCCCCGAATAATACCCCGTGTACTCGCCAAAGGGTCCTTCATCCATGAACTTCTCGGGATCCACTTCTCCTTCAACCACGATCTCAGCAGTGGCTGGCACCGGCAGGTCATTTGTCTCTGCCTTGACGACCTCTATGGGCTCTCCCCGGATTGATCCTGCGAGATCGTATTCCGATTCAAAGGCAGACACCCTGGCCGCACCCATGAGGAACAACAAAGGATCGCATCCCACAACGGCGCACACGGGCATGGGTTTTCCCATGGCCTGGTACTTCTTCAACATGATGTCCGAGTGCTTTCCTTTTATGAACTGGGTCCCCAGATGGTTCTTGTCCAGTAGTTGTAGCCTGTAGGTCCCCAGGTTGACCCAACCCGTGTCAGGGTCTTTTGTTATGACAAAGTGTGCTGTCCCAAAGAACCTGCCGCCGTCCATGGGGTAGAATTTGGGTACAGGAAACCTGAAAAGGTCGATTTCATCTCCCGCCATGATATTCTCTTTGCACGGTCCGGAGCCGACCCATTTTGGAGGGATCTTGTTCTCGTTTTTCTCGACCCACAACCGCATCAGGTCCACGAGGGTTGAATCCCTCGGGGCGCCAAGGATCAGGGCCAGCCTCTGAGTCGTTGTGCACACGCTCGTTATGACCGGGGAATCATAGCCCTTCACGTTTTCGAACAGGAGCGCAGGGCCCTGGTTTTCCTCATTGAGTTTCGCGATGTGCGATAACTCCAGGTCCCAGTCCACCTCGGCCTTGATTCTATGGAGCATCCCTTCCGCTTCTGCCTGTTCGATAAAGTCTCTCATGCTTTTCATCAGTTCTTAAGCCTCCTAACTAGGATTATATGGTCCTCTCGCAAGATCTGCGACCCCCTTGGATAACACGGATCTTGTCGAGCTCTCTCCCAATGCCGGTAAAATGCCTTCAAAATGAAATACCTTGATCATCGGCCCGTCAGGGTATCTTTATTCTTTTCATGGCCTGCTCCAGCAATAACTGTCTTCCCGTCTTTCTTCCGATGACAGATCCTGCCTTCCTCTGGCTCCACACGGTCTCTGGTCGAGCTTGAACGATAAATATGTTCTCCGGAAAAGGCAGATCCTTGTCTATGGCCCATTCGATATCCATGGCATAACCGTAATGATCCTCTATTTCCTTTCCCATCCTTACAAGGGTCTTGATTTCTTCAAGCTCAAGGCAGCAGGCATTCCTCCTGTCCTGATCCACCTCGGCTTCCACGACAGCCCCTCGATCAGGGTCAAAGGTGCACTCGATATCTTTACAGGAGATCGTCCTTTCACTGATTTCCATGACGACCTTGTCCACCACAAACTTGTCCGGGTTCACCGACCCGGACACAACAGTTTCCCCCAGGCCCCAACTCCCCTCAATGACCACCTTGGAAGGGTCTCCGTTCGTGGGGTTGATCGTGAACATCACTCCCGCAGCCTTGGAATTCACCATCTTCTGAACGCCCACGCTGATCAGGACCTTTTCATGGGGAAAATCGTTCTTGATCCTGTAACTGATCGCCCGGGGCGTAAAGAGGCTGGACCAACACTTCCGAACGCTCTCCCTTGGCCCTTCAACGCCCCGGATCCAGAGATAGGTCTCCTGCTGTCCCGCGAAACTGGCTGTGGGGAGATCTTCCGCAGTGGCACTGGAGCGAACGGCAACCGCCAGGTCATCTGTCCGGTATTGCTCGCAGAGGCGCTCGTATCCAGATGTGATGGCATTCTCGGTCTCATTAGACATAGGAGTTGTGTGGATCAACTTCCGAATTGCATCGGCTGCTCGATCCAGGGCCTTTACATCGTCAGACGTTATGTCTGCCAGGGCATCATACATCCTGTCGCGAATGCCTGATTTCGTGATAAAGTCCAAGTAGCACTTTGTGGTAACCGCAAAACCGCGCGGAACCCTGATGCCCGCTTTGATCATCTCCCCGAGGCTGGCGTTTTTTCCGCCCACTTCCGAAAGGCTATCCCTGTCTATCACCTCAAAGCCGAGGATATATCCCATGTCCTTCCCCTTG
>JAFDHB010000141.1 GCA_019308985.1 Deltaproteobacteria bacterium | reverse complement strand
CAACCTTATCGCCTCCACCCGCACAAAGTCAGGGCTAAGAGTTCAATGTGAACTTGATCTCAACAAATATCCAAAAGGGCTAAAGGTTACAGATCAAGACATGAAAAAACTTCAAATTACTCCCCACAAATTCCATGGTGAATGGAACTACACAATTTCACCGCGGGGATGATAGATGTTACAGTTATTTTTTAACGACTCCTTAGGAGTTGTTCCTGAATCTCCTCATCCGAGCTGTTGCCGCAGTCCTCGGCCACCTCTTCGAGGGCCGCCTCGAGGCCTATGATGCCTACAGGGGTACCACCCACCTTTACTTGAGTAATATCATCCTGTGACACCTCAACCTCCTTTTATGTTCACCGCCAAGGCGCAAAGGACGTCAAGGGAACTCTGCGCGCTTGGCGCCTTGGCGGTGGTGAATCTCTTATCCCGCTATCGACCCATAGGTCATGCCGGCCACGGCAGACAGGATCACGATGATCGTGCAAAATGCCGCCGTCTTCTTAACACCCATGACCCCGCCTATCACCAGCATGTTGGGAAGGGACAGGGCAGGCCCTGCAAGAAGAAGGCTCAAAGCAGGTCCCTTGCCCATCCCCGCGCCCAAAAGTCCCTGAAGAATGGGCACCTCCGTCAATGTTGCGAAGTACATCAACGCACCGGAAACCGATGCAAAGAGATTGGCCCAGAGGGAATTGCCCCCTACCAGTGACTGGATGTAATGTTCGGGGATCAGGGCGGAATGACCTGGACGCCCCAGCATGAACCCTGCCACGAGCACGCCAGCTCCCAGGAGTGGAAAGATCTGTTTCATAAACCCCCAGGTCGAGTGAGCCCAGGTCACCCTTTCCTCCTTATCAAACCAGCTCTTGAGCATAAAACCCAGGATGACTAGAAGTCCCGCCGTGATATACCATTTGGCCGAAAAGATCGTAGCCCAGAGGCCGGTGGACCCTGGGGCCGGTTTTGCGAATGCCGCGAAGATCAGGATCAGGACCAGTATCAGCATAAAAAGGGCCTCCTGGGTGAGGGTCCTGCCTTTCTCTCCTTCATCCGGCAGGTAGATTTGGCCGGCGGTCCTTGCTGCGTCATCTTTTCTGAAGAAGAAGGCCATGAGAAGCCCTGTCAGGACAGCAAACACAACGGCCCCAATTGCGCGGGCGAGCCCCAGTTGCCACCCCAGGATCCTGGCTGTCAGCACGATGGCCAGCACATTGATGGCCGGGCCCGAATAGAGGAATGCCGTGGCCGGACCGATTCCGGCTCCGCGGGTATAGATCCCCGCAAATAACGGGAGTACGGTGCACGAACACACCGCAAGGACAGCCCCCGAGACCGAAGCTACTGAATAAGAAACGACCTTGTGTGCCTGGGCCCCGAAATACTTCAACACGGATGCCTGAGAGACAAACACGGCTATGGCTCCGGCAATAAAAAAGGCGGGTATCAGACAGGTCAGCACGTGTTCCCTGGCATACTCCTGGAGCATCATAAAGGCCTCGAGTCCCGATCGCCGAATGGTCGGATTAGACCAGGGTATGTAGTAGGCGGCTACAAATGTCAGTGCAATAATCAGCACCTTGCTTCGCTCTTTCATCAGCGTTATTCCTTTCCTAGATACGCATAACCCCACCTATGGATATATCAAACCTAGACAGGCTGTTGCCCAAATCTTTTCCGCTCCACCCATTTATGCCAAAAGAAAATAGCGCTTATGATATTTGCTGTTGTGGTCCCTGGAGGTCTTTTCTCAAGGCTCAATCAAATTCCTTCCAGGCACTTACAAGGCATAAACAGTTAATAGAAGGCCACAGTAGCTCCCCAAGAGATCATCTTCACCGGAGCCTCCACCTCTCGCCCCTATTGAGGAACCCCTATGAGCTATGAGGACAATGGGGGCGTGGGAACAGCTCAGGAGCGATATTGAGCCTTGAGAAAAGACCCCCAGGGACCATTGATCGCGGTTGATCAGGCTTTGGGCAACAGCCTGTAAAGCTACTACCCCTCCTTGTCCTTGGATCCACACCCTTCGGATTCACTCCTGCTGAATGGGCCTCCAGCACATTACCTTTCAGGTGTCTCGCCCATGCCTCTGCCATGTGGCTCCTGAAAGAATTGCCGGTGCATAGGAACAAGATCTTGACTTTCTTGCCCATTTAGCCCCTCTTCACTCAATGGTTGCACCCAACCTCATGCGGCTGCGGCCGCAGGCTTGAACCAGTGGGGGGTCCTGAGGCAGATTTTGACCAGCATGAGCATAACCGGCACCTCGATGAGGACCCCGACAACGGTTGCAAGGGCCGCCCCCGATGAAAGCCCGAACAACATCGTGGCCGTGGCAATGGCCACCTCGAAGTGGTTGGATGCACCGATCATGGCCTCCGGCGCTGCGTCCTTGTAGTCGAGCTTCAGCCATCGGGCCAGACCGTAACCGAGCCAGTAAATCAGATTGGTCTGAATAAACAAGGGTATCGCGATCCACAGGATGGTCAGGGGATTGGCCACGATGACTTCACCCTTGAAACTGAACAACAGCACCAGTGTAATCAGCAGGGCAATGATAGTGATCGGAGTCAGAATATGGAGAAACTTCTCCTTGAACCACTCTTCTCCCTTGGCATTGATGATCGCCCTTCTTGAGATATAACCTGCAACAAGTGGGAGTGCCACGTAGATCCCTATGGAGAGAACCAGGGCCTGCCACGGGACCGGCAGCCTGCCTACACCCAGCAAAAATCCGCCCAGCACCCCGTAAAGAACCAACATGGTAAGCGAGTTGATTGCCACCATGACGAGAGTCAGCCCGTCGTTTCCCCTGGCAAGAAAGCCCCAGACCAGCACCATGGCCGTACAAGGCGCGATCCCCAGCAGAATGCAGCCTGCCAGGTAACTTCGCCACAAAGGTACTTCCAGGACCTTGAGCCCGTTGGACATAATGACCTTGCCTGCACCGTACGCCGCGCCCACCGGCAAATCGAGGCCAAAGGGCATCTTAACGTGGTCCACAGCCTCGAGCCCGATAAGACCATAAAAGACAGTCCCGAGAAAGAATGTGGCGATGGCATACATCGTGAAGGGCTTGAGGGCCCAGTTGAGGAAGAGTGTGAGCAAGACCGGCTTTCCGCTTTTGCCGGCCTTGACGACCTCCGCAAAATCAATTTTCACCATTATCGGATACATCATGAAAAACAGGCACACCGCAATGGGAATGGAAACCACCGGGGCCTCACCCACATAGATGGCCAAGCTGTCCAGGTATCTTGCCACACCGGGAGCCACCTTGCCAAGCAATATACCAGCCAGTATACACAGAATCACCCACACATAGAGATACCTTTCAAAAAAATCCCAATCCCCTCCCTTGTTTGGTCGTCTCCGCTTCCATTGCCATACTTTCCCTCCTTGAATGAAACTCAGTAATTTCGAACGCTACACTTAGGCATCTGTTTGGAATTGGGCCATGTAGTTGTCAAGCCCTTGACGGGCCTCTTTGTCTAATTCCGGGCAATCGTCTGCGGTTTTGGCACCTTGGGCTACCAGGCTTGCGAACACCATGCAGGTAGGCTGTCCACACTGCCTGCAATTGGTCCTGAGAAGCAACTTCAAAATCTCGAAGATTTTGGGCCTTGGGGCGCCCTCATAACTGGGCTGAATCTCATGTCGCTTTTCCCAGGCCCCGTTGATCTCCCGCTTGAGCCACTCCAGGATCCTGTCCGCCTCCTCCTCATCTCTCAGGGCGTTGATCGCGATCTTCCTCGAATGGACCGTAATGATCTTTCCATGGGCCTTGAAAGTGACCGCAGGGGGATCCTTGAGATACTCGAAGCCCCCCAGAACGCTGTTGAGGTACGGGAGCACCTCACCAATGTCCTGGTCCAGGTATGCAATGCAATGGAGAGACTGGAAGCTGGGATTGCACTCCGGCCGAAAGATCTCTTTTTTGTAACCCTCCAGCAACACGATCGAGCCTCTTCAACAGATTTTTATATTCCGATCTAGCTATTTTATCGCAGACAATACTTCATTCGCTCATTTGCTGCACTTTCTCGCAACAGGCCAGCGCCACCTCGTATGTTCAACATTCCAAACAAAAAAGCGATCTTTTTTTGCCACATTTTGGCCCCTCTAGAAACATTCAAAAGCTTGAAGCCCGCTTTCAAAGATAGCGGTGTTTCCTCCAGCATTAGAACTATATGCCTTTTTGGTAATTTTAATTCAACGCTTCGCATTGTCAAGCCCTTTCTGGACCCTTGTGCCGAGGGACTCCGATCAGTGGAATCAGAGGGGGAAATGCCTTTTCGAGATAAGTACGGATGACAATCGCAACTAGAAGTTGCTCCTACAACAGTGGACGGCGAATCCCATACCGGTAGGAGCAAGGCCCGCCTTGCGATTTATCGGAACTAGAAATTGCTGCGACAACAAAAGGGGGGTGCCCGTATTATTGTCCAGAAGACGCTACCCCATGCAGTGAGACAAGGGGTACCTCGTACTTTCCGCCAATACTCCCAAACCGGCTGGGGCCTTTTTTGTTATTGCAATCATAGGAATTTTGTGATATTTTTGTTTAAAATTTATCAAATTAACTTAATCCTCTATCCAAACCGTTTCTTGATTGATGCGTGTGAGGATTACGAAAACCATTCAGAAGGTACTGGACATGAAAACACGAGAACTCTTTTTTCTACTTATTATGGGAACAATCCCTTTGTTAGTCTTTGCGCTTCCTGTGAATCCTGCCCGGGGGGACGACGCTCAAGTCCTGAAAGAAAAGGTCGAAGAACTTGAGCAAAGGGTCAAACTGCTCGAAGACCTCCTGGAAGAGTGTAACAGGTCACGGGAAGAAGCCATCGGGGCTGCCCTTGGATGGCAGAGCAAAAAGAACTGGCGAAAACTGAGGGTCGGTATGGGAGAATCACAGGTGAAGTCGATCCTCGGTGAACCCAGCAAGATTATCCGGGGTGCCATTACCCTCTGGTATTACCCAAACATATACGGGGGGTATGTATCCTTTGACAAGGAGGGGAGACTGGCCGGATGGAACGAACCCTGATGGCTAGAGGGCTGGGATCCGATAGCCAATAATTCGAAAGGGAGGTCTTGAACATAATCTAAGAGCTCGGCATGGGACACGGTAAAGACAAACCCCTAATCTTATTTGAATCTGTAACTAACACTATTTTCCAGCGTATCCCTTCTTCGACAAGGGGATGCGCCTTTTTTATTGGGAACCTTCCCGCTTTTTCTATTGCCCGCAGGAACAGAGAGGGGCTTTGAGATGGAAACAGATGGACATGTAACGATCATTGAACCAAAGAAGGGCTGGGTGCCCATAGACCTCAAGGAAATATGGCTTTACCGAGAGCTCCTCTACTTCATGACCAAGAGAGACATCAAGGTCCGCTACAAACAGACGGTGCTCGGAGGCCTCTGGGCCATCATCCAGCCGGCCTTTACCATGATCGTATTTACTCTGTTTTTTGGTCGCTTGGCCAAGATCCCCTCAGAAGGGATGCCCTACCCTATCTTTGTCTATGCGGGCCTTCTACCATGGACCTATTTTGCCAACTCGGTTGCCGCTTCGGGAAACAGCCTTGTTGGGAGCGCCAATCTCATTACCAAGGTCTACTTCCCGCGCCTCATAATTCCTGCTTCCGCGTCACTGGCAGGGCTCCTTGACTTCTTTATAGCCATGATTGTCCTGGGCGTACTCATGTTTCATTACCACTTCGTGCCTGGACTCGCTGGGATTTTCCTCTTCCCTCTGCTGGTCGGATTTACCTTCCTGAGTGCCCTTGGCGCAGGCCTATGGCTCTCGGCCCTTAACGTCCAATATAGGGACATAAGATATGTGATCCCCTTCCTGATACAGCTCTGGATGTTTGTTTCGCCTGTCATATACCCTGTCAGCATGGTCAGGGAGAAATACAGGTGGCTACTGGCCCTCAACCCAATGGGCGGGATAATAAAGGCCTACAGGGCTTCGATTCTCGGGCACCAGCCCGTTGACTGGTTCCTTTTGGGGGTTTCCATCCTCATCATACTCCTCATCCTCAGCAGCGGCCTGTTCTATTTCAGAAGGATGGAAAGGGTATTCGCGGATGTAGTCTAACGACCGCAGACCTACGACCGATGACGGTTGACTAATGAGTGAGGAAAAAGATTGGTCTTGTACAAATTTGAAAAGCTAGAGGTGTGGAACCTATCAATTGAGTTTGCTGATAGGATTTATGAGATCGCCGAAAAACTGCCGGAGCTTGAAAAATATAATTTGGCTTCTCAAATCATTAGATCGTCCACATCCATTTCATTAAACATTGCTGAAGGTTCTACTGGCCAGAGCGATGCAGAACAGAATCGGTTTCTAGGCATGGCACTGCGATCACTGATTGAAACGGTTGCCTGTCTGAAAATACTGGAACGCCGAAATTATGTCGACAATGAAACCGTTCAGGCCATATATGAGTTTAGCCAAAAACTCTTCGCCAAACTAACGGCCTTCAGAAGATCGATAAAGAGCAAGAACTAAAGGAAGGCTAGTCCTGGTGGCAGAGGAAAAGGACACAGATATGGTTGACTTGGAACGTTTTAGCACGGGCATCTGCCCGCAAAGCATGATCGGCGGGGCTATTAGAGTCATAGACCTGAGCAAGCGGTACCGGATTGGGGCCAAGGAAGGATACAAGACCTTCCGGGAAACCCTGATAGAATCTGCCAAGGCCCCCTTCACCCGCATCGGGCGAGCGGGGAGGAGTGTACTCAGCAGAATGCACTTCGGTGAGGCATCCACGCGGTCATCGGTCGTCGGTCAACCGTCATCTTCCGAGGAAACTATCTGGGCACTGAAAGACGTCTCCTTCGACGTGAAACAAGGGGAAGTCGTGGGGATAATCGGGAGGAACGGTGCCGGCAAAAGCACATTGCTGAAAGTCCTTTCAAAGATCACGGAACCTACCACGGGAAGAGTCGAATTGAAGGGCCGGGTTGGTTCCCTCCTCGAAGTGGGAACAGGCTTTCACCCCGAGTTGACCGGACATGAAAACGTTTATCTCTACGGCGCTATTCTCGGGATGGACCGATGGGAAGTCACGAGGAAATTCGATGAAATCATTGCCTTTGCCGAGCTCGAGAAATTCGTGGACACACCGGTCAAGCGATACTCAAGCGGGATGTACATGCGGCTGGCCTTCGCCGTGGCAGCCCACCTCGAGCCCGAGATCCTCCTTGTGGACGAAGTCCTTGCAGTGGGAGACGCGGCCTTTCAAAAGAAATGCCTTGGGAAGATGGGAGATGTGTCCAGGGAAGGACGCACAGTCCTGTTCGTCAGCCACAATTTAGCTGCCATTCAAGCGCTTTGCGATAGTGCAATACTCTTGGAAAAAGGGAGAATTTATAGATCTGGGAGGGTTGATGAAGTCATTCAAGCTTATATGGAAGAGGTAATGAATGGAACAATGGGCTCCAAAGGGACCCCATTTCCTGTAAACAATGAAGAGTTAGGCATATCCGTCCGCAGTTGTTTAGCGGACCTTGAGGAGAGAGAGGGCCAAGAATATGATTTAAGGGTGAAGATCGAGATAGATTCCGAGCGCACTGTGCGCAATATCGGCGTTGGCCTCTCCGTTACTTCGATCCGGGGGACACCCGTATGCATCTTGGCACCATCTGTGACGAACTACGTTATCGAGGAAGTCCAAGGACGCTGCCTTTGTCTTTTTGAGTGTGAGGACATTACCAGGTTTCTGGCTGGAGGAGATTACGTGCTAGGGATCTGGCTTTCAAAGCCCAGAGTTGAATATCTGCTCAGGATAGATGAAGCTGCCGTGATCACAATACCCCCCATCGACGTCTTTTCCACCGGAACTTATTTCGAAGAGAGGCATTATGGAATAATCCCCTTACCGATCACCTTTTCGGTGGAAGCAGGGAACTCAGCCACGACAGAAGATGGAGAGCGAGTTTGAGAATGATTATTTGGTTGGCATCATATCCCCGCTCTGGCAATACATTCTTCAGAATACTGATCAACAAACTGTACGGCTTAAAAACCTATTCCATATATGATGACCCCTTGTTTAGTCAGATAGGAGCGACTTCTGCGGTTGGTCACGAGTCCTTGCCCGCTCCCGTGGAAGAGCTATACACCGATCCTGACATTTGTTTTGTGAAGACTCATGATTTCCCTTGCGACAACAGTGCTGCGGTCTATATTGTTCGAGATGGAAGAGATGTATTGGTATCTTATGCGAGGTACATATTGTCCTTCAATCGCGAAAAAACCCTGACCAATCGCCTGAAGCGGATCATCGGGATAACGAACTTCCGGAGGACTCTTCGTAACCTTATTACCGAGACGCAGAACTTTGGAGGCTGGAGCAATAACGTCCTCGCCTGGACTGTGAACAGGGCCGATGGCATTACGATCGTGCTTCGATACGAGGATCTGGTAGCGAACCCCATTCTGAAGGTACAAGAGACCCTGGGAGCACTCAATCTAAGAATTGAGCCAATCAGCAAAAGGCTTCCCAGCTTCAAGGAACTACACAAAAAGTGGCCTCAATTCTTCAGGAAAGGTAAAGCCGGGGCCTGGAAAGAAGAGATGCCAGAAGATTTGCACAGACTCTTCTGGCGATATCATTCGAGGACCATGCGGCTTTTTGGTTATAGCGATTCTGCCGGTGACGAATATTAATGCCCTGGGAGCCAGTCGGAGGGACACGGTTGTGACACCACACCCTTGCCCTGCGTGCGAAAACACAAAGACCTTATGTCTGGGTAAGCTCAAGGAAAATAAGGGCATAATAACTTTAAAGAAAGACAGCAGCCTGTTCAAATGCCAGAATTGTGGCCTCTTGTTCCGTCGTCCATATGCTTCGCCAAAGGAGCTTTATGAGGCTTATTCAAAGGTATCCATAACCAATTGGCAGTATTCGCAAAAACGGAAGGATTTTCTCTTGACCCTAAAGCTGGTTGAGCGCCTCGTCCCCTTCGGAAACGTTCTGGATGTAGGTTGTTTTTGTGGCGATCTGTTGGGAATGCTCCCCAGTAGGTACAAAAAATACGGGATAGAGCCTTCCGACTCTGCGCGCAGACTCGCAGAGGAGAAGGGAATAATCATCATTGCAAGATCCTTGGAGGAGCTGGATGGCGAAGAAATCAAGTTCGATTTGATTGTTCTCCTGGACGTCGTCGAGCACCTTCTGTTTCCTTTTCATGCTATGCAGAAGCTCTCGAGCCTTTTGAATAGAGGAGGCTTAATAGCATTATCCACTGGAAATACTGACGCATTGCCCTGGCGATTGATGAGGACGGATTATTGGTACTACTTTACCGAGCATGTCAGTTTCTTTAATCTGAAATGGTTTAAGTGGATGGCGAGCCAACTTGATCTCAGGATTGTTATGCTTGAGAAGTTTTCCCATTTTGAAGGCAGCATTCTTGAGCGATGGCGTCAGCTATCACAATGCCTTGCTTTCTGGTCAGCAAAGAAATGTCGCAAATACGGTCTGCTGTACAGACTGTTGTCTGTGACCTATCCCTTCTCTAAGGTAAAGAAATGGCCTGAGGCGCCCACCACACGCTTGTGGCGGGATCATGTCTTCGTGGTCATGAAATCAGAATAGATTGATACATTATGGAATGAGTGAATGCGGTGTCCAAGATTGACAGAGTTGTCACCACCCCCCGCTGGAAAGAGCGGGTGGCCGTGGACCGTCGAAGCACCGCCGGTTCCTGAGCGCATGCCGGACGGAACGCCATGGCCCAAAATATCTATAGTCACGCCCAGCTTCAACCAGGGGCTTTTCATTGAAGAGACCATCCGATCGGTATTGCTCCAGGGTTATCCTGATTTGGAGTACTTCATTATTGACGGAGGCTCGAGCGATGACACGCTCGACATCATCAGGAAATACGAAAGTTGGATCACCTACTGGGAGAGCGCCCCCGATAGGGGGCAGTCACACGCCATCAACAAGGGCTTCAAGCGGGCAACGGGAGACATTTTGGCCTGGATCAACTCGGACGATCTTTACCTTTCCCGTTCATTCGAAACTGTCGTCTCCAATTTCAATCGGGATCCGACTGTAATGTTTCTTTACGGCGATCTCATCACAATCGATGAAAAAGGGGGTGTCCTTGATAGAATTTCTTCCCAGAGTGCTCTGGATTTTGGCGAGTTATTTGGAAGGTTGCGGTGTCCCCAGCCTGCGTGCTTTTGGAAAAAATCCGTTCTGGATGGTATCGGATTTCTTAACGAGGATATGCACTACGTGTTTGACCTGGAGTTTTTCATAAGGGTCGCCCTCAGCTACCACATAATGCATATTTCGGTTCCGTTGGCGAAACTGAGAACGCATCCAAAAACAAAGACTTCAACAAAGGCCATTGATTTTGATCTCGAAAGCCTAGAAATGTACACAGCCTTTTTTCGGTCATCCAATTTGCCCGTGAAGATTCTTAGGAAAGAAAGAGAAATCATGAGTTTTTACTTGCAACGCGTCGGACTCCATTACAGAAAGAGAGGGAATTTCAAGAAAGCAAGAAAGCTTTTCCTAAGAGCACTCTTGAAAGATATCACGAGATACCAGAACATCCTTTTTCTGGCTGATATAGTCGATACGTTCATTAACCTTGATCTGACCAGGAGAATATTGGCAATAAGGGATTTTGTTCGTGGGCGGTACCGGTTTATGGGACACGAATGAATCCGGCTCCTCTACAGAGTTTGGGCGGGGAAAACTTCAGTAGGGGATAGGGAAAGGGAGAATGTGTTTGGCAATGCATCGCCTGTCTGCCATCATCATAACAAAGGATGAAGAAAAGACTATAGAAAGGTGTCTGCAAAGCATCCTGTGGACCGACGAGATCATAGTCGTGGACTCCTACAGTTCAGACAATACCGTAGAGATATGTCGATCATACACGAGCCATATCTACCAAAGGCCGTTTGATAACTTCCAGAATCAGAGGAACTATGCCCTGGAAAAGGCCACGGGGGAATGGATCCTGTCCATAGATGCGGACGAGATCGTAGGACCGGCCTTGCAGGAGGAAATCCTTCGGACGATAGAAGATCCCGGCCCCCATGTGGGCTTCTATATACCCATGGAGAGCTTCCTTTTTAACCAGCCCGTGAGGTATACCTGGGGACAGAACTATCTCCTCAGGTTGTTCAAAAGGGAGAAGGCGAGGTTCTCGAGCCCAATACATGAAAAAGTGAAAATCGACGGATCCGTAGGCTATCTCAGGACCCCTTTCCAACACTACAACTCGGACACCCTGGAACAATTCATCGCAAAGAACAATCTTTATACCACCCTGGAAGCCCGAAAGAAGTTCGAAGGGGGTGAGAGGTTCAGTCCTCTCAAGGCCTTCTTCTCCCCCCTGAGGATATTTGTTTTCCGATATTTCCGGCTGAAGGGATACAGGGATGGCTCCCTTGGGCTTTTCCTTTCTGCCCTCCTCGCTGTCTTCAATCTCCTGCTGCACATGAAGATGTGGGAGCTTTCCCACTCGGATAAGAAATCTTGGCGGTGAGTCATGGAAATAACAGTCGCTGTTCCCTTTTACAACGCTGAAAAGACCCTCTTGGCCTGCTTGGGCGCCCTTTCCGAGCAGGACCAACTTCCTGGAGAAATCATACTTGTGGACAACAACTCCACGGACAGATCCGCCGAATTGGTCAGGGACTTCATGGTCCAGAACCCCGACCTGAACATCATTCTCCTCCAAGAAAAGATGCAGGGGCCTTCGGCGGCAAGGAACAGGGCCATCAGGGAGGCGAGCTGTGATGTCATAGCCTTTACAGACTCGGACTGTATCCCGGACCGGCATTGGTTGAAACGACTGAGGGACGGTTACTCTTCGGATGAAATCGGTGCCGTGGCTGGAAGGGTGGTGGGATTCCAGCCAAAGTCCGCTGCGGAAAAATTCCATTCATTGTTCACCCTGACCGGTCCTTCTGAAGGGGAGATCTACAAGGAGTTCACCCTAGTAAGGGGCGGATTCCCCACCGCGAATTTCTCCGCGAGAAAAGATGTCCTTGAATCCGTAAAAGGCTTTGATGAGAGCCTTGAGACCTCGGAGGACTACGACCTCTGCGCCCGCCTCTACAGGGCAGGGTATTACATCTATTACGCGCCGGAAGCGGTGGTATTCCACCAACACAGAAACACCCTGGCCGCCACCTGGCGTCAGGGCTTTGGGTTCGGAAAAAACCATGGAGTGCTTCTAAAGAGGCACTTTGAGAGAATGGTCATCCTTGATCTTCCCAGATTCCACTATCAGTCAGAGAAGTGGCCCCTGAGAATGTGGCTGGATCTGCAAGGGGCTGACAAAAGAACGATTGGTTTGGTCCTTGTCGCCATGTTTTGGTGGCCCCTGTGGTTCCTGATGATTCCCTACTCCCTCTATTTGTTCCACTACGTGAAGGCCAAGCTCAAGAAGTGCGACCTTCACGCCGGATTTTTCGATAGATGGCAAATGGTTGCCCTTCTCCTGGCCAAGTCCTCCGCCATTACCGCAGGGAGGATTGCCGGCTCGGTAAAGGAACGCGTCCTATGCTTTTGAGGGGAAAAGCCTGCGATATGGATACGTTGACAAGACATGTCTGGTTCAGGGAAAGAGGATCCCTTGTCATCATTCTCTTGGCCAGCTTTACCTTCAGATCCCTTATGATGGGGAGCCGTGATCTGGACCTTGACGAGGCCTTCTCATTCTTCCTGGTGACGGACCATCCTCTTGTTGACCTCCTGTCCCCCTTCTCCCCTGCCATTACAAGTGACGCACATCCCCCTGTCTTTTACCTGTTCTCGCATTTTTGGATCGAGACCGGTTACCGGGCCTTGAGGTCTTTAACAGCACCCAGGGAATTGGCCTTCCGATTTCCCTTTGCGCTCATTGGCGTCCTGACCACTTACATCATGTTCCGCGTCGGGTCAAAGGTAGGGGACAAGAAACTGGGCCTGTTCTTGGCCCTTGCCTACGGGATGAACTCCTTTTCCGTCCAGATAAGCCACCAGGCAAGAATGTATCCCCTGGTGGAATTGCTATCAGCCACTATTCTGCTTCAATGGTTTTCCCTACGTCCTTCGTCACCCTTGAGAGACTACACTCTTCTGGGGTTGCTTTCGGGCCTCCTCTTCCTCACCCACTATGCCTCCCTTTTCTATCTCGCCGTGATATGGGGCATGGCCTTCTGGAGGTTCCGGCCGAGAATCAGGGCTATTCTTTGTGGGGCCATGATCAGTATCCTTTCCTGGGCCTGGTGGCTCCCCGGCCTCTGGACACAAATGTCCCGCGAGATAGCCGCAGGTGCGCAAAAGGGGTCCACCGGTGCCATCATCCCCTTTACATTGTTTCACTTCTTGAGCGGTGACAGGGCCATCTCCCTTGGTTCTCCGGTTTCAGGGGGTCTTCATGTGCTTGTCATTCTTGCGGTCTCTCTTTTTCTTGCGCTTCTCCTGGTTTTCTTGTGGAAGATCAGGCATGAACTTCCTTCCGTGATCGTGCTTTCAGCCCTTGTCTTCATTCCTCTGGTATTTCACTGGCTGGGGACCTTCAAGATTCATCGAATATTCAACGGGACCCACTATGCCATATATTCCCTTCCCGCCCTGCTCCTCCTGATCTCCGCCGCCATATTTCACAGGAGAAAGGAGTTTCCCTCTCTAGCCACGGTGTTGATTGGACTGCTCTTCTTCGTAAATGCCGTCACCCTTTTTTCCTTTCTTAATAATTCTCTTGTCCCCTACGAGCCTTGGAAGGAGGCGAGCAGGGCTATCAGGGCCTGTGAGCCGGAAAGGGTCTATATATATCCCTCATACATGTCCGTGCTCCTGAGATTCTACGGGCCAGACCTGCCCATGATGGGTCTGTCCGAGGAGTGCGGCGAGTTCGCGATCGGGAGAAATGATGTCCGGCAACACATTGACCGGGGCAAGAGCATTCTGCTCGTGGTTAGTCACGACAAGGGACAAGGTCCATGTTACCAAGAGATCTTCAGGCATACCCTTGAGCAAAGGCCTTATCCCTATCGTTTCTATAATATCCGTATTTACTCGTTTAAGGACGTCTCATGACAGGAAATTTGCCAGGCGATGTCAAGGACGATCGAACAAAAGACCACAAGGGGCTCGTATCCATTCTGGTGTGTTCCAGGGACCGGCGCAAGGAGTTGGAGGAATTAATACATTCCCTGAAGACCATGGATACGCAATACGCCTATGAAATCGTCGTGGTGGAAGAAACCGACAAGCCCTTGCCCATAGAGGGTGTCAACTATGTGTCTCACCCTGTAGCCAATAGAGGTATTCCCTACGCGCGTAACCTGGCACTGTCCCATGCCGAGGGTGAGATCCTCGTGTTCCTGGATGACGACTGCCTCATCCATGATCAATGGCTGGATAAGCTCTTGGCCCCCTTTGAAGACCACTCCGTTGTTGGCGTCCAGGGGGGAGTGACTGTCCCCCCGAACACCAATTCCGTTGGTTGGGTTGAAGCGATCGTCGGAGTCCCCGGAGGGAATATAAGGAGGGTGCTGGAAGCAGAGGGAAGGACAGTGGAGACCAGGGAGATTTCCACATTGAATTGCGCCTACCGCCGATGGGCAGTGGACAAAGTGGGAGGTTTCGAGAGCCACCTCAAAATAACCGGAGAAGACTATGTCCTTGCCAAAGAGGTCTGCAGGCTTGGCCGTTGCCTTTTTGTCCCCGATGCCATGGTCAGCCACCAGGCCAGGGGGAAGCTGGGCCTTATCTGGAGGTGGTTCATAAGGCGGGGCCGGGCTGACATTGACGTCATTCGAGCGACCGGCTGGACCAGTGCCAAATATCAATGGCTCATCAGGAGTTCGCTCTTTTTGAAGCTCCTGGTCTTGGTCCTGCTCTGCTTTGGTTTTCCAGATCTTGCCGTCCCCTTCGGGCTTGTCGCCATGCTCGGTTACATCACTTCCCAATATACTCGCTACTATGGACCATGGAAGAAGTCACGTATCTCGGTCAGGCCTTACATTCTCTTGCCCCTTGTCAAGTTTGTCATGGACCTGGCAATCGACGCGGGTAGAATCATAGAGCTCTGGAGCAAAGACCGAACATCAACGTCTTCGAGGGAAGACCCGTGGAGCGCACAAGGTTAAGCATTGTTGCCATCACCCTCAACGAGGAGGGAAACATCAGGCGTTGTCTGGATTCTGTCCGTTTCGCTGATGAAATCATTGTGGTCGATTCGGGCAGTCAGGATAACACCTGCTCAATTGCCAGGGAATACACAGACAGGGTGCTTTTCCGCGAAATGCATGGCTTTGGAGACCAGAAGCAATTTGCAGTGGAGCAGGCTACAGGGGACTGGATCCTCTCCCTGGACGCCGACGAATGGGTATCAGAAGACTTGAAGGGTTCTTTAGAGTCGCTCTTGTCATCAGTCGAAACCCCTTACGATGGCTACATGATATACCGCCGTAACATTTTCCTTGGAAGGCCCATGCGTTATTGCGGCTGGTACAGGCCCATTCTGCGCCTATTTAGGAGGGGGCGGGCCAGGTTCAATGACAAGCTGGTACATGAAGAAGTACATTTGGACGGAAAGGTTGGCATCTTGAAGGGTGACTTGATGCACGAACCTTACAAAGACATCTTCCATCACCTGGAGAAAATGGAGCGTTACGCTCGACTCGACGCTCAAGAACTCATCAACAGGGGTAGAGACGTATATGGGTGGCAGGCCCCCTTCCATCTTGTACTACGGCCCATATGGAAATTCATGGAAAAGTTTCTCATACAGCAGGGACATGCCAATTGCTGGCAAATTCAGGCAGGACTGGCAGGCCGAAATGAAGACAAGATACGACGGATTTCAAGGACCTGGAGTCGCCATTGAATAGGACTGTCCTCGCCATATCGAATCACGGCACGATGCTTGGCGGAGGGGAATATTCCTTCCTGGACCTCTTGACCCACCTCCCTCCTCCCTGGAAGACCTATGCTGTGGTCCCCGCCCATGGCGAGTTGAAACGGAGGCTGGCGGCTAAGGGGATCGAAACAGCCGTCATTCCGCTGCCTCCCATTAGGCCCTGGAACATCATCGAGAACATCGGTTCCCTCAAGGCCCTTGCCCGTATGTGCCGCACCTCTCATCCTTGTCTCTTGTATTGTAACGGCTCAAGGGCGGCCTTTTACGGCGGAATAACAGGGCGGCTCCTTGGCCTCCCTTCCCTGTGGCACTGCCGGATTGCTGAACCGGACCCCCTCCTTGACCTCTTCTTGGTAGGGCTAAACAGGAGAATCGTGGCCAATAGTCATGCCAGTGCCCGGCGTTTCAGATCCTATGCCAAGGGAAAGGTGAGCGTCATATACAACGGAATTGACCCACAATGCTTTGACAAAGACGTCCCAAAAAGACCGGGGGCCCTGGAAAATGTCTGGAAGGTCATCCTCATGATCTCGCGAGTGTCAAAATGGAAGAGGCACGACATAGCATTGGAGGGATTTGAGAAAATTGCCTCTGTCGAACCGAGTGCACACCTTTTTTTCATCGGCGCCAGGGATGAGAGAGAGACTGATTGGTGGCACTACCTCCGAGAAAAATCTCGCACCTCACCCTATTCTGCCAGGATCCATTGGATAGGCCCCGTGGAGGACATGCATCCCTGGTACAGGTCAGCCGATATCCTCATCCTGACGTCGGAAAAGGAGCCCTTTGGAAGGGTCCTTGTGGAGGCCATGATGTGCGGGGTCCCGGTGGTGGCGACAAGGAGCGGCGGAGTGCCGGAGATCGTCCGCAATGGCATCGACGGCATATTGGTTGAGCCCGGAAGTGCCGATGAAGTGGCCGGGGCTGTCTTGAGAATCCTCAGGAACAAGACCCTGAGAAGCACCTTGGTACGCTCAGCGAGGGAAAGGGCAAAACTGTTCTCTCTGGATACCCACGTGAGGCGTATGGTTGGTTTGTTTGAGGAGGTCGTGACACCGTGAAAGGGGCACAGGGCCATCGCAAACAAATCTTGATGGACGCAAGAGAGTGCGTCCCAGGGAGACTAACGGGCATAGGGAGGGTCCTCCTTGGCCTGGCCGATGCCCTGAGCGAGGTGGATTGGATAGGGGAAATCATCCTTGCCGGCGCCTCTCTGGATGCCGTCCCTCCTAAGCTCATGGCCAAGGGCAATATCACTTTCTCGGCCCTGCCCTCCTCCTTCTTTTTCTCGGAACTCGCCTTGACCCGTTTGGCCAATAAGTCGGTAGACCTCCTGATAAGTCCCTATCCCAAGCTTCCCCTTTTTGGGTTCAATTGCCCTGCGGCCCATTTCATACATGACATCCTTGACCTCACTCACCCAGCTTACAGGCCGCGAGCCAAGCGTTATTTTGATACCTGGAGGCTCCGCAAGGCCCTCGAGAAGGCCGACCTCACCTGGTACGATTCGGAATGGAGCCGGAAAGAGACCCTGAGATACACGGGTCTCACGGGCAGAAATCCAAAGGTGAGACACCTGGGAATCGGCGCGAATTTCAAGGACCGGAAGGACCAAGACCCCTGGGTGACCGGACGACATGCCCTCGAACCAGGCTATATCCTGGTCCTCGGGAATGGAAAGCCCCACAAGAACCTCGGGGTCCTGTTGGAACAGACCAGCCGCCTCAAACGGCCCCTGGTCCTGGTCGGCGTGTCTGACCAATACAGGCGATTCTGGATATCCAGGTATCCTGAATCAAAGGCCGCATGGATCGGGCAGGTCTCAGAGAAAGACCTGCCATTCATCCTGGGGAACGCTTTCTGCCTTGCCCAGCCCTCTACGGCAGAAGGTTATGGCTACCCTCCCCTCGAGGCCATGGCCGTTGGCGTCCCTTGCGTTGTGAGCGATATCGAGGTCCTGGTGGAGACCACCGGAGGAAATGCCCTGGTTGCCGATCCACAGGATGGCCCTTCCTGGCTCAAGGCCTTTGAACTCCTGGAAGATGAAGGCGTGTACCAGAGGCAGGTGGAAAAGGGCCGGAGATGGGTGGAGCCCTTGCTCGGAAGGGCCGGTTGGGAAGGACATATTTCTGATATCATGACCCTTATAGGAGGGATTTAACTTGAAAAAGGCATTGATCACGGGAATCACCGGACAGGACGGTAGTTACTTGACGGAGTTACTGCTGGAGAAGGGATATGAAGTCCACGGCATTGTGAGGCGGGTCGCCATTGAGCACCCCCAGGCCAGGATGTGGCGTATACGGCACCTCCTGGACAGGATACGGATTCACAGCGCGTCCATGGAAAGCTACGCGTCCATTTTTGAGATAGTCTCCAAGCTCAAACCGGATGAGTGCTACCACCTGGCTGCCCAGAGCTTCGTCTCCTATTCCTTCGAAGACGAGTTCTCGACAATCAATACGAATCTCAACGGGACGCACTATATCCTATCAGCTATCAAGCGGCAGGCGCCTGATTGTAGATTCTACTTTGCGGCCTCAAGCGAGATGTTCGGCAATACCAAGGAGACCCCCCAGAACGAAAACACGCCCTTTCATCCCCGATCCCCCTACGGGATCTCCAAGCTGGCCGGCTTCGAGTTGACCAGGAACTACCGGGAAGCCTACGGCCTCTTCGCCCTATCAGGAATCCTGTTCAATCATGAATCCCCAAGAAGGGGGGCGGAATTCGTGACCAGAAAGATAACCTCATCGGCCGCCAAGATAAAGCTTGGCCTGGAAAGTGAGATACGCTTGGGAAACCTCGATGCGAAGAGGGACTGGGGCCACTCGAGAGATTACGTCAGGGCCATGTGGCTCATGCTCCAACAGGACGAGCCGGAGGACTACGTTATAGCGTCGGGCAATGCCCGTTCTGTAAGGGATTTCCTTGAGACCGCTTTTGACTATCTTGGGCTGGATTACGAGGAATATCTGGTGATAGACGATCAACTCTTTAGGCCGTCCGAGGTCAATGTGCTCCAGGGAGACGCCAGCAAGGCCCACAGGGAACTCAACTGGCAACCGGAAATCTCCTTCGAAGAGCTGGTCAGGGAAATGGTCCAGAGCGACCTGGAGTGGTATTCGAAAAAATAGAGGACAA
>JAFDHB010000140.1 GCA_019308985.1 Deltaproteobacteria bacterium | reverse complement strand
ATACCCTTGAGGGCCAGGACCTCTCTTCCGCTCTTTGGGACTTCCGGAAAAGAGAAACGGATGGTCTTCGGCTTCTTGTGGGTCTGGACGAGCTCGATCTTCTTCACCAGTTTTATCTTGCTCTGGGCCTGTCTCGCTTTACTGGCCTTGGCCTTGAACCTCTCGATAAACTTCCTGGCCTCCTTTATCTTCTGTTCCTGGTTCCTGGCCCTTGCCTCGAGAGTCTTTCTCTCCTCTTCCCTGGCCTTGAGATAGGCATCGTAATTGCCCCTATAAGTCCTCAGGCCTTCGGGTTCGAGGCTGAAAACCCGGTTGACCTGGCGGTTGAGGAAGTCCCTGTCGTGACAGACGAGCAAGAGGGCGCCTCCAAACTCCTTGAGGAACTCTTCCAGCCAGCGTACGGAAGGGAGGTCCAGGTGATTTGTGGGCTCGTCCAAGAGAAGGAGGTCAGGGTCCTGGTAAAGGATGCAACCAAGGGCCGCCCTCATCATCCACCCTCCGCTAAGGGTGGTGATATCCTTTTTGAAATCCTCCTGGGCGAAGCCAAGGCCGGCCAATATCCTTTCAGCCACGTGCCTGGGAAATCGTGCGTCCAGGTCTGCCAGTTCCTGGTGCAGCTTGGCAAGCCGGGTCGCAAGTTTGACCTGATCCTGTCGGTTCGGGGCCTGCTTCAGGGCCTCTTCGATTTCCAGGAGTTCTTCGCGGAGGGGCACCCTTCCCGGGATGGAATCAAGCAGGGCCCCCAGAAGAGGCCCTGAGAGTGACTCCTGGGCATCCTGGGGGAGATAGCCGATACGCGTTCCCCTGGATATCCTGATCTCACCCCGGTCAGGTGGCATTTCTCCGGCAAGCAACTTCAGGATAGTGGATTTCCCTGAGCCGTTCGGGCCTACCAGGCCGATACGGTCTCCGGGTTCTACCTGGAAGTCAAGGCCGCTGAAAAGCTCCTTGCCGGGGAAGTTTATGTGTATGCCGATTCCGCTTACGAGACTCATGGGTATTCTTTTACCAAAAGACAGGGATATATTCAATTCCCCATGGCTCTCCGTTCAGACAAAAGACTGTGTTGATTTATCCATTGGTTTGCCCTATTATTTAGAAAGGATTCCCGCCGCAATTATTTAAGGGGAGGCCGGCCATGGAAATCGCAAGGAAAACCATCGGCGAAGTATTCAACGAGGTCTCGGAAAGATTTCCCAATAATGACGCCCTGATCCATACGGAGATAGGTCCCCGATATACCTACGGGCTGCTGTCATGGGAGGTAAACAGGGCGGCCAAGGGGCTGATGGGTCTGGGTATTGAAAAGGGGGACAGGGTGGCCCTGTGGGCCCCGAATATCCCTGAGTGGATAGTGGCACAGATGGCCCTGGCCAAGATCGGGGCGGTAATGGTCCCGGTCAACCCGGAGATCAAACCGGCGGAACTGGGATACATCCTGGAGCAGTCAGACGCAAGGGCCGTAGTGCTGGCACGGGGGTTGGAAGATACGGAATACGTGGATCTCATCAGGGAAGTCAAGGACGGCTTGCCCTTCCTGGAGCATATCATTGTTATAGCGACACAGTCCTTCCTTGATACCACGCCGTGGACAGAGCTGGTGGCCGCAGGGGAAGACATGCATGACAGTGCTCTTAGAAGAAGGGAAAAGGGAATCTTGCCGGAGAGCCCTGTTGCAATAATGTATACATCGGGGACCACGGGAAAACCAAAGGGGGTGGTGCTGGATCACCTAGGGCTGATCAACAAGTCCATGGCCTCAGCGGAGCGCCAAGGATTGGAGGAGGGCGACAGGCTGTGCCTCTTCATTCCCCTGTACCACATGTTCGGCAATACGTGCGTCGCCCTTTCAGCGATCATGACCGGTGCGTGTATTGTGATGCCGTGCCTATCATTCGAACCGGCGAAGATCCTCAAGGCCATATCCAAGGAAAGGTGCACCGCCATATATGGTTCTCCAAGCATGATAATCGCCCTGGTGGACCACCCCGAGTTCAACAAGAAGAGGTGGGGAGGCGTAAAGAAAGGCATCCTGGGCGGGGCACCCTGCCCGATGGAACTTATGAAAAGGCTGACTGGAGAATTGGGGGTGTCCGGTATAACCGTGGGCTATGGCATTACCGAGACATGCTCCTGGATCACCATGACCCATCCCAACGATCCCCTGGAAAAGAGAGTTTCGACGATCGGGACCCCCCTGGAGTGTAACGAGGTAAAGATAGTATGCCCAAGGACCGGAAAGGACTTGCCTCGCGGGAAACAGGGCGAAATCTGTGTCAAGGGCCTCCTAATGAAAGAGTACTACAAGATGCCGGCGGCAACGGCCTCCGCAATTGACAGGGAGGGCTGGTTTCATACAGGAGATCTCGGCCAGATGGATGAAGATGGTTATGTCAGTATAACCGGCCGGTTGAGGGATGTGATAGAAAGGGACGGAGTGGAGATAATTCCCACGGAGGTGGAAGAAATCATCTACGAGATCTCCCAGGTCTCCGAAGCCCAGGTCTTCGGCTTCCCCCACCCCAAGAAGGGACAAGAGGTCGCAGCCTGGGTGAGGCTGAAGGAAGGTAGCAGCCTGTCCATTGAAGACCTGTCAAGATACGTGGCTGGAAAAGTCGAGAAGCGCAAGGCACCTTCTTTCTATAAGATAGTGTCCCGGTTCCCTATGACGAATTCCGGCAAGGTTCAAAAATTCAAGCTTGCCGAGATGGCCCAACGAGAATACCTCTAAGTCAGTAGAGATTCATTTATCACTTCTTGACCATCGTGGGATTTATCTTCGGCCAAGTTCGAGTTTTTCGTGTTCCTGTTTTATGCATTTGTCCATGATGACTGTGATACCGGCTTCCCTTGCCTTTGCGGCTGCCTCCGGATGAACAATTCCGAGCTGCATCCAGATTACCTTCACGCCCTTTTCAATAGCTTGCTCCACCACGGGCATGATACGCGTGGGACTAAGAAAGAGGTCAGCCACGTCCACGGGAAAGGGAATTTGGGAAAGGTTCCGGTAGCATTGCCTCCCCAAGATCTCCTTCTGGCCCGGATTGACCGGGACGACCTGGTATCCATGCCCTATGAGATACCTGGCCACCCTGTTGCTGTCCCTTTCCTCCTTGGGTGAAAGGCCGACGATGGCGATGGTCTTTACGGATTCCAGGATCTTCCTGATTTCTTCGGGGGAGAGGCCGGGATCAATCCTTTTGGAGGATATCGGGTTCATCCAGACGCTCCTTCTTTGGGGTTTCGTGGAACTGGTTGCTCGGGTGCTTCCCATGGGGCGGGATTCGAGTTTCACATTAACTGCTGACCTGCTCCAGAACTGGCAAAAATCTCCAGGTCGGGTTGTCAATCAATGACGCTCTTGACCTTTTCCACCTTTTCCTTCACGTCCCTGGCCTGCTTTACCCCGGGAACTTGATCCAGGACCTTGCCTGCGAGCTTGCTCTCTAAGGATCGGGGGTTGTTTTCCCCATGGGTCTTTTCGTTTCTGTCCCTCTTTTCCTCTTCCTCTCCAGTGATCTCCTTCTTGACCTGGCGGAATTCCCTGATGGCCCCTCCGAGACCCTTACCGATTTCAGGGAGCCTCCTGGCCCCGAAGATAAGGAACACTATAACCCCGATGACGATCAATTCGGTTGTTCCTAGTCCAAACATCAGGCCCTCCTGCATTTTCGGGCTATTTTAGTCCACCCGGCTCCAAAAAGCCATAATTTATATGAACGCGGATACTTTCGAAGACTGCCCTCGCTCATTTCTTGAATTGGACCGCCGGGTCCCCTTCATTTCTTGCTTCCACTGAGCCTATGTGGTACGCCGCTTCACCCATGGCCTTGAGCCGCAACAGGACCTCATCTATCTCCTCGCCGCTGACAACAACCACGAGGCCGAGCCCGTTATTAAAGATCCTCATCATTTCCCGGGTTGAGAGCTTGGCTGCCTTCTGAATATATTGAAAAATGGGCGGAGGTGTCCAGCTTGAATGATCGATAAGGGCCTTGCACGGTGTTGGTAGTATCCTCGGCAGGTTGTCCAGGATTCCACCTCCCGTAATGTGAGAGATACCGTAGATTCGGCAGTCACGTATCAGGTTCCGTATGGTCCTGGCATATATGCGCGTAGGCTCCAGGAGTTCCTCGCCAAGGGTCCTGCCGAAATCTTCCACGTAATCACTGACGGACATTTTCAGGTCTTCAAAGAAGACCTTTCTGACCAGGGAAAAACCGTTGCTGTGGAGCCCGCTGGAACCGATCCCGACGAGCTGGTGCCCTACCGCGATCTCAGAGCCGTCAAGAAGTTGGTCGTTTGAAGCGATTCCCACCACGAATCCCACCAGGTCATACTCTCCTTCCCGGTAAAATCCCGGCATCTCTGCCGTTTCTCCCCCTATCAGGCTGCAATCGGCCTCCTTGCACCCCGCAGCAATGCCCTTGATGATCTCGCAGGCCTTTCGCTGGTCCAATTTTCCCATGGAGATGTAGTCCAGCATGAAGAGGGGCATGGCCCCCTGTACCATGATGTCATTCACGCACATAGCCACGAGATCAATGCCTACCGTGTCATGCTTGTCCAGCATAGAGGCTACCTTGAGTTTGGTGCCCACGCCGTCCGTGGAAGCTACAAGGACAGGGTTCTCAATATCATGGACATTCAGGGAATAGAGCCCTGCAAACCCGCCGATATCGGTAATAACGCCGGATTTGAAGGTCTTGCTCACAATCGGCCTTATCATGTCCACGAGCTTATTGCCCGCATCGATGTCCACGCCTGCCTCAGCGTACCTGTCTTTTCCCTTTCCTCCTTGTGCCATACTCAGCCTTCCTCAAAAACCTCAAAAATATGCCCGCTGACAACAGGCAGGTTCTTCAAAGATTTTCTTTGCACAACCTATGCCCGCGGGATTGTTATCCAACTAAGAGTGCATATAGCCCGCTTGCGGGGACGCTGTCAATGGTTTTTCTAGATCTCGACGGATAATCCGTCATGGGCCACGGTGACCTTGAAGGGCAGAGAAAGCTCTCTTATCACCCTTTCTACTACTTCCTGCCACTGGTCCTGGATCAGGGGGACAGGATAGGGATTGCCGTCGACAGGGGAGCTGAGTGGTCCCAAGGGTTTTCTCTTCTTGAGCATGTTGTTGGCAGGGTCACCGGGTACCGGATCCCCATCGCCTATGTGAACGATGAAGGTCTCTTTTCTGGGCTGCCACAGCTTGATAAAACCTACTGCCCTCTGAAAGCTCATCTGGTGGGGGATGTTTTTCTCGGGTTCATTGAACCACAGGGCCGGTATGACCAGGAAATCGGGGGAATGGATGTCAGGATGGGTCTCGGGAAGATCGTCAAAATCCGAGGTGTACACCAGCCGTTTTTCATTTCCCGAGACGTCTTTCCATCTGATTACGTACCCTACCGAGCCCAAGGCAAAAGGGCCGTGGTTGGTCTTGAAGGCCGAAAACCGGAAGTCACCAACCTGGTAATCCCTGCCGGGTATGACTTCCACTACCTCGATGACCTCCTGGGAGACCAGGTAGTCAAAACGCAGGCTTATTGCTTCCCAGCTCTTGGCCGTGACGTACACCGGGATAGGCTCGTACTCCCCCCTGGGTAGCGCCCTCTTGAAAGAGTAAAGCTCGTCAAGGCCAAGATAATGGTCCCCGTGTTCATGGGTGATCAGAACGGCGTCCAGGCCCCTTACGCCATGCCTCGAGAGCTGCACGGCTGCATCGGGGGTGCAATCCACGAGCAGGTTTTTCCCCCCGGAGAGAAGTAGAGAGGTGCGCGTCCTCTGTTCGCCTTTTTGTCTCATGGCCTTGCAAATCATGCATTCGCAGGCCAATTCAGGTATGATCCAAGCTCCGCCGGTACCAAGAAAAGTGAGTATCATAGGTTCGAAAATCCTCCTTGATCTCCTTTATTTAACCCGTATTTCGCAAGGCTCTTGGGTAGGGGATCGTTTACGATCCTAAATCGGTACTAATCCACCGGCTATGCCGATGAGAATTGAAAAGGTTATACTGTTCAGGCCTTTGAGAAAAGACAATTTCGAAATTCGAAAATAGAAACAGGAAACAAATCCGAAATCCGAAGGACCAAATGTTCAAAACATAAAAAATGATCTTAGGGAGGAGATATCCTGTCATACGAATGTCCTAGTCCTTAGAATTTATGTCATTTGGTGCTGTCGTTCGACTTTGCTCAGGATGGTGAGTTGGTCGAAGCATTTCGAATTTCGTGCTTCGATATTCGAATTTCCACCTCTCGAAAAATAGGGCGCAACGCTTTGGCCCCATCTTGGGGCCTTCCTCATACCACCAGTTTTACTAGGGGTACTCATCCCAGCTATGGACCCGGACTTTCAGGTAGAGATCACCCCGCCTGCCCCCTGGCAGGTCTCGGCCCAGGCCCGCCAGACGAAGTATTGTTCCGTCCCTGACCCCGGGCGGGACATTAACCCTGACGATCCTGCTGCGGAACCCGTCAGGGATATTTACCAGTTTTCGAGCCCCGAACCTGGCCTCTACAGGTGTGACAGTGATGGTGCCGAACAGGTCGGCATCTGCTCCCTCCCCCCTGGTGCGGATCAACTGGAGACGCGGCGCTTTCCGCTTTGAGGCCAAAGGTGTGAGCCTTGAGACGAAGCTCGGTTCAGGGACCTTTAGGAAGAGTTTCACCAGGAGCATTCCAAAGAGGAATCCGCCGATATGGGCCCACCAGGCGATACCTCCTGCCTGGGCGGGTGCGCTCGCAGCGCTCAAAAACTGGATCATAAACCAAATGCCCAGGAATACCAGGGCCGGTATCTCCACAAAGTAAGGTATGAAGAAGATTGGTATGAGAGTGAGGATCCTTGATCCGGGGAAGAGTATGAGATAAGCCCCCATGACTCCGGCAATAGCCCCGCTCGCACCGATAGTGGGGACCTGGGAATGCCAGTTTAAGAGGAGGTGGGACAGGCCGGATCCCAGGCCGCACAGGAGATAGAAAATCAGGTACTTGATCGGCCCCAGCCTGTCTTCCACATTATCTCCGAAAATGTATAGGGACCACATGTTTCCCAGGAGGTGCCAGAATCCTCCGTGGATAAACATGAAAGAGAAAAAGGAGAGGATCTGCTGGCCGACGCTGAAGTAGCTCCCGATGTCAGTGGAGTAGCGGGCCGGGACCAGGCCGTAGGTGAAGATGAACTGATGGAGCTTCGGCCCCTGGGCCAGCTCTACGAGGTAAAAGAACACGTTGAGCCCGATGATCGCCGCGTTGACGACCGGATAGTTCCTGGCCTGGATGGTGTCGCGAATGGGTATCATAACCAAAAACCTGAGGCTTCAGTAAAGGCCCCCGTCTCGCCGCAAGGCGGGATCTAGCGAGCTCCGTTGCGCCTCATCACTTTACTTCTTGCCGTACTTTCGTTCCAGGAACTCCCTGCCCGTGGTTGGATACAGGGCGCAGATGAGCAGATCCTCATCGTTCTTTATGACGTCACCACATTTCTCCCTGACTATGTCAAGCTCGGGCTCCAAATAGTCTCCCGGTCTGCCGGTGATGGGGGTGGTACCCCTGCTGTAACCTTTTAGGGCTAAGGCCTGAACCTCTGGATCAATCGGCGTCGGCGTCTTCCCGTACAGCCCGAAGCAGAGATCCTTGACCTGGTTGGTAATCATCTTGTATCTCCCGAACAGAACGTTGAGGACCGCCTGTACCCCGACGATCTGTGAAGTGGGGGTTACCAGGGGGGGCGTCCCAAGGTCCCTGCGGGTCTGGGGCAGTTCCTGATACACCTCGTTGATACGGTGAAGGGCATTAGCTTCTTTCAGCTGGTTGGCCAGGTTGGACGCCATGCCCCCGGGGATCTGATGTTTCAGCACGTTCGTATCTATCACGGAAACGCGGCTCGTATCAAACATGTCCTTGTACTTGGGGGCGATCGCCTCGAGGTGCTCCCCAAGCTTGAGCAGAAGGTCCAGATCCAGGTTCGTGTCCCTGGGGGTTCCTTCCAGGGTCACTATCAGGGGCTCGATGGCAGGGTGGGATGTCCTGAGCCCAAAGGGGGCAAGGACCGTGTCAACGATATCAACCCCTGCCTCGATGGCCTTGATCTGGCACATGGACGCCATGCCTGAGGTATAGTGGGTATGAAGGTTGATGGGCACTCTTACCGTCTCTTTCAAGGCCTTGACCAGCTCGTAGGCATCGTAAGGGGATATTATCCCGGCCATATCCTTGATGCATATGGAATCTGCGCCCATGTCCTCCAGGGCCTTGGCCTTGTCCAGGTAATAGTTGAGATTGAATACAGGTCCCCCCATTTTCCGTTCTGTCAGGGAGAAACAGATCGCGCCCTGGAAGTGTTTGCCGTTCTTTTTGATCACTTCCACGGAAGTCTCGAAGTTCCTCAAGTCATTGAGGGCATCGAAGACACGGAATATATCTATTCCTACTTCACAGGACTTTTCCACGAAGGCCCTGACTACGTCATCGGCATAGTTCCTGTAGCCCACGAGGTTCTGCCCGCGCAGGAGCATGGAAAAGGGGGTGTTCTTCACATATTTCTTGAGTATCCGGGGCCGATCCCACGGGTTTTCATTCAAAAAACGATGCATGGTATCAAATGTGGCGCCTCCCCAGACTTCCATGGCCCAGAAGCCCACCTTATCCATCTCTTCTGCTATGGGGATCATGTCCTCGGTGTGCATCCTGGTTGCAAAGAGTGACTGGTGGCTGTCACGGAAGGTCAGGTCCATGCACTTGACCGGGTTCCTATTGTCGTTCATGATCTTCCTCCTTACGATTTATCTGTGCCTTCATCCACGAAAGGTATTGCCCCCCAGAAGGCCTGCAAGTGTTTTGAAATAGCCTGGAATCGAGGGGCGGCCCGGCAAAAGGAAATTGGCCAACCCGGTGCTACGAGCCTGTACCGCAGGGTAAAGTTGGGTATATCTCTAGAAGAGACCCCACATCCTAAATCTACCGAGAGTAAGCCCGTGGGACCGATTATGGTCTCTCAAGGCAGGGAGAATCAAGAAATTCGCGATACAGTGTTCAGCAGCGATGCTGGTAGACTGTCATTGCCAAAAGATAAGGCCTTCCAAGATCATACTGATCGGGTAAATATAAGGAAATTTGGGTCACGGGTCAACAAAAATTGCCGGACCAGGGAAATTCTGTGAAATCGTCTGGGAGTCTTTGAAACGCCAACTCCTTTTGGGTGTGGCTCAAGATCTTGATGGCTTCGTAAAAAGTCCAATTTCTGCGTTGCGCTTCATCCCTGCCCCGTTAAATGGGCATTTTCCGCATTGAATCAAAGACCTGGAACCGTCAGAGAACATCGTGCGTTCAATAGTTGTGAA
>JAFDHB010000139.1 GCA_019308985.1 Deltaproteobacteria bacterium | reverse complement strand
AATTTGATGCTTGGAATTTCGGATTTGCGCGTCTCTGGGAAATGGGTCAAATATGGAGCATTGTTTTCGAATTGCAAATTGCCATTTTTGGGGACAGAACTTATGAGACGCGGTGCTAGGGGATATTGCCGGTTCTTGAGGAAGGACTAACTAGTAAGCGCCCCTGGAATCGATACTGCAGTCAAGTACCTTACCTCCCTTTATTGTGGCCAGAGTTCTATCCCATGTGTTTCTCAAATCCGTGATATTTTCCATAGGGCCGAGCGCCCAGACAGCACCACCTGCCCCGGCACCTGCAAACCTGGCTCCGCACCCCATTTCCTCGGCTTGACTGATGAGTCTCCTGGTAATGGGGGTAAGGGAGTCCGGGGTAATTTGTCTCCGAATGGCCATCTCCATCCTCATGATGCGGGCTGCGGCTTCCCAGTCCATGATTCTCAAGGCGTCTGCAAATTCCTTGCACAGGT
Organism: Deltaproteobacteria bacterium; assembly: GCA_019308985.1. Next base: position 8,943 of record JAFDHB010000139.1, on the reverse strand, counting down.
CGTTTACCCTGATCCAGCCCTTTCTGGTGCGTCCGTCCAAGAATTCTTTGATCCATTTCCGATTTGTCCTCTGGGAGACATGGCTCTTTCCGCTATAAGCTACGAGAATATGCCTGGCCAGTTCCTTTGTGCCTGGACCTCTCAGCAGGGCCTGTCTCTTAAAGGGGGCCCTTGTGGACCCGTAGCACCAGGTCCAGAGGTTTACTCCACCGTATACGGCAGCGCCCTGATCCTGCATGCCGCATTTCCCGTCTCCCATGGCATCTTCTAGGTGATAGGCAAGGTGAAGGATTTCTCTTGAAGACCATCTTTTCTCATTCAGCAGGTAGTCCAATTTGCCTAAGGCCTTGATAAGCGCAACGAGAGCGGTGCTCGAACCCCCAAGCCCTGATTTTGGCGGGGAATCAGACTTTATGTGAACCTGCAGACCATGATGACCGAAATAGGCGACAGCGGCAAAAAAGAGGTTGAAAGGGGAAGTAAGCCTGAAGGCTTGAAAGGGATATTCCTCGCTCGCAGCAAATCCTTGAGAAACAACCTTTACTCTTCCTTTGTTACAGGCCGACAAGGTTATCCATGTCCTCAGGTTTAAGGCGATATTGAGGGTGACCGGTTTGACATGCTCAAAGGGGAGGGCCAAAGACTTTATGTCCCATGTGCCTCCGGAATCGATCCTACATGGGGCGGAGGCCTTAATCTCTCGGTTCTCGAGTATTTCCCTGGCAGATCTAGGCATATGGAAACAGAAATCAAAACAGGGTTCAAGGACCGGCAAACAGGGGACAATACTGTCGTAAGCGGAGCTCCTTCGCGGAAAGCACCATGGTGTGGAAAGTGCCGGTAAAAGAAACCACTAAACAACTCCGCTGCTTAGAGAGGAGGGGTCCACCTGTTAGTAGATCCGTCATAGGACCAGCAATTGGCCAGGGCCTTGCGGGACGTGAACTGAGGGTTTTCAGCCCACATGAGCATTTGTTCATGTGCCTCATTCAACTTCTTGAACATCTCTTCGTCGCCGCCTATGTCGGGGTGATATATTTTCGCCAGTTTCTTGTAAGAGGACCTGATCTTTTGGAGTTGACCGAAGGACACCAGCTCTTCCACTTTCAACTGGAGCATCTTCATGGCCATCTTCTCGTTTTTTGAGAATTTGGGACGTATCTTGTAATCGGGTCTAATAGACTTGAGCTCGATCCCGGAGACATGGTTTTTTTTGAGCATACAGAGCGAAGCGTAACTCTTTGAATTGTTGTTGCTTATCATCTGGTACCATTCAGCTCCGGATTGGAGGATGAGCTCCTTGAGCGTTTCAGCAGGTTTCTTTCCCGAAGCCCTCTCTCTAACAAAGCGTGAGATCTCATTGGACCACGCCGGGAGTACGTCCAGCATTACATACCCGTTGTTAAATGAAAAGGCTGCGTATCTGGCATTGAACACGTTGAGCAATCCCTTGGACAGTGAGAGGACCCAGAGGATCTGTTGCCTGCATTCCTTTGAGCAATATCGTCTCCCCCTCTTCATGTCGGTCGTGCCGCAGGAGAGGCATACCCTTTTTTGGGTTTCGATTGAAGGAGTGGGAATAATTTTCATCTTTTCCAGTTCAACCTGCTTTTTTCCAAAACTCCGGAGAGAGAAACTCAGTTGTCCTCTCGGACCTAAACAACAACAAATATAGCTTGAAATCAGCCAGGAATCAAGTGAACCCTTGTCAAAAACAATCAGCAAATTTGGGATATCATTGAAATGTATCTCCAAATGTGGGACGAGGCTTGTTATTCTGTTGACGGTTTGGGATAGTTTATTTATACTAATGTTCAACATATCAAAATCAAAAGAAGCTTGATCAAAATTCTTCCCTGCGTCTTCTTATGGTTTTTCCTGCTCATCACAGGATGGACATCTTACGGGGGAAAGGGTATGGAAATCTAGTATGAAGTGGAGCAGATCTTGGCCTTTGTTGTTACTGGTTCTTATTTCCTTTTCGGGTTGTATTTCAACCGTGCAAGGAGTACTCAAGGGAAAACAAACCTCTTCAGCTGAACAGGCGGTAGAGGAGAAGGCCGTTGAAGAAGCGGTCCAGCCTGTTGCCCCTGAAGCGGTGGAGACGGAGGACTCAGCCCCTATCCCTGCTCCGGAGGAGGGGACGGTCGAAGAATCTTTGGAAGCACCAAGCCCGTCTACACAAGTTCAAGAAGAAGTTGTTCTGGAAGAACCCCCGGCTTTTCCCGTGGCAGACAAGCCTGACACCCAAGAAAAGGCTAAAACACCCCCCTCGCCTCCTCCCCGCGAGATAAGCAACCAGGAACTTTTGGATTCCGCCCTGGACTACTGCCAAGTATCCAACGACTTCTGGGAGAGGGGAGATTTGGACAGCGCCATAGATGCACTTGACAAGGCTTACTCGCTAATACTGCGCGTAGAGAGCGATGATGATCCCAAGGTGCTGCAACAAAAAGAAGATCTTCGATTCACCATATCCAAACGAATTATCGAAGTTTACGCATCCAGGGCCACCGTGGTGAACGGAAAACACAACGCCATTCCCCTTACCATGAACAGGCACGTGAGGAATGCCCTGGCGCTCCTCAAGGGGAACGAAAGAAGATTCTTCCTGGACGCCTATCGTCGTTCGGGTAAGTACAGACCGGCTATAGTGAAGGCCCTCAGGGAAGCAGGGCTTCCGGAGGAACTCTCATGGCTCCCGCTGATAGAGAGCGGGTTCAAGATCAGGGCCCTCTCCAGGGCTAGGGCCCTGGGGTTATGGCAGTTCATTGCCTCGACAGGGTACAAGTTCGGGTTGAAGAGGAACTACTGGGTGGATGAAAGGATGGACCCTGAAAAGTCCACAAGGGCTGCAATCGCTTACCTTAAAGAGCTGCATCGAATATTCGGAGACTGGACCACCGTCCTCGCAGCCTATAACTGTGGAGAAGGGACTGTTCTTAAGAGAATCAGGAACCAGCGAATCAACTACCTGGACAATTTCTGGGATCTCTATGAAACCCTCCCGAGGGAGACCGCATTCTACGTGCCGAAGTTCTTGGCACTACTCCATATTCTCAAGGATCCGGCCGCACACGGCTTTGATCTGCCACCAGTGGAAGAAGAGACAAGGATGGAAAAGGTGACCATCAACAAACAGGTTCACCTGAAGGCTATAGCAGGGCTTCTTGGGATAGAAAAGGAAGTCCTTTACAATATGAACGCCGAGTTGCGGCGGCGCGTCACCCCGCCAGACGGGCCCTATTCACTTAACGTTCCAGAAGGTAAGGGGGAGATCCTTCTTGCGAAGTTAGACCAGATACCCGTCTGGAGACCTCCAGTGCCGGCATACGTTGTTCACCGGGTCCGGCCCGGTGAGAGCTTATCCGTCATTGCAATGAGATATGGTTCATCAGTCAGGGCCATCATGGCCGCAAACGGCCTCAGGAGTCAACATTTCATAAGGGCGGGGTGGCGCCTCAAGATCCCCGCAAAGAGAACGGCGCGGGCATATTTGGAGACGACACCCGTACAAACATCAAGCCTCAAGGGTAAAAAGATCATCCGCTATAGGGTCCGCAACGGCGATTCACTGTGGCTTATCGCCCGGCGTTTCAACACAACCACGAAGGTCATCGTCTCTCTCAATAATCTCAGGAGCTCATTCTTGCGCGTGGGTCAAATCCTCAAGATCCCGGTCCTGGAGAGTACACCTCATGCTCCGGATGGGACGGGAACCTACAGGGTTAGAAAAGGGGATTCCCCCTATTTGATAGCAGAGACGCACAATATGTCGCTTTCAGAACTGCTTCGCCTAAACAATCTGACACCGCGGAGTACTATTTACCCAGGACAGATCCTGAAAATCAAGCCCTGATGAGCGGTAGAAATACGCTTCCCACTATAAAGGGCCGAAACCAACTAGTGCCTATTGCCGAGTACTTACCAGTGGTGTACTCGGGTCGTTTCGGTGATTGAGTAAAGGTGGACCGAAGCAATCCCCGATCCCGGTAATGGCTGGGACAGCCCCAAGGGTTTAAAATGGATCTTGTTTTTGATCGTTATACCTGCGAGCTGTATAGATCCTGGTCCAGGTCAAAGTATGGGGGTGCCATTGACAAAATGGTGGAGGATTGTGTCCGCGTTCTGCTCGACCCCAAGCCTGGCGAGAGGATCCTGGACATAGGCTGCGGAGACGGCGATCACCTGCTGCTGTTCAGCAGGCTGGACTTGGACGTAAGTGGTATAGACGCCTCTGCCTACATGATCGGCAGGGCGAGGGAACGGCTGGGGAGAAAATGTACGCTAAGGATTGCCAGGGCTGAGGATCTCCCATTCGATGACAATGAATTTGACATCGCGGTCTTGATCAACACCCTTGAATTTCTGGACAAACCCCTTGATGCGCTGATAGAAGCAGGCAGGGTAGCGAGGAGAAGAGTTTTCGTCGGTGTCTTCAACAGTCTCTCTTGGTTTGCAGTCGACAAGCGTATCCGGGGCTATTTTACCAAGTCTCTATTCAGTAGTGTAAAGTTCTACAATCTCTGGGAACTCAAGTCATGCATGACAAGGGCCTTCGGTGAAGTGCCCATGGAATGGAAATGTGCCAGGATCACCAAATCGTTCTTCTCCGGGACTGGTGTGGTATACCGTTGGCAGGGTAACCTTTCCCGGTGGCCGGTCGGCGTATTTCTAGGGGTATCTGCTACCATGCAGTACAGGTTGAGGACTGCGCAACACCCTTTGAAGATTGATGCTTCAATGAAGACCCCTTCTGCGGCACTGCAATGAAGCCGGGTTCGGCGGAGAACTCTCTCCGGGTATGCATGCTTGCGAGTCTTGACTTTCGGCGTTTGGATGGAATAAATTTTGGAAAGAGATGATACTTCTCAGGCATTTCCGGATGTCCGGATCAGTTGATAGGGACCCTTGATGAAGAGTTCCGGGATTCTCACAGGAGTTTGGTGGTCCTGGAGGATCTTGGATCTCTTGGGAGGGATGTGGTGGTAGCAACAGATCCTATAGAAGACGAAGGCAAGCGACCATGAAAGAAGCCTACCTCTACGAAAAGTTGGACGGCGGAAAGGTGAGATGTTTTCTTTGCAACCACGGGTGCCTGATAAAAGATGGGGCGAGGGGCATTTGTGAAGTCCGCGAAAACCAAGGGGGATCCCTTATCTCCCTTGTGTACGCCAAGGTTATTGCCAGGCACGTAGACCCCATAGAGAAGAAACCCCTGTTTCATTTTCTGCCGGGAAGCAAGTCATATTCCATAGCCACCGTAGGATGCAATTTCAGGTGCACTTTTTGCCAGAATGCGGATATCTCTCAACTGCCCTCCGACCACGGCCAGATTTGGGGTGAGGATATGGGGCCGGAGGCTCTGGTGAATGAGGCCGTGAAAAGCGGGTCTGCGACAATAGCCTATACATACACTGAGCCGACCATATACTTTGAGCTGGCCCTGGATACCGCACGCCTTGCCGTATCAGGAGGTATAAAGAACATATTTGTGACCAACGGCTACATGACGGAAGAGGCCCTCAGGGAGATATATCCGCATCTGCACGGGGCAAACGTAGACCTAAAATCATTCACCGAGAAGTTTTACAAGGAAAGATGCGGCGCCAAGCTAGACCCGGTAAAAAAAACCCTCGGACTCATGAAGGATATGGGAGTATGGCTGGAAATTACCACGTTGCTGATCCCCGGGCTAAACGATTCCAGACAGGAACTGGAGCAACTGGCAAAGTTTATCGCAGAGCTGAGCCCGGACATCCCATGGCATATCAGTAGGTTTCACCCCACCTATCGTCTCCTGGACGCCCCGCCGACACCACCTGATAGCATCCGCCGTGCAAGGGATATAGGATACGAAGCGGGGCTGAGATACGTATACCCGGGCAACGTCCCGGGAGACGAAGGAGAGAAGACCTTTTGTCATGCTTGCGGCAAGGTGTTGATAGACAGATTCGGTTTTTACGTCAGGCAAAACCGCATAACACAAGGTCGCTGCCCTGATTGTAATGCTGAAATTCCTGGAGTATGGTCCTAGGAAGATTGACGAACTGGCAAAAAGTCGAAATTGAGATGGCAAAGTAGAAAGCTTCAAGTTCAAGGCGCGCGAATCTCGTGTGATGAGGCGTACTGAGCGTACGCCGCAATCATTTGCCTCGTTAAATAACCCTGAATCCCTAACTATTGAACGGACGATGTTCTCTGAGGGTTCTAGGCCTTTGATTCAATGCGGAAAATGCCCATTTAACGGGGCAGGGATGAAGCGCAACGCAGAAATTGGACTTTTTACGAAGCCATCAAGATTGAACTTGAGAAGATAATCTGTTACAAAGACAAACCAAGGAGGGCTCTTACCGGGTTCTTCTTAACTACGGCCCCCGCTGGGCATTTTAGGCCTTCTTCCATCCGGCGGGGGTTTTCAGGAGAAACACCGTGAAACAGGAAGATGAGCTGGCCGTAAAGGTCACAAAGGAAATCGTTATCAAATTTATCGAAACGGGTCGATTGTCCATAAACTCATTCGAGGAAGTCTTCAGGAAGATCCATGAGACCGTGAGGGACTCTATCAGGGAAGGCGCGGTCAAGGGCTGAAATAGGCCCGGACGCGACTTGCCATGCCTACTCTTCCCGGCAACGCTATCGGGGCTAATATTTCACCTCTGTGAGGAACAGGCCTTGAGGAGGGGCTTTGATCCCTGCCAGCGTTCGGTCCTTGGATTGAAAAATCTCTTGAAAATCTCCATAACACATCTTCCCCATGCCAACTTCCACCAGCGTGCCCATGATATTCCTTACCATATGTCTCAGGAAGCCGTTGGCCTCGAAAAGGAAATTCAGGATCTCTCCCTGGACTATGGTGACTTCACACCTGTACATCTCCCTAACGGGGCTGACACTGGGGCTGCCGGAAGACCTGAAAGATGAGAAATCGTGCCGCCCTCGCAAGAGGGATAGGCACTCCTTCATTTCCCCAATCTCAAGCTTCTGGGGGATATGCCAGGAATAGTGCCGAAGAAAGACATCCGGATCCCTCCGATTCAATATGCGGTACTCATAGCTCTTAGACCTCGCACTGTACCTGGCGTGAAAGTCTGGCGAGGCATAAGACACCACCTTGACAAAAATATCATCGGGCAGAAGCGAGTTTAAGCCCTTTTTCAGGACATCGGGATCGAGGCCGGTAGTAGAAAAGAAGTGACAAACCTGGTTGAGGGCGTGGACGCCAGCGTCGGTCCTCCCGGATACAATGACCCTGACATCTTCCCCTGTCATCTGCTGAATTTTTTCTTCGAGGGCTTCTTGCAGGGTGATCATTCCCGGCTGGCGCTGCCACCCGTGGTAGTTAGTTCCGTCGTAGGCGAGCACGACCTTGAATTTTTTCTTCTGCTTCATTTTCGTCATGGAAACCCCGTCCACAGGACCGGGGCAATTCCCCCGTGGTCTCGCTTCACAAGATGGGCTTCTCGCCAAGAACTCTTATGTAACTAAGATGCCCCTGAAATTCGGAGGTTAGAGAACCAGGCGGAGATAGCGGGAGCCGGAACGAGCCGGTCTAGGAACGATCTCGCAAGATCTTGACCGCACATCAATGAGACCAAGGCAATGTCCAGTGGGATTTTGGAAATAAGGGCATACGAAAGGGATAAAAGATCCACAGGTCACCCTGCCTCAACAGGCAGGGCTCCTCCCCGGCCCCAGGGCTGGTTTTTGGGGCAGGGGCTTGCAGGATACATACTGTCAAATACCGGCCAAGTTGTGTCCTAACGTTTCGAGTACTGGTAGCGCGCACGAGCTCCCCGCAATCCGTATTTCTTCCTCTCTTTGACCCGGTCGTCCCTCCTCAAGAGCTCGGCCTTTTTCAAGGGCAGGCGAAGATCAGGATCTATTTCTACCAGGGCGCGGCTTATGCCGTGACGGATCGCACCGGCCTGGCCGGAAATGCCGCCCCCTCTTACGTTTACGGTGATGTCATACTTGCCATGATTATCCGTCATTTCAAGTGGTTGCGTGATAAGTATGCGGTCAGTCTCCCTGGCAAAATATTCCTCTATCGGCCTCTTGTTGACGGTGATACGTCCTTGTCCCGGCCTTAACCATACACGTGCTACAGCCGATTTTCTCTTGCCGACCGCATGGTAGATCTGTTCAGCCATTTATATCTCCAATAGTTCCGGTTTTTGTGCCTGGTGGGGGTGTTCGGGACCGGGATAGACCTTCAGCTTCTTCAGCTGCCTGCGACCGAGACTGTTCTTGGGGAGCATGCCTTTCACCGCGAGTCGTATGAGCATTTCGGGTTTCTTTTCCCGCAGCTTTCCGGCGGCTATTTTCTTGAGTCCTCCCATGTACCCGCTGTGCCGGTAATACATCTTTTTGTCCCACTTTGCCCCTGTCAGTACCACCTTCTCGGCATTTATGACCACGATGAAATCGCCCGTGTCGGCATGAGGGGTAAAAATGGGTTTGTGTTTTCCCCGTAATCGGTCGGCGATCTGGGTGGCAAGTCTCCCAAGGACTTTGTTCTCTGCGTCCACCAGATACCACTTCCTCTCAACCAAGTGCTCTTTTGCGGTAAAGGTCTTCATAGGCTAATATCCAGGCATTGAATTGCAAATTTCTCTTTTTATTAAAACAATGGGCTGGTGTCAAGGATTTTTTTCGCAAAACTCTATTGACAAAGGCCCCCTTCATTGTTAAAAAACTAATGTTTTTTGGCAAGCGCCCGTAGCTCAGCTGGATAGAGCGCCGGGCTTCGAACCCGTAGGTCGCAGGTTCGAATCCTGCCGGGCGCGCCATCTAGCAGGGCAGAGGGGCACAAATCAGCAAAGGGCATTGTACCTCCACATTGAATAATTGAGAAGGAAAAATTAGGGCCAGTAGCTCAGCTGGTAGAGCAGTTGACTCTTAATCAATTGGTCGAGGGTTCGAATCCTTCCTGGCCCACCA
>JAFDHB010000138.1 GCA_019308985.1 Deltaproteobacteria bacterium | reverse complement strand
TGCGCCCGAGCTCACAAAAAGGATGAGAAAAGAAGCACCCAACACATACCAGCCATAGAAGATGCCACGAGAAGGTTTGGTTTCTACTAAGCTCAATGGGAACCCTCCGTTTAACAAATAATCACGTTGAGGGGCGTATCCTATTTGAAAAGGCAGGGGGTGTCAACCTGCCCGCCAGTCTTGATCCTCGGTCTCATCAATCCCAAGCACTTTGGTGATTTCGCCATGGGTGGAGTCAGGGGAAGCCGGGGTCGGAGGCCAAGCGTCTGCTGCCCAAAGCACAATAGCCAAGGGGCTACTGAGCTATCCGATATTCCCTGTTCGGGGTAAAACAGATAAGAGGATTTGGGCAACAGCCCGTCAAGAGTTTGCAGGGCCAGTTCTTCTCCCGGCGGGGGCCTGGGGACCTCAAAATCCCTTCTGTCTTGTCCCTAAAACAACTTCACTGCAAGATCAAAGAGACCCAGCAACTTGGCTGCAGACACCGTGGCCACCGCAATAAGCACAAAACGAACAAACCTGGTTCCGCGCCTCAATGCCAGCTTGGCCGCGATCCATCCGCCGATGGCATTGCCGATGGCCAGCAGCCCACCTATCTCCCAACGAATCTGGTCATTGATGAAGAACACGCCGATGGCCACGACCGTGAAGCAGAAAACAATGGTAACCTTGACCGCGTTCGCCCTGACAAGGTTGTAACCTACGCCGAGGACCAACCCAGCCAGGAGAAAAATGCCCACCCCTGCGTGTATGAACCCTCCGTAAAGACCAATAAGGAAAAATATCCCGATGATCTTTGGACCGGGCCTCTTCTCCATTACTTCCATCTGCCCTTTGAGCCATCTTCCCGGTTTCAAGATAATCAAGACCAGCAAAATGACTATCAATCCCCCTATGACCCTTCTGAGCAGGAGTTCGTCCAGGTTCACCGCTATCTGGGCCCCGATCACGGATCCCACCATTGCAGGGATAGCAAGTATCGCCCCGCCGCGCAGGTCAAGGACCCCGCCTTTTTGATAACTCCTCGCGGAAACAATGGTTTGAAGCAATATCCCGATCCTGTTGGTACCGTTTGCCACGTTGGCTGGAAGGCCCAGGAAGATCAGTACAGGCAGTGAAATCAAAGAGCCACTACCTGCCAGAGTGTTTATGAACCCGCAGCCGAAGCCCGTGGCGATTACCAGGGGATAGATATACCAGTCCATGGTCTCTTCCTATCCTTTCTTGACGGGTGGAGCCCCATGGGCAAGCCCGTGGCACACTTAGTTTCGCCGAATTGCTTCGCAACCCGCGGGACTTAGAAGTACGACATCCCGTCCTTAACCGCATTCATCCACGGCCAAAGCCGCGCTTTCTGCGGGCGGGGTAAAGGTACCTTGTCCACCTCTTAGAGTCAAACGAAAATGGATTGCGACTTAAACCCGGTTCGCCCGGATTCCTGCCATGTTTTTGTTTTGAGGAAATAACAAATTGTGCTATGGAGATGCTGTTTCAGTTGATGCAGCGAATTGAATGGGTGACCACATGCCAAAGATCTTAGCTGACGGCGTGTCGTTCATTAGGCGGCAACCCCGTGAATGGAAAATAACCGTAGCCAGGACCTCGGTCCATCGCCTCTTTTACCAGATGATCGTGCCCTACCTGTCTGTGTATATCTTTGCCCTGGGGGCAGAGGGCACTGAGCTGGGGTTCGTAAATGCAGTCGGCATGGCTGCTGCCGGTTTACTGGGACCTTTCCTCGGGTGGTTTGTGGACCGCACGGGTGTCAAGAAGATTTACTTGGGAGGCATCGCCCTGCTTGCCCTTTCATACCTCGTTTACGGCATAGCTGATAGCTGGAAGGTTATCATTATTGCCATGATGTTCTACTGGCTGGGCATGACTTCCAGTATGCAGAGTTGTTCGGTCATATGCGGAAATTCCCTGGTGAACGAAGACAGGGTCACGGCCATGAGTTGCTGTGAGACATTTGCCGCAGGCCTGCTTGGGATGCTGGGCCCTATGTTGGGAGCTATGCTGGTGTCCGGCTTCGGTGGGATCAATGTGGAAGGCATAAGGCCCCTGTTTTTTGTCGCCTTTGCAGGGACCCTCTTGACTTTCCTCTTCATCCTCCTGGCCCTTCCGGACATAAGGTGGGGCGAACCGAGCAATAATAGGCCGAACTTCTTGAAAGACATGTCACAGGTCTTTGAGCAGGGACGTTATTTGAAGCGCTGGATAATGATAAGCTCCATAAACTCTCTGCCGATCGGAATGGTGCTTCCCTTCACCCAGGTCTGGGCAAGAGAATACAAGGGGGCGGATGAATATGTCTTGGGAGCCATGGTCACCGGCATGGCGCTCATACCCCTTGTATTCGGCATTATTATGGGGAGGTTGGCTGATCGAATAGGAAGAAAAAAGGTCCTATACATTACCATGCCCATCTTTTGGGTTTCACAACTCATGCTCATTTGGGCTCCCAACCATGCCCTGCTCATAGCAGCAGGATCCCTGGCAGGGTTCTTTCATATCATTGCCGTTACCTCGGGGGCTATAGGATATGAGCTGGTCCCCAAGAACCACATGGGGCGATGGATGGGCACATTGAGATTTTTCAGGGGCATATTTGGTGCCACTGCAATCTTTATGGGCGGTCTCATCTGGGATTATGTGGGGCCGCAGTTTGTGTTCCTGACAATCATAGCACTCGACCTCTTCGTCAGGCTCCCCCTACTCGTTGGAATGCCCGAGACCCTTTCACTGGAAACAGGCACAAGGTCTTATGGATCCTAGGACCTCCGCTCAACATCGGTCCCTTGGCAGCAGCTCTTCCGGAATTGCGGCATGGGGAACCCAGGCCCAACCAGGATTGAAAGAGGAGAACATCGCTATCACAGGTTCAATCCGGATCTTAGTGCCCTGTCCCAGGTCCCTTTGACCTTCAGGATAAGTTCCGAGACCTCCCGCACGGCTCCCTCTCCACCCTTCCTTTCGGTGACATAGGATGCCGCATCTTTTACTTCCTGGCATGCGTTTTTTACGGCCACGGGGAACCCTACAAGCCTCATAATTCCGAGGTCCACAAGGTCATCCCCGACATAACAGACTTCATCCCTCCTTACCTGGTATGTGTCAAGAATTTGATCCAGGACTCCCGTCTTGCGCAATATCCCCTCATATATCCTGTCAACGCCCATATCCTTGGCCCGTCTTTCAAGGACCGGCGATCGTCTCGTGGTCACCAGGGCGATCTTTACCCCTGAGATTTCCAGGAGCCGAACACCCAAACCGTCCTGAACGTTGAAAAATTTCAGTTCCCGGCCCTCGGAATCATAGATTATCCTCCCGTCTGTCAGCACTCCATCCACATCCAAGAGAAGGAGTTTCACTTTCTTTGCCTTCTCCCTGATCTCATTATGGATATCATCTTGAACCATCTCTTGCCCCTTATCCCGATTCTCGTAAGCGCTTCGGGGTCCCACATGGGTCGACCCGTATCTGGTTCCATGTAATCCAGGCGCTTCAGTCCCAAGCAGGGACATCTGGCCATGATTTATAGCACAAAAGGTTAAGGGATGCTTGACAATTTTGATGGCTTCGTAAAAAGTCCAATTTCTGCGCTGCGCTTCACCCCTGCCCCGTTAAATGGATGCTTGTGATGCAGAATCAAAGGTCGAGAAAAAATGAGTCTAAATGTCATGCCTTCACTGGCATTTGATTTTGAGTTATTTTAACGGGGTAAATGATTGTGGCGTACGCTAAGTACCTCTCACCACACGAGATTCGCGCGCTCCCGCTGGCGGGATTTCCCAAGCTCAACTTGAATACTTACTTGAAGGTTTTTGCTGTGCCATCCCAATTTTGACTTTATACGAGTTCATCAAATTTTCATTGGCATGGTTCTCAGCAATCTGCTAAACAATAGTCTTACGGAGTATGGAGTTAGCGAATGACCGGCAACAAAATACAGATCATAGCATGCGATACCGTAATCAAGGAGATGCTTCCCTTTATGTCCCAGGGCGTCTCCCACCGGAGCGTGGAATCAGGCCTCCACTTGAGGCCGGAAAGGCTCAAGGCGGAGTTGCAACGCATAATCGATGAGACCACGGATCTTGCGGATACCATCATCCTGGGCTTTGGCCTGTGTTCCATGGCGGTCATAGGGCTGAGGGCTGCGAAGAGCACCCTGGTGATCCCGCGCCAGGATGACTGCATAGGGATCTTTCTTGGTTCCAGGGACCGCTACAAGGAGGAACTCAAAAAGGAGCCCGGGACCTATTTCCTGTCCAGGGGATGGATTGACGCCAAGATCACGCTCGTTGACGAGTTCAACGAGACGGTCAAGCGCCACGACAGGGAAATCGCTGAAAGGGTCATGAAACTGATATTGAAGCATTACACCCGCCTGGCCTTCATCAATACGGGGCATCAGGACCAGAACCACTATGTTGAGTTCTCCCGCAGTGCGGCCAAGAAATTCGGCCTCTGCTATGATGAAATACCTGGAAAGACCGAATTGCTCAAGAAAATCTGCCAGGGACCCTGGGATGAAGAATTCGTCGTAGTTCCGCCGGGGAGAAAAATCCGCCTGGAAGACTTTGACATGCTTTAGGGAAAATTCTTTAATGGGTGCCCAAATATCGCTTCCGCCCTGAAAGATGATGAGGAACAGGGATGCCATCGACTGCCGGGTTATGTCAGCAAACCAACTTATTCATTTGAAGCTCTCTCGGACTACCCAAATCAGTAAAGGAAAGAAGGTCTTCTTGCAATGGCCTTCAAGGTTCTTCTCCCAACATCATGGTTACGGGTTCTTCACGACATGGAACTTCTGCAAGAGGAGCGCAGCGGTGAAAGCAATCATGCCGGCGAAATCCGCCCAGTAGGCCGGCCAGAACAGGCCGCTGGCGGCCAGGAAAAACAGGGAAGTTTCAGCCCAGGTAGCGCGGCGCAGGAAATAGCGCTCCAGGGTGGAGGCGAAGGCCACCAAGCCCAGGGTGGTGGTGAACATAACCCATATGGTTTGCCAGTTCAGCAAAGCGTATTCCTTGCCTATACCCAGGAGGGGACGATAGGCCATGACCAGGGGGATGATGTAAAGGCCCTTGGCCAACTTCCATGAAGTAAAGGCCGTTTGCATGGGGTTCGCCTTGGCCACACCAGCGCCGGCAAAGCTGGCCAGGCTCACCGGAGGGGTCACATTGGCATCCTGGGAGTACCAAAAGACGATCATGTGGGCTACCAGGAGCGGTACCCCCATGTCCAGGAGGGCTGGTCCTGCCAGGGTGGCCAGCACGATGTAACTGGCGGTCACCGGCAGCCCCATGCCCAGCACCAGCGAGGCTGCACCAATCAGGAGAATGGCCAATGCCTTGATCCCGAAACTCAGGTCCAAGACCAGGCTCGAAAACTTCAGTCCCATCCCGGTAAGGGTGACCATGCCCACAATGATGCCGGCCGCGGCGCAGGCAATCGATACCATGACGGCATTGACGGCCCCTTTTTCCAGGGCCCCGGCAATCATCTTTGCCTCACGCCAGAGAAACTGAACAACGCCTTCCTGCTTGGCTTCGGTCCCTGAGACAAGGGTGCTTCCGAGGACCCATCGCACAGTGTCCGCTGCCAGGCTGGCCGCAAGGGTGCTGAGCACGGCCACGAAACCGGCCATCATGGGGGAATAGTTGGCCATCAGCACATAAATCAAGATCGCCACCGGGATGATGAAATGCAGACCCCGGCGCAACACATCCCAGATGTGCGGCAGTGCGTCGCGGGGTTGTCCCTCCAGCCCGAACTGTTTGGCCTCGAAGTGTACAAAAAGCAACACGGTTATGTAGTACATTATTGCCGGCACCAGGGCCACCTTGATGATGGTCAGATAACTGGTGCTGGTGAACTCGGCCATAAGGAAGGCGCCGGCACCCATGATAGGCGGCATCAATTGGCCACCGGTGGATGCGGCCGCTTCGATAGCACCGGCTACATGTGGTCTGTAGCCGACCTTTTTCATCATGGGGATGGTGAATGAGCCAGTGGCCACTACATTTCCCACGGCCGAACCCGAAACAGAGCCCATAAAGCCCGAGGCTACCACCGCTGTCTTGGCCGGCCCACCAGAGAAGCGGCCGGTAAGTGCATAGGCCAACTCAATGAAGAAATTTCCCCCACCCGTAGACTCCAGGAAGGCACCGAACAGGACGAAGACGAACACGAAAGTGGCCGCCACCCCCAAGGGGAGGCCGAAAATGCCCTCGGTGGTCAGCCACAATGTAGTGGAAATGCGCTCTACGCTGTAGCCTTTATGGATAATGAGCTCGGGCATGTAGGGGCCAAAGTAGGCATACAGGATGGCTGCGGTGCAAATCCCGGTCATGACCAGGCCTATCACCCGTCGACAGGCCTCCATCACCAGCAGGGTGCCGATGATGCTCACCACCAGGTCGCTGGTCAGCCAGTCCCCCTGGCGCTCAAAGATGGCCGTGAGGTTGTGGACAATGTAGTAGGTGCAATAGATCGTCACCAGAATCAGGGCCCAGTCCACTACCACCCAGAGATTGATGCGGTCCTTGCGCACCCCCTTGAAAGGAGGCCGCAGCAGGAAGGTCAAGGACAGGATGGCTCCCAGATGTATGGATCGTTGCACCAGGGCGGTCAATGCGGCGATGCCGGCTGAGTAGAGTTGGAACAGGCTCAACGCCACAGCAAGAGCCATCACGATTCGAGCCGTTATTGCCACCAGTGATCGGTTTTGATCCGGCGCGGCTGCCTCACCGGCCGAGGAAACCTTAGGGGGAGATGTAGAGGATCTCGAAAGGCTTGGCTTGGACATCAATTGCTCCTGGCTCTTGGGGTGGCGGGGTGGGGGAGAAACAGCCTCCACAACCGATACAACAGGCTGACCGGTTGAGCCCTGAACCGAACGGCCATGTGAGGTACCACCGCGGATAAGTTTTCGGCGTGGCCCCTCCAGATAACCGTATGATCTACGCCCGGGCTGCCCACGCGCAGGATAAAGTTGCCTGTGGGCATGTGCATGTTTTCTATGACCTCATAGGGCCCCCTTTGGACCATGCGCCCCACTCCGGGCATCCGACCCATTCCTGCGCCGAACTTGAGGTAACGTTCCTCTTCGACGTAAATACGCCCCTTGGCATCCAGGCTGTGCACCTCCCAGATAGGGGCGTTTTCCACCGAGTGGTAATAGTGAAGGGTAAAGCGTTCACCCGGCTCCATGGGAAGCACCAGAAGAGGCGGTCCCCCCTTAACCCGTGTCACCCTCAGCTCCAATCCGCCGGGCGCAAGCAGGCCGACCAGAAGCAAGAAGAAAAGCCCCAGGCCGGCTGCCGCCAGAATCGACGTCCGTCCGGCCCGGGCCATTCCCCGCCCTCATTAAGGTATGAGTCTGGCAGGTACCTGGATACCCTTTTCTTTCAAGTACTTGATGGTGCCAGGGTGCAGGGGGATGGGTGAATACTTCACCGCATTCTCCGCCGTGGTGTAACCTGCCGAGGGATGGATCTTGAGCAGGTAATCATTATGCTCATAAAGGACCTTGACCAGCTTGTAAACCAGGTCAGTGGACAGAGAACGCTGGCAGATCATCACGTTCCACACTCCTATGGTGGAAACGGGCTTGTCAACTCTCCGGTATACCCCTCCGGCCAGTTCTACCGCTGAGTAGTTGCGGTTATACGCCAGAATCTTTCTCACTTGCTCCGGAGTAAAAGCAATGATGTGGATATCGTGGGTGGTGGCCAGATCCATGATGGAGCTGGTACCGGGTCCCACCGACCAGATGCCCACCTCGATAGTCCCGTCCCGAAGAGCGTTGGCACTCTCCGTAAAGGACAGGCGGCTGTCCTTGTAAGAATCCAAGGGAATCCCCAGGGCCTTGAATACGTTTTCCGCCATGAAGTTGGTGCCGCTCCCGGGACTACCCGTACTGATACGCCTTCCCCTGACCTGTTCAATATTGGTAATGCCGCTTTTTTTCAAGGTCACCACCTGGAGCAGGTTGGGATACATGATGGCCATGGCAAGGATATTGTGTTTCTTTCCCTTGAATTTGCCTGTTCCTGTGAATCCGGCCTCGGCCACGTCACCCATGACCTCACCGACAACTGTCTCTCCCTTGTGGGCCAGCTTGACATTTTCCACACTGGCGCCAGTGACCTCAGCCACCGCCTTGACCCCTGGAACGTACTTGGACCAGATTTCAGCCACGCCTCCGCCATAGGGATAGTATATTCCGCCGGTACCTCCCGTCCCGATGGAGATGAACTGTGTTCGTGCCAGGGCCGATGAAGCCATGAGAACCACGGAGCAAAGCGTCACTAAAGCCAAAAGTATACCTTTCATGCCTGCCTCTTTCATTGCCATTCCCTCCTTGCCGTCTAGAAATTGGTTATCTCATGCCTACATGCTTCAACTTCCCACGGTTTTGACCACCACCAGTATCTTCTTGGATTCCCGATTCAGCCCAATAAAAGGAATCTTGATAGTGGTTTCCTGGCCGGGCTTCACTACCGGCGGTTTACCCTTCCGCGGTACGAAGTACCCGGCGGCCTTGTCCATGTCTTCCAAGAAGATGTTGACACGATAGCGAAGGGGGTTTTCAGTGGGGTTCTTGAGCCCTACCGTGAAAATCAGGGAAGGCTGTCCGCCGTGCTTGCCTACGGCACACACAAACCTCGTGAGCTGGACTTCTTTGACCACCTGCCACTCGATTTTGGCATTGCACCGGGTGTCGGCCGGTGCCACCCCCTTTCCGGCACAACCGAAAAGACTGAAGGATCCCAGCAGGCCGATGACCAGAAACGCCGTTATGAATACATATCTCCTCTGCTTCATCGTCAACCTCCTTTGGTTGAATGGGTTTATCCCCATGCAAGGGGAACGCTATAGCGGGAGCCTGGACATGCTCCCCTGGCACCGCCGTTACTTCGCCATGATTCAAGGAGTACAAAGCTCCTGGATCATAAGACCCTGTTTTTCTTGCATGTTGACTATATGGAATTCACTCTTGTGGGTCAAGGGAAAAATGGTTACAACATCTGCATGGCAGGGCCGGAAAAAATGGAAATTTCGGCGTGTGCTCTATGAAATCAAAGAGTATCTTACACGCGAATACAGGCAACTTCATGGCCGCTACCCACATCTTTGAGCGAAGGGACCACTTTCCTGCATTCTTCTACTGCATCCGGGCATCGGGGATGGAAGTTGCAGCCCGGAGGAGGGTTCAGCGGGCTTGGCACCTCTCCCTTGATGATGATCCGCTGCCGTTTCTCTTCCAAGAATGGGTCCGGGACAGGAACCGCTGATAGCAGGATCCTGGTATAGGGATGAAGGGGATTCTCGTAGAGACTCGCCTTGTCAGTGATTTCAACGATCCGTCCCAGGTACATAACAGCTATCCTGTCACTTATGTGCCTAACGACTGAA
>JAFDHB010000137.1 GCA_019308985.1 Deltaproteobacteria bacterium | reverse complement strand
AACGATGTTCTTAGGTGCTCCTAGACCTCTGATTCAGCGCCACCAGTACCCATTAAACGGGGCAGGGATGAAGCGCAACGCAGAAATTGGACTTTTTACGAAGCCATCAAGATTACTCACCCGAATCCTCCCCAGTCTCGGTCTCTCCACCCTCTGCCTCGGCAGCCTCCTCCGCTTCGGCCTCCAACTCCTCGACTTCCTCGCCGGGGGTCACGCTCGGGGCGGCGACCACCGCCACAGTAAGATTCTCGTCTTCGAGCGCCCTCAGCCCCTCGGGGAGTTGGATGTCTCGAACATGAAGAGAATCCCCTATATCAAGCCCTGAAACGTCTATCTCCAGGGTGTCGATCAGCTTGTCGGGCAGTCCGGACACGCTCAGCTCCCTCTTGACATGCTGGAGGATACCTCCGTTGGTAACCCCGATCGGGGTATTCACCAGCACTATGGGTACGTCTATTGTAAGCTCCTTATCCATGGAGATCTCATAGAAATCGGCGTGCAAAAACACATCCTTTATGGGATCCGTCTGCAACTCCTTTAGCATTGCCAGGGCGCTGCCCCGGTCCCCATCCCCTTGGATTCTCAACTCAAGGAGGATATTCTCGCTGGTGGACTGCCTCAATACACCCCTGAGGTCCGACTGTTTTACGGCAAGCATTACAGGCTCCTTAGAGGGCCCGTAGAAAACGGCAGGCACCTCTTTGTTTCTCCTAAGCTTCCTTGCCGCGGACTTACCCTTTTCCTCTCTCACTCTGGCGATCAATGTCACTTGTTTCATTTCATCTCTCCTTCCACCCCAATGGCTGCCGACCAGCTCGCACGGCTTGGGCCATAGTATAGAAGATTCTTCTTCCCAACCGACAAATGGACCCCCACGGCGACCCCTAACCCCCACAGTACCTCAGTGAAAAGGGGAACCCCTGTTGCCCAAGACTCTGGCCGGGTATCACTCATTGAGAGCGTGGCTTTTGCCGCGCCCCCCAACTGGTCAAATATTCTACCCTAATTGAGCGAAAATCCTCAATTGAAGGTTCTGAATTAGTCGGTATCATCGAAAGAAAACAATTCTGAAGCCTGACTTCATAACTCTTCAATAGATGAATTATAATTTGAAGGGGTACGGGAGCGTTTACGCTCCCGCTACATGAGCCTAAAGGCTCCCGTACCCTGGATTCTTGCTCAATTAGGCTTCTATATAACACATAACGAAAAATTTCACAAGCTAAATAAAAATACCCCTCCCTCGGCCCCTGAAGGTAAGCTTATACGAACAAATTGCTTACCGAATCAGAGGTCCCTATCCTCTTGATGGTCTCTCCCAGCAATTCCGCCACGGAGAGCAGTTTTATCTTGGGACTGTTCAACGCCTTGGCGTTTAAGGGAATCGTGTTGGTCACGACAAGCTGGGTAATGGGTGATGCCTCAATCCTTTCTATGGCCGGGCCTGAGAGCACAGGGTGGGTGCAGCAGGCATAGATCCTCCGGGCTCCCCTGTTCTTTAATGCTTCGGCCGCCTGTGTCAGGGTGCCCGCGGTATCGACCATATCGTCCAGTATTATTGCAGTCTTTCCCTCCACCTCACCTACTATGTTCATGGCTTCTGCTACGTTTGGAGCATCTCGCCTCTTGTCTATTATCGCCAGCGAAATCTCAAGGCGCTTGGCAAAGGCCCTTGCCCTCTCAACTCCTCCCGCATCCGGTGATACGATTACCATGTCGTCCTTGAAATTTTCCCTGATATACTTGAGCAATATAGGTGCAGCGTAAATGTTGTCCACCGGTATGTTAAAGTATCCCTGTATCTGTCCCGCATGCAAGTCCATGGAGACGACCCTCGTAGCCCCTGCCACCGTGATGAGATCCGCTACAAGCTTTGCGCTGATCGGCACCCTGGGTTTTACCTTACGGTCCTGCCTCCCGTAACCGTAGTAAGGAATAACCGCAGTGATTCGCTCTGCAGAGGCCCTTCTCAGTGCATCCATTATTATGAGAAGCTCCATCAGGTTGTGGTTCACCGGGGTACATGTGGATTGAAGGACGAATACATCCATTCCCCTTATATTTTCGCGGATTTCTACTTGGGTTTCACCGTCACTGAAGGTGGTGGCCAGGATCTTTCCCTGCTCTACCCCCAGGTAGTCGCACACTTCTTTTGTAAGGTCGGGATTTGAGTTACCACCAAAGAGTTTCATGATCCTACCGGCCCCTCCAATCGCCCAAGCCCTGCTCAGCGTCCCCAGAATCCACGAAAAGAGGGGCTGGACACAAAACCCCTCCTCAAAAACAGATAGCGTTCGCCCTGACGCTACCCGCATCGCCCGGAGCAGCGGCCATCCTCAGGCACCGTCCTTCCAAAACGAAACGCTTCTCAGCGTCCGCTGCCAAGGGCAATGGATTTGGCTACAAATAATGATGGCTGGGGTGGGAGGATTCGAACCTCCGAATGCGGGCTCCAAAGGCCCGTGTCTTACCGCTTGACGACACCCCATCCGTGCCTTTACCCCGAAACTCCGCCAGGAACGGTCTCCCATCTCGTAGGACGGGAGGTTCAAGGTTCAAAGTTCAGGGTTCAAGGTTCAAAGTTCAAGCCACAACGGCGGTTGTCCGTGACCGGTCATCGGTCATGGGTCCTTAGTCACCAGTTACTCGTTACTTCTTTCTTCGTTTCATATGGACCGAAGCAACCGTGTTGCTGGCCTTTGCTGCTCAGGGTCTCCAGTCTGTGGTCAGAAACACGACGCCTAAGTCATATTCACGCAACTTCTCCACTGCCAAGGCAGCCTCTTCCTCTTGAGTGAAGACACCGAAAACGCTGGGACCGCTCCCTGTCATAAGCGTTCCTTCGGCCCCCTCCCTCGACAGGTGTTCCTTGATTTCTTTTATGATTGGGTACCTGGTTGAAGTAACTTTTTCTAAGTCGTTCTCTAGGATTTGCCCCAGGGAAAAATTCATTTCCTCTAATATCTTTTTTATATATCCATACTCGTCCCCTGTCAACTCCATTTTCAGGTTCCCGTATGCCCATGACGTAGGGACCGAAACAGGCGGAGTAACTATAACATACCAGAATCTGGGCCAATTCTTCAGGGGCTCCAGGATATCACCTATGCCCCTGGCCAATGAGGGCCGGTTGTAAAGGAAGAAGGGGACATCCGCCCCCAGAGCTTTGGCCATGCGGTGCAACTCCTTTCCGTCCAGGGGCCTGGAGAACATCTCGTTCAGAGCCAGCAAGGTCGCAGCCGCATCGCTGCTGCCTCCGCCCATGCCCGCGGCAACTGGGATTCCCTTTCCCAGGGCGATCGAAATACTGCTCCTGATCCGCGTCCTTGACAGAAACTCCCTGGCAGCGCGGAAGACCAGGTTGGTCTCGTCCTCAGGAACCTTGTATCCCTCGCAGGAGAGCGTTATCCGGCCCTTTTCCCCGGCGAGTCGGAATTCCAGGCCGTCCGCCAGCCCTGTGGGGATCATGATGGTTACCAGCTCATGGTAGCCGTCCGGCCTTCGGCCCACGACTTTCAACCTTAAGTTCAGTTTTGCAGGTGTCTTGATTCTGTAAACTCGTTCCGCCATTTCTATGGACGAAGCCTGAGTGTCTCCCGGCTTCAACAATCTTCAGATCAGAGATCTTCAGAGCTCAGGGTTCAAAGTTGATCGTGTATTGGTTATCGGTTAATTGTCACTCGTCACTTGTTTCTTGTTACTTCCTTATCGACCGAGGCAACCATGTTGCCGTATCAACGCCGAGGCGCTCGGCTCACTCCAAGAGAGAATGGGGCGATCCTGTCACCGCTTCCGCCTCCCAGCCATAGGAGTTCATGCCAGGCCTCGCCGCCATCCTAAGACCCCCGATCCTGGCTTCGTCCCCACCAGGGACCACAAGCCAGCGTTCATCAAGTCTTGGCCCACAGCCCGCCACACACCTATCCTACCGCCTTGACATAGCGCCATCTCAGGTCAGTAAGGACGCTGTCCAGGAACCTCTGCTCTTCGTCGTTGAGGTTTCCCTTGGTCTTTTCCTTCAACATGGCAATGGTGTCTATGCTATGTTTTGCAAGCTCCAGATCCTTCTTCTTCTGTCCGGACTGGGGGTCTGCGATCTCCCCCAGGTGGAGCAGTGCAGAAGAGCTAAGGCTGAATATGAGGGAATTGAAATTCACTTCCGGAAGGGGCGCTCTCCCGGGCTCTTGCTTCTCGGGCTCCTCCCTTTTCCCGGCCTCCTGTTCCCTGGGAGCCCGTTCACTTGGCTCCCCGGCCTCTTTGTCTTCCCTTAAAGTACCGTCCTTGTCCAGGGCTCTTTTATCCTTTATAATAAATCCTCTCTCCTCTTCAGACATTAGCTTCCTCCTCCCTCATAACCAGAATTGTAGAGTGTCCCATGGGCCTTGATTGGCAAAACATATGATCCTATCCGCGTAATTCGTGCCAAAAAGATCTTTTTTGTCCCTTGCTTTGGACCGAGGTGACCGTGTCACCGGACTCCCGCCGACATGGTCGGCTCGCCCCATATCTAGGGAAAGTTCAAGGTTCAAAGTTCAAAGTTCAAGGCTTGATGTGCCGTGGGTTATTGGTTATCAGTTACTCGTTACTTGTTACTCGCCACTGGTCACTTCTTTCGAGATCGCGACTGAAAGTCGCTCCTACAACGGGCCGAAGCTCCCACCGCCAGGCTCGCGCACCGGGCTGCCCCTTCATTGACCTTAAACCTTGAACCTTGAACCTTGAACCCTAAACCTTGAACCTTGAACCCTAAACCCTGAACCCTGCCATCATAGTTCCACTCTCTTGACCGAGAGGACATTCTCCAGAGACCCCAGCCCCTTGAGAACCACCTCACCGACGGGGGTTTGCATGTTCAAGAATATCACGGTCCTCCCGTCCCCCTCTTCCCTGCCCACCTGCATACGGCCTATGTTCAAACTGTTTTCTCCCAGCAGGGTGCCGATACGCCCGATCACCCCGGGTACATCTTCACAGAAAAGCAGCAGGTTGTGTCCCTCGGGTACGGCCTCAAGGTAAAAGTCATTGATCCGCACTATCCTCGGAAGCTTCTTCCCAAAAACAGTCCCTGACACTATGTTCTCACCATTCGCGGAGACTACCTTGAGGAAAATGAGGCTGGCAAAATCCTCCGACGTCTCCGTCCTCGATTCGATCACCTTTATTCCCCTCTCCGAAGCTATATGGGGTGCACTCACAAAGTTCACTCTACCATCCAGGGCCGGGGTCAACAGCCCCTTGAGCACGGCCGCGGTCAAGGGGGCAACATCATATTCCGCTACCCGGCCCGCATACCTCACCTGCACTTCCTTTAGGCCTCCCTCTGCCAGTTGCCCCTGGAGAAGACCCATCTTTTCTGCCAGAACCATGAAGGGATTCAGGACTCTCATGAGCTCACCGCTTATGCTGGGGACATTGACGGCATTTTTCACGGTCCCCTCCCTCAGGAATGCTACTATCTGCTCGGCAACATCCCTGGCCACGTTTTCCTGGGCCTCCCTGGTGGAGGCCCCGAGATGAGGTGTGCAGATGAAGTTGGGCAGATCGAGGAGCTTTATTCTGCCCGGAGGCTCGGTGGAGAACACGTCCAGGGCCGCCCCGCCCAGGTGCCCTGATGCCAATGCCTCGTAAAGGTCGTCCTCGTTGACGATTCCTCCCCTCGCGCAGTTGATCACCATTGCCCCCTTCTTCATCTTGGCCATGGTGTCGCGGTTGATCATGTTGGCGGTCTCTTCCGTCTTAGGGGTATGGATGGTGATGTAGTCTGACCTATGCAACAGGTCCTCAAATGAGACCGGTTCCAATTCCAGGTCCTTGACTGTCTCCGGGTTGATGTATGGATCATATACGATAACCTTCATCTTTAACCCCCTGGCCCTGTCTGCAACGATGCGGCCGATATTCCCCGCCCCAATAAGTCCAAGGGTCTTGTCATATAGCTCCCTCCCCTGGAGTTTCTTCTTTTCCCACTTCCCCTCTTTCATGGAGGCTGTCGCCTGGGGGATATTCCGGGACAGGGCCATCATCAGGGCTATGGCATGTTCTGCGGTGGTGATCGTGTTTCCGTGGGGAGTGTTCATCACCACTATCCCCTTCCTGGTCGCAGCAGGGATATCCACGTTGTCCACCCCGATACCTGCCCTGCCAATGACCTTTAGTTTCTCCGCAGCCTCGATTATCTCGGAGGTGACCTTGGTAGCGCTTCTTATCACCAGCCCGTCAAAGTCTCCTATGACCTCCTTGAGTTCCTCAGGGCCAAGTCCCGTGTTGACCTCCACTTCTATGTCAGGAGCCTCTTCAAGTCTCCTTACTCCTACCTCTGATAATGGATCGCTGATAAGTACTCTCATCTTCTCCTCTTCCTTCCTTCGTCTTCGGTCCTGTTTTTTCCATCCCGCACTGCGTGGGCGGCCCCCTCTCCTTGGTCACCCTTATCCCCTTTTGGGCTCAGCCGACAGGGTTCGGCTTCTTATGGAGCGAGCCGACCGCGTCGGCTTAGTTACGGCAACACGCTTGCCACTCGATGGTCAGTAACGAGTGACAAGTGACGAGTCGCAAGCAACCAATAACCGATAACAAATAACCTCTCCCCTGTCCCAGTATGCTGGATATGGGGCGTATCAACCAGGGATTCCCGCAAGCCCCCTGTTACGTCCATTTCTCAGGATGGTAGCATAATACCTTGATTTGTCAAGGAGAATGGAACGCGGGAATAAATACTCCTTGACTCCCCGGCCATCGATTAGGTATACCCACAACGTGTTGCCTTGAGGGTTCAAAGTTCAGGGTTCAGGGTTCAGGGTTCAGGGTTCAAGGTTCAAGGTTGAAGGTTGAAGATCGATGGGGAGTCATCTCCCGGTCGCGATCTCAAGAGAAATAACGAGTGACTGATAACTGGGCACGGAGGACCGATGACCGGTGACCGCCGTTGTGACTTGAACCTTGAACCTTGAACCTTGAATTGCAATTCAAGGAGCAAGGCCCTCCTTGCGACGCAGAAACCTCTAAGGAGAACCACCCATGGAATTCCTGCTGACCATCTTGATCTATCTCGGTGCCTTGGGCCTGGCGGCCCAGGCCTTTATCGGCCTGAGCTTCTTTGTCTCATGCATCTGGGAAAATGAGCCGCGGGCCACCGTATTCGCCGCCCTTCAATTCATCGCCATGACCGCCCTGTTGGCGGCCTTCCTGATCCTGGCAAAGGGCGGGTTTTTCAGGACCACCCCAGGCGTCGCCGTACTCCTTGCGGGTTATGTGGTAGCCATCCTGGCCGGATTTTTCCTGGTCCGGAGGACGGGACAGAACCCCAGGGCCCTTGAAGGCACCAGGGGGCTCATCGTGGGAGACGTCAAGAGGTTCGATGAGAGGGATCATGTCTTTGCCAGGAACCGTTCCATCAGGCCCGGATCGGAACAATACAAGGCCTATTACAGGGAGCACCCGGAAAGGGAGATGCCGGATGCCCAAAGGAGGTCAAGAGGCGGCCCCCTGGGGCACCTTGGATCCATAGACAGCCCGCATCAAAAGCCGAATGTTGCAGCCACCCTTGCCTGCCTCAATATTCCCCTGTATCTCTCAACGCCTGAAAAGATCAGCCCCAGGCCCCACTTTACCCTGGAGGGAGAAAAGGTCGAAATGAGCCCGGAAGAGGCCACCGAACGGGTCAAGGGCTTTGCAAGGCACCTGGGGGCTGACCTGGTGGGGATCACCGAGATAAACCCCTTGTGGGTCTATTCCCACAGGGGCGAGGTCTTCCATGACAACTGGGAGGACTGGGGCAAAGAGATCGACCTCCATCACAGGTATGCGGTGGTCTTTGCCGAAGAAATGGACTTTGCTATGGTCGGACCCGCTCCCCACACCCCGTCCGTCATGGAAAGCATGAAGAACTACTCAAAGGGGGCCTATATCTCGGCCCAGGTTGCCGCCTTCATAGCCAACCTGGGTTACTCAGCCACCGCCAACCACCTCCGGCACTATGATGTGATCCTTCCTCCCCTTGCAGTTGACGCCGGCCTGGGCGAGGTAGGGAGGCTGGGGTATCTCATGACAAAGGAATTCGGCCCCAGGGTCAGGCTGAGCGCGGTCACCACGGACCTCCCCCTGGTCCCTGACAAACCCGTTGACATAGGTGCCGAGGATTTTTGCCGGTTCTGCAAGAAGTGCGCCACTTGCTGTCCGTCCAATTCCATTCCCACGGATGATGGCCCTGAAGCCTACAACGGGACCCTCAAGTGGAAACTCAATGCGGAGACCTGCTTTGAGTACTGGGGCAAGGTCGGGACCGACTGCTGCATATGCATGAAGGTGTGTCCCTGGAGCCATGCAAGGACCTTTCCCCACAGGCTCGTACTGTGGTTGATTACCAGGAACAAGCTCTCCAGGCGCATCTTCTCGGTCATGGACGATATATTCTACGGCACGAAGCCCAAGCCCAAGAAGGGGCCTTCCTGGGCCAGGTACAAGCCATGGAAACAATAAAGAAGATTTTCTGGCACGGATTGCACGGATGACACGGATAGAAACGTGGTTGAGCCACGGTCAAAGGGAAGCATTGCAAGAACTGGAGATTGCTGCGAGCAGGTGGTTATGACAGGGAATTCCGTGTCATCCGTGCCAAAGACTCCCATATCCCCTTCTGCCAAGGGCGGGGCAACTGGGCCTGATTCAGCGCATTTGACAAAAAACCGGTCCCTTTGACCCCGGGGCCCAATCCCTTGGCTTGGGCTTCGGTCTTCTTGAAGAAGCTAAAAATTCGGCCCTCCGGCAAGAAAGTCCTTGACATCTCAAGGCATAATTGCTAAATCTGCGCTAAAGTTTTATCTCGCCCGCCTGGAATGATTCTGCGGAATAGGTAGAGGCTGGTCTATTTTAAGCTCCGGGAGGGCGAGGAGGAATTTATATCCTTTGGGAAAGGAGGTGAGAGGAAGGGAACTTTCAGGAAGATTTAAGGATCGTGGAATTCAGGAGTCGTTATTGTTGTGAAAGGAAGAGGTTGTTCAAACTTAAATCTTTTTAGGAGGAAAGAGTTATGAAGAAGTTGTTGATTTTTGTGGTTGCGGCGGCCTTTGTCTTTGCCTCTGTGCTCCCTGCAATGGCCCAGGACAACTCCGTGAGCTTCTATGGCCAGGTGTATTTCAAGACCTGGATCATAGACAAGGACAAGGAAGTCTCTGCAACGGATTACGACGACACGGACCTTGAGTGGGATCTGCATGCCGGTAATACTCGCTTCGGGGCCAACTTCAAGACCGGTGATATCAGCGGTACGGTGGAGATCAGGCCGGATTCAGGTGCTGGTGCTAGCAACATCATAAGGGTCTGGCAGGGGACCTGGGACTTTGGTAGCGGAAAGCTCACCATCGGTCAGACTTACGTTCCTACATTCATGCCCGCTGACACGTCCGTGGATTATGGCGATGTAGGTAATCTTCTCGGGACCGTGCGT
>JAFDHB010000136.1:3583-13048 GCA_019308985.1 Deltaproteobacteria bacterium | reverse complement strand
TCAGAGGCCGTTGCCCCAACGATGTTCTTAGGTGCTCCTAGACCTCTGATTCAGCGCCACCAGTACCCATTAAACGGGGCAGGGATGAAGCGCAACGCAGAAATTGGACTTTTTGCGAAGTCATCAGATTACCTTGTTCAATGGATACTCTATTATCCCCTCTGCACCTGATTTTATGAGCCTTGGGATCAACTCCCTCACCACCTTGGAATCAACCACCGATTCAACAGAAAACCATTTAGTATTATAAAGCCCTGCCACTGTGGGGGCGTTCAGGCTGGGGAGCAGGCCTATGATCTCCTCCAGCTTTTCTTCTGGCACATTCATCTTCAAACCTACCAGGTTCTCCGCCCTGAGGGCGCCCTTCAGCAGGAGGATGACTTGGTTGATCTTCTCCCGCTTCCATTGGTCTTCGTATGATTCCTTGTTGGCTATGAGCTGCGTGTATGACTTCATGAGTTCGTGAATTATCTTCAAACCGTGGGCCCTGATCGTGCTACCGGTCTCGGTAACCTCCACGATGGCGTCTGCCAGGCCGGAAACGACCTTTGCCTCCGTGGCCCCCCAAGAAAACTCGACCTGGACATTTATGCTTCTCTCCTGGAAATACTTCTTTGTGAAGTTCACCAACTCGGTTGCGATCTTTTTTCCCTCCAGATCCTTCAGCTCGTTGATGCTGGAATCAGAGCGCACTGCTACGACCCAACGGGCCGGATTCTGGCTCACCTTGGAGTAGACCAACTCATCCACTACAACCACATCCGATTCATTCTCCTCCACCCAGTCTTTCCCGGTCAAGCCTGCATCGAGAGTACCGCTTTCTACGTAGCGAGACATCTCTTGGGCCCTGCAAATACTGATTTCCATGCTTTCATCATTGATGTCAGGGAAGTAGCTCCTGCCATTGTTGGTATTTATCTTCCACCCTGACTTCTCAAACAGGTTTATGGTTGCATTTTGCAAACTCCCCTTGGGGATGCCGAACTTAAGTTTCTTCATTTTCGATACACCTCACTAGGATCAAAGATTCTTTCCCCAACGATAGTTACACTGCCGTTTTTCTCCACCTTCTTGTGGAAACAGCTTTCATGTCCCGTATGACATGCGGCGCCTCCCACTTGCTCCACCCTGAGGAGGACGGTATCATCGTCGCAGTCAACAAATATCTCCTTCACCTTCTGGACATTACCCGAGGTGGCCCCCTTGTGCCATAGTTCTTCCCTCGAACGGCTCCAGTAGTGGGCCTCCCTCGTCTCCAGGGTCTTCTCCCATGAGTCCTTGTTCATGTATGCCAGCATTAAGACCTTGTTCGTCTTGCAGTCCTGCACTATTACCGGCAATAGGCCGCCGCCCTTTGAAAAGTCCAGTTCAATCATTTCTCTCCCTTCAGGCAAGGTCCCCTTTAGTAACGTACAAACCCCGAGGTCCTCCGAAAACGCAACAAAAAGTTAATATAGCAACTATATTCTCCTATGCAAGCTGAAATTCCCTGGTATGGGGGGCTGCGCAATGGACCCGGCAGAAGGAGGCTCCCGGACGACGACTCCCTCAAGCAACCTTGCCCCTGCTGTAATTTCCGCTCAACTGCCCGCACGCGGCCGAGATGTCCTGCCCTTTGCTCTTTCGTATTATTGCGGTGTAGTTGTGCCTCACGAGAATTTCCTGAAAGCGCAGAATACGTTCCATCGAAGGAGGTGTGAGGTCCAGCCCGGGATAGGGGTTGAGGGGAATCAGGTTTACCTTGGCCCTTATCCCTGAAAGCAATCTCGCCAGGTTACGTGCATCCTGATCCCCGGAATTGACACCATCGATAAGGACGTATTCGAAGGTAATCATTCTCCTGTTGGGGAGGGGGAAACTCCTGCATGTGTCAATAAGATCCTTGAGCGGGTTGCTCCAATTCACCGGCATCAGGAACTTTCTCGTCTCCTCATCCGCGGCGTTTATTGAGACGGCAAGATTGACCGACACATCTCGCCCCAATTCTTTCATCTTTGCTATAATCCCGCACGTAGAGAGAGTAACCCTGCGGTGTGAGAAGTTCATGCCGCCTTCTCCTATCAGGTTCCTGATGGCCTTCACGACCTCTTCATAGTTTGCAAGGGGCTCGCCCATTCCCATGAACACGATATTGGTCAACTTTTCCGGCCTCTCCATGCCCTTGTTAACTTCTATGACCTGGTCGATAATCTCAGAGGCCTTGAGGTTCCGTTTGAAACCCAGTCTGCCTGTCAGGCAAAACCGGCAGTTCATGGCGCATCCTACCTGGGAAGAAATGCAAAGGGTAAAGTGGTCACGCTCCGGAATAAGGACGGCCTCGATCCTGCAATCGTCCTGTGTTTGAAATAAAAACTTCTTGGTCCCGTCCCCTGAGGTCTCTGTCCCGATGATCTCCAGTGTCTTGACCAGTGCATTCCTCTCTAGTTCTTCCCTAAGTCCTTTTGGAAGATCTGTCATTTCTTCAAAGGAAGCAGCCAGCTTATGAAACATCCAGTGCCGGATCTGGCGAGCCCTGTATGGTTCTAACCCCGCAGCCTTCGCCCATTCCTGCAATTCCTGACCATCCATGGACTTGAGATCTATCTTCATCTCTCCTGGTCCCCACGCTGACCCCTTCCAAGGGCAGAAGGATTTTCACACATAGTCCTCAACTTTGCAAGCTCCCACACGTAATCGTAGAGGTGCAGGCCCTTGCTGGAAGCTATGATCTGGCCATCCTCCACTCCTATGCTCGAAGCCATGTATTCCTTCAGGAGCTGTATAGCCCCGAGGTTGGCGGGAAAACCGTTCCAGAGGTCCCAGGACCTGAAGTAGACGATGAAATGCAACTTGTTCTCCCTGACCCTGGTATCTATACCACGGAGGCAAGGGGGATCCTTGAGGAAGATCGCATCCGGGTCCCCCACCGTCATGTAGGCCTGGTTGGTCTCGTGTCCGTCTTCCCTATAGATCCGAATCACCTCCTCTATCTGTTTCTCGAGGTATTGTCCGTAGGTATAATCCTCGTCCGGCTTTTTTGCCGATGTCATGAGATATGGGAGATATTCATCGAGGTATCCCTCTGCCACGGGATTAGGGATACCAAGAGAAGGTGGTATGTCAGGCAAGAGGGGGCGTGTCCCAGGGAATTTTACATTTATGGTTACGTAATCAAATTCAAGCCGCTTCTGCCCCTGATAACTCCCCCTGTCTATGACGTACTCCCTGCCCGCTTCAAGGATCCTGTACACGCACTGAAACCACGCATCGGGTAGATCCCTTGCCTCTATCAATTCAAGACGCAACATAACCAGTGCCTCCCTTGCTGCCTGTTCTCCACCTACAAGCCCGTTCGGGTTTATTTTTGCAACCCCCTGTCACCCATGTCAAGCAAAGAATCCTGGGCCCTGACGTCGGTCTTAACAACCTCTTTTGCACCCGGGAAACAGCCCCTCAAAGATGCACAGGGAAGAATATCTGCCAGCGAATTCCTTGCCGGTCAATAACGGAATTCTGTTGATAAAATTTTGTCTTTTGTCTATGTTTTCCTCGTGGGAGATAGACCGGCAACCTTACCGCTATGGTGCCTTCAAAATGGAATTTCTTATCCGAGTTCTCCTCTTTTGGCTGACTCTTGCCATATGTATTGGAATCATTTCCCCTTTCGCATCAGAGTCGAGTACGGTCCAAGTGCGATTGGCCGAATCCCCTCCCAGTCTGGGGCAGAAGACGGTAGATTGCAATGGTTTTACCGCAGACCCTGTCTATTCTTACCGAATCGTCAATATCTACCCTCATGACAGGGGCGCCTTTACCCAGGGGCTCGCATTCCAAGGCGGTACGCTTTTCGAGGGGACCGGACGTTATGGAAAATCCTCCCTTCGGAAGGTAGAAGTTGGTACCGGCAAAATCCTAAACATGGTGCGATTGCCCCACCGGTACTTTGGAGAAGGAGTGACCGTCTTCGGCGACAAGGTCATACAATTGACCTGGAAATCCCGGGTGGGATTCATTTACCGCGAGAAAGATCTTGCCTTGGTGGGAAAATTCCGTTACAGGGGACAGGGTTGGGGTATTACGCACGACGGTCTTCGTCTCATCATGAGCGACGGCACCTCCAGCCTCCGTTTCCTGGACCCCTTCACCTTGAAGGAACTGGGCCGAGTGGAGGTGCAATATGGCGGTGCGCCTGTGACAAACATCAACGAACTGGAATACATCCGGGGCCGAGTCTATGCAAACCTTTGGGGGACGGACTGCATCGTCATTATCGATCCCGGGTCGGGTCAAGTGGAAGGCTGGATCCACCTGCCAGGGCTCCTAGCCCCTGAGGACATGACAAGTGAGATCGATGTCCTTAACGGAATTGCATATGACCCAAGGACCGATCGTCTTCTTTTCACCGGCAAGTTGTGGCCTAAGCTCTTCGAGATAAAGATAATGGAGTGAATGAAGCGCAACGCAGATTGCCAAATCCCGCCCCGCGGGGAATTGGACGTTTTACGAAGCCATCAAGTTTGCCTGATAGCATGACCCCAACCCAAGAGGCAGAATCTCAAGACAGAGGAGGATTCCGCTTATGTCTTTTTACGAAACTCTGAAGCAGATATGGTCAAAGAACGATTCCCTGGTCTGTGTCGGCCTGGATCCGGATCTATCCAGAATCCCCGGTCACCTCTTTGAAACCAAGAACCCGATTTTTGAATTCAATCGCGCAATAATTGATGCCACCGCCGATCTGGTTTGTGCCTACAAGCCCCAATTCGCCCACTATGCCGCGGAGGGTGCCGAGGCCCAGCTCGCCATGACAATCGATTATATCCATGAAGCATACCCCGGTGTCCCCGTTATCCTTGACGCAAAAAGGGGTGATATCGGTAGCACGGCAAAAATGTACGCCAAGGAAGCCTTTGACCGGTACCGTGCAGATGCCGTTACCGTAAATCCCTTCCTCGGGGGCGATTCTCTGACACCCTTCTTGGAGAACAAGGACAAGGGGGTGGTGCTCCTCTGTCGCACGTCCAACCCTGGGGCCCGGGATATCCAGGACCTCGAGGTGAATGGGAGAAAACTGTACCAGGTGATCGCGCACAAGGCGTCCTATGAATGGAACTACAACTCTAATGTCCTCCTCGTGGTGGGCGCCACCTATCCTGAGGAACTAAAGGAAATAAGATACATTGTGGGAGATATGCCCCTCCTCGTCCCCGGGATAGGGGCCCAGGGCGGCGACATAGAGGCCGCGGTCCGCAATGGCCTTGATTCAAACGGGGCGGGAATGATAATCAACTCCTCAAGGGGCATCATTTATGCAGGCACCGGACCGGCCTTTGCGCTCGCAGCCCGCGAAGCCACAGAGGCATTGCGAAACGAAATCAACCGCTTCAGGTAATTTTTACTGCATCCTCAAAGAAAGGAGGGGAAAAATGAAAAGGTGGCCTTTAACAACCATCATCGTCATCACCACTTTGATCTTCATTAACCTTCCAGTCTTGATGGACTCGCAAAAAGTCGAAATCGGGATGGCAAAGTAAAAAGCTTCAAGTAAGGGTTCAAGTTGAGCTTGCGAAATCCCGCCGTCGGGAGCGCGCGAATCTCGTGTGATGAGGCTTACTTAGCGTACGCCGCAATCACAACGAGGTGAAGCGCAACGCAGGAATTGGACTTTTTACGAGGCCGTCAGTCTTTCGTGCTCAAAAGAAATGAGTAAATCGTGCGTAGGCATTAGGAGGAGGCTCAATGCGTACACCGCTTCCGTCCAGGTCAAAACCCCCGTATTCCGTGCCGTCGCCACCGTAATAAAAGGTACCCCCAACGGTCAATTGGACGTCATTCTTGATGTCCCAAGTGACATAGGGTTGAAGAATACCGGATGGATCTTTGACGTTGTTGATAATCGTGAAGTAAGCGTTGAGCAGAGGATGCAACTCCATCCTCAGGTGGCCGCTAAGGTAGAGACGCCCCAGGGCGAAGAGTTCCCCGCGTCTAATCCGTTCCGAGATATTGGGATCCTTGATGGCTTCCCTGTAGTCATCCTGCCCAAGACCATTGTAGTATAATTCCACAAGCCCATATACGTTCTTTTCCCACCAGAGCCATGAATAATCCATGTTGGCAACGATGGACAAGAAAAAGTCCTTGCGTTGATCATCATCGAGCCTTGTCCAGATTACATCCATCCGCCACGCTGCTTCCCTGAGATAACCGCTCCCACCGAACCCTACCACTGTATCCTCATAGTCTTTCCCTGCCATGATATCAAATTCCAAGGTGTCCTTTGCAAAGTGGAGTTTTCCTGCAACGGAGCTCTCATCTCCTTCCACTTCTCCACTCACTGGGTTTCGCCTGGGAACGACCAGTAGCTCCAACTCCCCCACGTCTAATGCAGTGATTTGCACCAGGAGCATATCATCCCCGATCTTGTAATCACGTTCCGTATCCGTCGGAGCAAATGGATTGAACATATCCATGGGATTGAAGACAAGGCCGTTTCCCCATGTCACCGCCTGCCGGCCAATTCGAACCAAGCCCCAATCAGCTAACAGGGTCAGGGAAAGCCTGTCCAACCTGTCATAGATGACATAGTCGTCATGTTCGTCTATGATCTTGGTGAGGTCCGTAAAACGGGTGTCATCCTCCACTGTTCGCCCTCCCATGAGGCCTTGGTTGAAGAGCTCAGGAAACATTCTCTCCAGTTCCCTGACCTTGGACCTGGTGTCACCGCCTGAAAAGATCGCCTCATAGTGCGCCTCCATGTATCCCCAGTCTCCCAGAAACATGCTGCCCTTTAGCCTGGCCTCCGCAGTTGCGTCATAATAGGTTCCGGTGCCAACGACACCATAAATGGATTCCTCATCGGGCCAGGAGGCCGTCCCTCTGAACTTTAGATGGCCACCCCATTCTAGCCTGATGCGTTCATACCAAGGCTCTGATGGCTGCTGATCACCAACGGACTGAGGGGGCGAATTGTCTGGATTGTTTTGGAAACACCATGAGGTGCACGGCAAAAACTGCATTGAGACAAGGGCTGCAAATAGCAATAGGGAAAAGGCATGGAATATTTCTTCCTTACCGGTCATCGCCTGTCCCTAGTGTTGTTTCACCTGGTCGTCGGCAACCTGTCCATCCCTGATGTGGACAATCCTTCTGGCATGGTCCATGACCATCCGATCATGAGTTGAAAAAACAAACGTAACTCCTTTCTTTTCATTCATTTCCCTCATCATTTCCAGCAGCCCCTTGCCGGTCTCTGAATCCAGGTTCGCAGTGGGCTCGTCCGCCAGGACGATTGAGGGGCTAGATACTATTGCCCTTGCCACGGCGACTCTCTGCTGCTGCCCTCCCGACAATTCCGCCGGACGTCTATCATGCATCCCCTCCAGGCCCACCTCATCCAATATCGCTCCCGCCCGTGCCTTACGCTCTCTTGGAGGCACGCCCTGGAGGAGCATGACGAACTCCACGTTCTCAATGGCCGAAAGCACAGGGATGAGATTGTAGGCCTGGAAGACAAACCCAATCTTGTGCAATCGCAAGTCCGCGAGCTGAGACGGGTTCATATCGTTCAACACCTTTCCATCAACCACAACCCGACCGGAATCGACCGAATCCAGCCCCCCTATGATATTGAGCATGGTGGTCTTGCCTGAACCCGATGGTCCCGCCAGGGCTACGAACTCTCCTCTCTGGATGGACAGGGTTATCCCCTTGAGGGCCTTGACCTCAATCTTCCCCTGGCGATAGGATTTGTCTACATCCATGCATTCAACCATATTCATGACACTACCTCCATTCGCCTGCTTCTCCTCTCAAGTATATCTCATGGCTTCGACCGGTTTGAATCTTGCGGCCTTGAGAGCCGGATAAATGCTCACCGTCAGCCCCAGGAAAAAGACCACGAGATTCGCCAGGGCCACGTCTTTTGCCTTGATGGAGGGGAATATGACACGGGACATGCCCGCGTATTCGAGGCCCTCGGCCATTGCCGAGAGGTCGATGCCTTTGGCCGCCAGGAAAGCGACGGTCACAAACCCCGCGATGTTCCCGATGATCATGCCGGCCATGAGAAGAAACGAGGTCTCTGTAAGGACTTCCTTGACTATCCCGCCGGGGCGCATCCCGAGGGCCCTCAGCAGCCCGAACTCCCTGATCCGCTCAAAGACCGCCATCAGCATAGTATTGACTATGCCGAATGCCATGGCAACAAATACCACCAGGTACCATATGAAGATGAACCATTCGTAGAGCTTTTGAACGGCGGAGACCATTGGCAGGAGTTCCTCCCAGGTATGCACAACGTAGATAGAGGGATCGAGGACGTCCTTCAGCGACCCAGCCACTTGGTGGACGTTTTCCCGTTCAGTAAGGACAATGGAGATCTCCGAAATGCCCTCACCCATTTTGAGCATCTCCCGGGCCGCAGAAAGGCTCACAAACACGTATTGCTCCTCCGTGGCCTCCATTTCAGCCTTGAAGACCCCGACGATGCGAAAGGCCCTCGAGGCAATCTCCCCCGTGGCGTCCTGGCACATGAGAACTAACTTTCGGCCGAGCCTGGTATCAAACTTCTCCGCCAGGGCCTTCCCAATTATGATTCCGTGCCTGTCTCCCGGCCTCAAGTAACGTCCCTCGGTAACTGCCTTATATATGAAGGACACCTTGGCCTCCTTTTCCGGTACTGTACCTACGAGTGTCACACCGCTTGAATGGCGCGCATTGGTGGCAACCCCATTGACCCTGACACGGACAGTCCAGCGGGCGCCTCTTGAAATCCTATCTTGCAAGAAGCCGAGCACCGCCTTCGGATTCCCTATACTGTTTTCCACCACCGGATCTTCCCTGTAGCCTTTTTGGTGGATCTGTATGTGTCCCGTGAGGGTTGAAATGCCGTTGCGTATCATCTGGTCCACTATGCCCCGCATCAGGGCCCCGAGGCATATCATGCTCCATACCCCTATGATGACAGCGGTCAAAATGACCGTGGTCCGCCTCGGGTTACGCCATATGTTTCGCCATGCTATCCTCAGATACACCGCTTAATTCCCCTCTTGCTGGATGCCGGTTGTGGTTCGCAATTTGTCTTATCCAAGCCGGTGACTGAGGTTCCGCTGGGTCGGCCCCCCTCAAATTGATGCCATGGCTTCAACCGGTCTTAGTCTGCGTACCTTGAAAGCCGGATAAAGTGCCGTGATCAGCGTGATGGCCAGCACCATGCCCGACCCGATAGAAACCGATAGGGTTGAGAGCCGGGGATACATCCGCTCTGGCAGTCCGTATTCCCTGAGAAGATCTGAGGCCTCTGAGACGTATATCCCGTGTGTCTGGAAGTAATATGTCACAAGACAGCCTGCAAGGACACCCACCAGGATCCCCAAGAGAGTCAGCACCCCCGACTCCATGAGCAGGATCCTGGTCAATCGCCCGGGCCTTGTCCCGATAGCCATGAGCACCCCAAATTCCCTGGTCCGTTCAAATATGGCCATGAGA
>JAFDHB010000136.1:0-3573 GCA_019308985.1 Deltaproteobacteria bacterium | reverse complement strand
CCATGAGAAAAGTATTCAGGATGCTGAAGGCCACCACAATGATCAGCAGGACATACATGATGAACCCACTGAAAAGGTCAATTCGGATGGCCTGGACCAGTCCCGGCATAAGTCCCTTCCAATCCAGGACTACAAGATCGTCTTCTTCCTCAAGTCCCTCTAGGTAAGAGGCCAAGGTCTCCTTGACCTCTTGCACCTTGTCAAGGTCCTTGCAAAGGACCACTACCTCATGGACCGCCTTGCCCATGGCATAAACTTCTTGGAATGTCTTCAGGGGTATCTGGATGAATGATCG
This sequence comes from Deltaproteobacteria bacterium, assembly GCA_019308985.1. Next base: position 3,278 of record JAFDHB010000136.1, on the reverse strand, counting down.
GTCGAAAACGTCCTGTCCGGAAGAGTAGATGCCCTTGGCCTTAACCACCGTGGCCGCTATGGAACCGTCTCTCCCCTGACCCAGGACCACTACTTCATCACCCACACTTACGCGCAGGTTTCTCGCCAGGAGTCGGCCCAGGATAGCCCGGTTGTCATCTTCTTCTGAAAGGTAATCTCCCTTGCGGATCAATTGCTTTATGGTGGAAACCCGGGCCTCCCGAACAGGATCAATGCCTATGACCATTGCGCCGTAAGTGCGTGCTTTGGAGGAGAGCAGGGAAAAGGCGTTACCTCGGAAGGTATAGGCCGTCACCTCGGGAATCCCTTTGAGGAAGGCGTCGATCCCACCGGGGTCGGCCACTACCAATCGCATGTCCTTCTTTTCCAGGTAGCCCTTGCGCTGGACCTGGATGTGGCCGTAATAGGTCCTGACTGCCGTATTTATCATGGTGTCATAGGAACCGAACTGCCATGAGAGCATGAATATCAGGAGGGTTGTGGCAAAGGCTATGGCTCCCATGGTCATGAGGGACCGCCTGGAATTCCGCCATAGGTTTCTCCAGGCTATCTTGACGTCTATTTTCATGAGCGCCTATCTTACCGGAAGTCTCAGTTTCGAAAGGGTGAAAGTATCCCGTGGCAAGGGCCTGTCAAAGACAAGCTCTCTGTATTTCAATAAGGTATATTCGTCTTTTGAGTCAGCCTTCTCCATCTTCCAAATCCTTGGGAAGAGTTTCCCACCGAGAATCCCGATGTCATGTGCAGTCAGTCGTTTTACCAATTTCAGGTCTTCGTCAAGAAATCCTTCCTCCAGGAATATAAGATCCTCGCGGATCTTGAGCCTCTGCATGCCCCATACCACCGGGGCATCCGGCTTGGGCATGGATTCGATAATGTAGACCTTTTTCCCCTCATTAACCTCTGTGCCAATGATCCTGTGAACATAGTCCTTGATGAGGCTGTCACTCTTTGCCAGGTCGTTATTGGAAAAATCCGACCCCATCCATGCCTGTGACATCATTGATGGTGGAATCTTGATCACCCTGTTGACCTTTGGATTGAAGATCCACATTTCCCTGCCCTTCTTGAGGGTCCCGTTGCCCTTATCCCTGGCTGGAGCTATGATCTTGATGAGGCTCTTATCTTGCCCCTGTGTCCATGCCTTCATAGTCATCACCCTCTCCCATGCCGGGCGATGAATGATGATGTCCACCAAGGCGATGGACGTCCTGCCCCTCAAGTAATTGAAGCTCGCTTCGACAAGCTCCTGGGCATCCTGAGCGCAGGCTGTCCCCCTGGGAAAGGAGGTGGCTAGAAAGATCAAGCTCCATACTAAGACGACTCTTGTGATCATGCCAGACCCTGTAGGGGTTCCGTTGGAATCAAGCATTTGCCGGATCTTGAAGCTGGAAGAACCTGTTGTGCCCGTCAGGCAATCATTAGCCTTTTTCTGCCCCTTGGTCAACAAAAAGCAGACCCAGACAGACACAACCTAAAATATGCTTGAAACAACCACAAATGTCTGTGATTATGCTTCCTGTATTGCAACCGTATGCGGCTTGGATTCCAAGGATACTCACTCGGGTCCGATTCCGGCTACCTTGAAACCGGAGAATCGGTGAACCATGGAACTGGTCAAAGGTCGTATAACCATCCTCGTAGACAATATTGTCACGGGCAGGAGTGAAGCCATCGGTGAACACGGCTTCTCCGCTTATGTGGAAACTGACCGGGGGAACTTCCTCTTCGATACGGGCAAGGGTAAGGCCGTAACCCACAATGCTCTCCTCTTGCAAAAGGATTTGAGTAAGGTAAAGGAGATCCTCCTTAGCCATTCCCATGGCGACCATACAGGCGGCCTCCCGGATGTACTGAGCATACAAGTAAATAAACCTGTCAATGTCCGTGCCCACCCGGACATATTCATACCCCGATACAGAATAAAGGACGGAAAGAAATCCTACGGCGGAATCCCTTATACCCGCGGCTACCTGGAAAACATGGGCGCCAGGTTTGTCTTCAATTGGGGATATACAAGAATCGAAGAAGGTATTTACCTCACCGGTGAGATTCCCCGCGAAACACCCTTCGAAGGCGGAGACATGGGAGACAGGTTTGCAATCCGTGAGGGCAGGGAGGGCCCTGATATCATATTGGATGACAAGTCGCTGGTCATTCACTCAGAAAAGGGACTGGTGATAGTATTGGGTTGCGCCCATTCCGGGATGATCAATATCATTAGATACGCTATGGCGATGTCTGGTATTGATACTATTTACGGGGTTGTCGGCGGAACCCATTTAGGCTTTTCAGGGGATGTCCAGTTGGAAGAAAGCATTAAGCCCTTTCCACCTTGAACGCCTTATCCCTTCCCATTGTACCGGTCTTGATGCCCTGACCCGCTTAAGAGAAGAATTTGCTGACAAATTCCAGTTCTCCCATGTCGGCCTCCAACTCCAATTCTGAACAGGGCAGAGGGTCAAAGCTTGACAGACTGTTGCCCAAAGCCTGATCGACGATGACCAGTGGTCCCTGGGGGTCCTTTCACAAGGCTCAATCAAATTGCTCCCAGGCGGTACCAACGGCACCAAACACTTAATCCAAGGCCGCAGTAGCCCCAGGAGATCATCTTCGCTGGAGCCACCGTCTCTCGTGCCTGCCCGCCAATAGGTGTGGCGGGCCTATGGAGAATGCACTATGAGAATAATGGGGGCGTGAAAACAGCTCAAGAGAAATATTGAGCCTTGTGAAAGGCCCCCCAGGGACCACAAAAGCAAATACCATCATGCTCTATCTTTTTGACCGCTCTAGAAATGTGACTGAATGATTTGGGCAACAGCCTGTTGAATTGTGAATAATGTCTCTGCCTTCATTACCCCCGTGATAATAGGTGGTACAAAGCCCCCTCATATTCTACGCGCCATGGCCTGCCCATGCGCCTAACCTAAGAACTACGCAAAACCCATCTCAATTCATATTCACAATTCAAGCTCTGACCCTTGGTCCTGGACTTGGTCCTGCACAATTTTGACTTTTTACGAGTTCATCAAATATAATGAATCGTTTTGTCAATTGCCGATACTATAAAGCTCAAGGGCCTCGACACGATTATTCGAGGCCACGTACTATAAATATTCTCAACATTTTGCTTAAATTCAATTATGATGGCTTCGTAAAAAGTCCAATTTCTGCGTTGCGCTTCATCCCTGCCCCGTTTAATGGGTACTGGTGGCGCTGAATCAGAGGTCTAGGAGCACCTAAGAACATCGTTGGGGC
>JAFDHB010000135.1 GCA_019308985.1 Deltaproteobacteria bacterium | reverse complement strand
ATCTTCTGGATGCCCGCTCCCTGCCTTCGCAGGGACAAGCTTCGCGGGCATGACGTGGTGGTGAATGCCCTGTGTTCGCCACAATAATCTCATTTACAAAGATCTTGGACACTGATGGAAAAAATAGATACCAAAACAATCTATGCAATAGCTGCAGTTGTGATTGTAGCTGCGGGTATTGGGATACTGCTTTCAAAAACCGATCGAACCACATACGCACAAAAAGCTTGTGGCTATGGCCATTCGTGTGAAGCAATCGTTTCAGATCCTGCTCCTGAATCGTGCACGATCTTCACTGCTTCTTACGGTGACACGGTTCTTTTCGGAAATAACGAAGATTGGATCAATCCGAATACGTATTACTGGGTGGTTTCCCCAAAAGGTGGTGACTACGGTGTGGTGTATTTTGGGTTTGACAACTTTTGGCCTCAGGGCGGCATCAATGAGAAAGGTCTTGCCTACGATGTTAACGCTTTGCCAAAAGCAGCTTTGAACCCGCATCCTGAACTGCCCAAAGTGAAAAATCCCTTTTATGAGTTTCTAAGAAAGTGTTCTACCGTGGAAGAAGTCATTGATCGGATCAAAAGCCATTCCTGGGAAAGTCCATGGAGGGCCCAGTTGCATGTTGCCGATGGGACAGGTGATGCGGTTGTCATCAGTGCGGGACCCGATGGCGAAATCGCCTTTACCCGAAAACAGAAAGGCAATGGATACCTGGTTTCAACCAATTTCAACCGAGCCAATCCAAAAAATGGCAGATACCCTTGCTGGAGATACGATACCGCGGTTACTATGTTGGAGAAAATCCAAGATGAAGATGACCTCACAGCAGACTTTCTTCGATCCATCCTGGACGCTGTTCACCAAGAAGGGCCTTCCACAAATACGGTTTATTCCAATGTCCTCGATCTAAAGCAGGGCATCATTTACCTGTATCATTGGCATCACTTCGATGAGGTCGTCAAACTTAATGTCGCAGAGGAAATAAACAAAGCACCTTCGCCTACTCGAATCAGAGATCTTTTCTCCCAAAGGACAGTTGATCAGGCATTAAAGGAGTACCTGGCATATAAGAAGAAAATAGCTGCTTGGGAAAATCTGTTATGGGCCTGGTTAATCCTGGCTGCAGGGTCAGTGGTTATTTTGATCTGGAGCTTTACATACAGAACGCGCATGCTCTGGGGGTTACGGCTGGTTTGGGTGCTGATTGTAGCACTCTTCGGCCCGTTGGGGCTGATGTCTTACTCGTATTCGTACCGGCAGCCCCTGCGTTCATCAGATCTGCAAGCGGCATTGGCGAGCAGGAAGTGTGCTTTCGGTGAGACGATGTTCGGTGTTGTAGGATATGCAATAGGAATAGCCCTCGCTTTTTCTTCCTTTTATCTCATTCAATCCTTCAGCGAATCAAGCCTATTGACAATAGCAGCACGTTTATATGGCCTGCCCCTGATCGTTGGGTTGCTTGTTTTCCAGGCCCCGCTTGTGGCATTTCTGGAGGGAAGTCCATATTGGGCTGCGGTTGCCCGCAGGTTCATCACGGAAATCATTTCTCTGAATTTCGTTTTGGTGGGCATGTTACCGGTGGGGGGCATCTTAATGAGTTTATGCGAAACACACCTGGGAATGAGTGGACCCGGAAGCGCACTTTTCTGGGGTGTTATCATACTATGCGCATTTGCTGGAGCGATCACTGTGTATCCCTTCAACGCCTGGATGGCCCGACATGGTTTGGGCTGTTTGCCGGTCCATTCGCTAGCAGATGGCGGAACCAAGCAGAAGGAGAATGCCATGGTATTACCCTCCTTGCGCATCGCTTGGGGTGCTCTCCTGCTGAGTTGTGCCTCGTTAATTGGCACCATTGTGCTGCTGTTTTCAAACCTGACTTGACGTTGAGATAGAGGAGGTTCAGGGGAGCAGAACCCACAGACCATCAAATTCCGAGGAATTGAGCCTCCGATATCTGCTGAAAAGGATTTAAACCTCCCAACAAATCAAATGCAGTCGACAGCTAAAAGCAGCGGTTGATTTGAGTCGTTCGCGCCGCCTATAGATAAGACCAAGGGCGAGGGCGGTATGGCATGCCGTGATTTGAGGAACTTTGGTTTGCGTCGGACCTCAACGAATGCTTGGCATTCTCGCTGTGACAAAGGATGGGGTCACCCATTTTTGACTTTTTTATTCGTAAGCGCAATTCCACCCCTTTATCTCACCTACAAGGTCCCCCAGGTCTTGAGGTCGGAAGGGGAGTCTGGCAAACAGCTTTTGCTCAACCGCCTTGCAGAGTCGGAAGTTTTCCAGGATGGACCTTGAGATGTCTTCCTTTGCCTTGGCGTAACGGCGCAAGATATAGGCGAGTCGCTCATCAAGGCTTACCACCTTATCATGGTTTACCCTCTTGTCCGCATAATAGACGATCTCCTTTTCACGAATAGGGCCTCCAGAGCTGTAACGGCTCAGGCACACGTGTTCTCCCACTATGTCGGCAATCTCATGGAAGTTGTTCTCAATGCAGATCTCCCTCCCCCTGGCGGCGTGGTTGCCCCCGTTCTTCAGACAGAGCCTCTTGGCGATGTCGTGCAGCAGGGCGCCAGCGGTGATTTTCTCCACCGACACCTCTATGCCGGAGGCTTTCAGGCCATGGCCGATCAGCAAGGCACACTTGTTCACCACCAGGGAATGGGTCCTGATATTGTCCGGCATCCCATAGCGATCCGTCAATTTCATGCACTCTTGCGGTGTTGGAACCATGCCTACTCCCTTTTCAAAGGCCCTTTCCTCTTTCTTTTCTAGCTCGACTGCTGGTTGCTGATCCTTGAAAGCTTGTGCATTTTCGATCCCCAGGTTAGAGCCAGATTTCTTTTTCCAGCGGAGCGAGATCTTCGACGGGCCCTGAGGACCGGGCTTCCTGCGAGGAAATGTAAGTTTTCTAAGTATTGTGGAGATACTTTCAATTTCTCCTTCCAGCGTCTATTATATCCTCATTGTCACTTTTGTCCAAAAAAGAACTGGCACGGTTTCAAACGTCAATGATGTTAAGACATGTGACGCTCCTGTGGTCAGATAACGTGATTTTGTCATTCCCGCGAAAGCGGGAATCCAGTAATTTCAAAGGCTTCTGGATGCTGGATCAAGGGCAGCATGACGGTTTTGAGACTTTTTACGAGTCCATCAATCTTAGAGAGAGAAGGAAAAGCCCCTCCCTCGAAGAGGGAAGGGGCCTTGGGGATGTGAAAGAAGTTATGGTGTAATCAGACTGATGTCCTTCACGACCCCATAGTAGTGGAAGCGGCCGCCCCTTACGACCTGGACCTGGACTTCTTTGACGACCTCACCGATGTCGTTAAATCCCTTGATAACACCTGTCAAGGCATTGAAATCCTTGGTGGCGGCGATCGCGGCACGGATGGCCTTCCCCTCGGTGCTGCCGGCCCTCTTGATGGCCTCGCAGATGATCATAAAGCCATCATAGGCTGATGCTCCCACCATATCCGGCTGGATCTTGTAGCGGCTTTCGTATTCCTTCAGGAAGTGTTGAACCTCCGGCCTGGGATCATCGCGGTTGAGGTTGGTCACCATAATGAAGCCTTCGGCGGCCTTGCCGGCGATCTCGATGGTCTTGGGCGAATCAGCGCCTTCTTCGCCGAGGACCTGGGTGTTGATTCCCATTTCTCTGGCTTGCTTGAGGATAGGCGCCGTGTGAAAGTAATAGCCGCTCACCACAATCAGGTCGGCGTTTGTGCCTTTGATCCTGGAAAGATAGGGCTTGTAGTCCTTTTCTTTGAAGGGGTAGGTCTTTTCGTAGACAATGCTTGCGCCTTTGCCCCGATTCTTGATGTAATCCTTGAAGCCGGCCGCCATTTCGCGACCAAAATCGTTGTCTGTCGTCAGCAGGGCGATCCGCTTTGCTTTCAACATTTCAACGGCGACGTAACCGGCGGACTTCCCCTCTACCATCCCGAGAAATCCATTGCGGAAGCAATAATTGCCTGCCTTGGTTATGTCCGGATGGACCGCATAGGCTGCCACGAAGGGGATCTCTTCGTCCTGGAAAATGGGGGCCGACGCCCGGCTGGGGGTGCTGTAAGAGCCGGCCACAACGGCGATCACCCGGTCCTGTTGAATGAGCTTCCGGGCTACTGCCACGGCCTCTTTGCCGTCTGCGCGATCGTCGTAGACAATGAGTTCGACTTTTTTGCCCAGCACACCGCCCTCGTTGTTGACCCGCTCAACGGCCAATTTCACCGAATTGTGCACACTGGCGCCATCGGCAGCAGCGAAACCGGTGAGGGGGGCCATAAGGCCGATCTTGATCGTGTCGGCTGCGAATACCCCGCCAGCTGCAAGAAGGGTAACGAAAGTCACGGCAATGAGTGTCTTTGCAATTTTCATGTCTTCTTCCTCCTTTCGGTCGTTTGGTTGTTAAGGTTTCATTCTGTTTGTTCTCCTGTGGGCTTAACCCACAGGGCCAAATCCGGTGTCACTGGCCCAAATACACCTGCCTGACCCTCGGGTCCTCGAGCAACTCGTCTGCCTTTCCCTCGTGAACACAGGTCCCGGTCTCCAGGACATAGGCCCGGTGCGAGATCTTCAGGGATGCCATGGCATTTTGTTCCACAACCAGGATGCTGAGGCCATGATCTCGGTTGAGCTGTCTGAGTAGATTGAAGACCTGATCCACCAGCTTGGGCATGAGTCCCATTGAGACTTCATCCACCAGGAGCAGTTTCGGATCCGAGATGAGGGCGCGGGCAATGGACAATTGCTGCTGCTCACCACCGGAAAGGGTGTTTGCCGGTTGGTCGTTTCTATCTCTCAGGATGGGGAAGAGCTCGTGGAGCCACGCAATCTGCTTGGCCAGATTGAGGCGTTTGCGCAGGCCATAGGCCCCGATCATCAGATTCTCGTATACCGTAAGGCGAGGAAAGACCCTGGCCCTTTCAGGCACCATGCGGATTCCGGCCCTTGCACGCTGATAAGCGGCCAAGGGCGTAGTTTCAGTCCCTTCAAAACTTATGGTGCCCCTATTCAAGGGCACGATTCCCATGACTCCATTTAGGATCGAAGATTTTCCAGCGCCGTTGGCCCCGATAATGGAAACCAGCTCCCCCTGCCGAAGCATGAAGCTCACGCCGTCAACCGCTCGGATATCCCCGTAGGATATATGGAGGTCTCGGGCTTCAAGCAGCATCAGGCGCCTCCCTCCGGCCCAAATAGGCCTCTATAACGGCTTCGTTTTGTTGGATCTCCCGGGGCAGGCCTTCGGCAATCTTCCTGCCGTGATCCAGCACCACCAGCCGGTCGCAAAGGCCCATGGCTACCCGCATATTGTGCTCGATCAACAAGACCGTTATCCCGCTCTTGCGAATGTTGCGGATGAGTTTTTCAAGCTGGATGATTTCCTCGTGCCGTAAACCGGAGAAGGATTCGTCCAGCAACAAGAGCTTATGCCCGACCAGCAGGGCCCGGGCTATTTCAAGGCGGCGGAGGTTTCCCAGGGGCAGAAGCCCTGCTTGACGTTGGGCCAGGTCTTTCAGGCCCACGCGCTCAAGGATTTCAAGTGCCCCGTTGATCTCGGCCCTGGACTTCCAGGTCGACCATATGGTGGAGAAGCGGCCGTATTTCTTTATGCCCTTGGCCACCAGGACGTTTTCAAGGACGCTGAGTGCGCCAAAGGGCTTTACGATCTGGAAAGTCCGACCGACTCCTTTACTGGCTATCTGGTAGGGTGAAGTGCCATCCAGGCGCTGGCCGTCAAAAAAGATCTTTCCGGAAGTGGGCCTGTAGACCCCGCAGATCAAGTTGAAGCACACTGTTTTGCCAGCACCGTTGGGGCCTATCAAACCGAGGATTTCCCCGGCCGTGACATCGAACCCCACCTGGTCCAGTGCTTTCAGGCCACCGAAATATTTGGATACTTCTTTGACCTCGAGGAGCGCTCGGCTCATTGGCGAACTCCTGCAATCGCCGATGACAACATTCGGCGCACCGCGCTGCCTTCACCCAACAGCCCGGCCGGCTGAAAGCGTATCATAACGAGGAGCAACACCATATAGAACAGAAACCGGTAGTCCACAAGCGGCCTGAAGATCTCGGGCAAAGCGCCCAGTATCAGCGCACCGAGCACCGGTCCCCACAGGGTTCCCGTTCCTCCCAGGACTACCATGCTCAAGAACAGGATCGAAACCGGAAACGAAAAATCAGTGGCAGCGATGAATCGGATATAGTGGGCGTAGAGGGCTCCCCCCAGGCCTGCCATGGCAGTTCCAATCACGAATGCCAGCAGCTTGAAGCGCACCGGTGAAATACCCATGCTTGCCGCTGCGGATTCTTCTTCTCTCAAGGCAAAGCAGGCCAGTCCCGCCCAACAGCGCCTGAACCACCAGCATATCAATATCACAATCACAAGAAAGAAAAGGCACAAATAGAAGAAGGAAAGCCCCTTGAGTTTTACGCCAAAAAGCAGGACCCTGGGGATACCACCTATTCCAAGGGCACCCCCAAAAAAAGGCACATAGAGAAACAGGGCTTCCACAATAAAGTTTATGCCTATCGTGGTGATGGCCAGAAAGTCCTCCCTTACTCGCAGGCTGGGCAAACCGAGCAGAAGGCCGATAAGGCCGCTAATGGCAATAACGCAGGGCAGCGCTGTCCAGAATGAAAATCCCCCTTTGGTCGCCAGCAAGGCAGCCGCGTATGCGCCAATGCCGAAAAAGGCCGCATGACCCAAAGATATCTGTCCGGCAAAACCGACGATGACATTCAAGCCACATACCACAATGGCATAGATCGCAATAAGGGTTCCGATGGTGATGACGTAGCCGCTCAAAGTTCGCCTCTTGCCTCTTTGACGATGTTTGCGTAACCTTCCCGGGAAAACATCACTCGTCCTTTCCTTTTCTATGCCGGGCCCTCATCGGGATCCGAGCAGACCCTCGGAGCGCCACATGAGTACACCGATCATGGCGATAAATGCAAGGGCATCCCTTGGGAGAGGGATATTGGCATAGCCGATCAAAAGGGTCTCAGCGACTCCGAGCAGCATAGCGGCAATGACAGCTCCAGGGACCGATCCCAATCCGCCGACCACGATCAGGGCCAAGGTCTTATAGGCCGGAACCGCTCCCATGGTCGGATACACCTGATTGTAGTAGATGCCTACCAGGATTCCAGCGATTGCCGCCACGGCCGAGCCGATCACAAAGGTGATACTCACGACGAAGTGGCTGTTGATGCCCATGGCATCGGCTATGGAGATATCTTGGGAGGTGGCCCGCATCGCAAGCCCTAGTTCGGTAAAGCTGGTAACATACCACAAAAAGCCCAAAACAGCGCCAGTAATACAGTAGACCGCGATGAGGGTGGGCGAGACCGTGATCCCTGACAGGTGAATGGCCGGGAAGGGGAGCTTGGCCGGAAAAGTCAGGATATGGGGACCCGCAATCAGGCGGCACAACTCTTCAATGGCCAGCATAATAGCAATGCTTCCGATCAGCGGTACAAAGGGGGGATATTTCAGCAGGGGGTAATAGACGAAGCGTTCGATGGCGACGCCGAGAAGGGCACAAAAGGCCATGCTGATCAGGGTCGCGAGTATGAGGCTCCCGGTCAGCTGGAAGCAAAACAACCCCGCGTAGGCTCCGACCGTATAGACACCTGCATGGGCCACGTGCAGGATGCGAAGGATACCGTAGACCAGGGCCAGTCCCAGAGTGATCAGGGCGTAAATAGAGCCCATGGCGATACCGTTCAACAGTTGCTCAATAAACAATTGCATGACTCACCCAGACGGCTCGACAGGGATTTCAGCACCCAGGGTTGAATGACCTCCTTGTACAGGCCTTGAGCCCGGCAGCATGAACCATGCTTAGCGGCCGGCGGCATTTGCGCCTTTCTCCTTTGGGGGATACGCCACGTTATCATATCGAATTTTCAAGATCAATACCCCAAAAAGAGCGGGCAGCGTATTCTCCCCGGGCACCACCAAAGGCAAAACAGCCGCCCCCTGGGGAAATATGGGGCATAGGCCAAAGAATCGGCTATTAGAAAGGGCGCTAGCCAAGGGGATTGAGGCAAGAAATGCCTTGGGCAAGGGGTGGTTTGGTCCCGTTTGCTTGACAAGCCCAGAAAGTTGGGTTAACAAGCCTTGAAGGAGGTTACAAAACCATGCCCATTAACCGAGCCCTGGTTTCTCCTTGCGGTCTCTATTGCGGGGTATGTGCCATCTACATTGCACACAGGGACAACAACGTAAAGTTCAAGGAGAGGCTGCTGAGTCTTTACAAGGGGGAAGTCCCGGGCAAAGGGACACTCCCCAACAGCGAAAGCCTAACCGTGGAAGATATCAAGTGCAGTGGCTGCAGATCCGATGAACAATTCATGCATTGCCGACAGTGCGAGATCAGGCAGTGCACCCATGAAAAGGGCTACCTTGGGTGTCATGAATGCGATGAGTTCCCGTGCCGGTATATTGAAGATTTCCCCATGACCGTGGGCAAGAAGGTGATCCTGCGGGCTATTCCCTACTGGCGGGAGGTTGGTACGGAGAAATGGATCGAGGATGAGGAGGCCCGCTATGTCTGTCCGGAATGCGGCAACAGGCTCTTCAGGGGTGTTGTAAGGTGTAATCAATGCAAAGCCGAACTGGATCTGGACTAGTTCTTTGATGGAAAGAAGGGGTCATTCCATCCACACAACTGAATGAGCATCGAGCCCCAAGGGGAAAGAAGAATCGCACCCCAAAGACATCCCTTTCACTCAATTCAAAGGAAGAACGAGCGTGACGGGAAAAGAGAAAGATTGCGTCTGTCCCGTGGAAAGGGCAGGGAGCCTGGATAGTCGAATCAGGAGGTGGTTTCAGAATCCCCGCAAGATCCTGGAACCTTACGTCACAGAAGGGATGACGGTGCTGGATTTTGGTTGCGGGCCGGGCTTTTTCTCGATCGATATGGCGTACATGGTCGGCCCATCAGGCCGGGTCATTGCTGTTGACCTGCAGGAAGGGATGCTTCAGATACTGAGAGACAAGATCCTGGGGACTGAGCTTGAGGAGCGCATCACATTGCACAGGTGCGAAGAACTCATGGTAAACATCCCCCGGGAGATAGACTTTGCCCTTGCCTTCTACATGATACACGAACTTCCTGATCAAAGAAGTTTCTTCAAGGAGATAGCTGAAGCCCTCAGACCTCAAGGGCGACTGCTCGTGGTAGAACCACCATTCCATGTATCAAAGGAGGACTTCGAAGAAACTATACAAAAGGCTCAGGGCGCCGGATTCGTGCTTGTTGAAAGACCAAAGGTGCTTTTGAGCAAGGCGGCCCTACTGGAAAAGAGCCAATGGAACTACTTTGTAGATTTTTCGTAACATTTTAGCCGTTTGAAAAGCAATTCAGAGAACTCGGTGATGGACGAACGGGGGTGATGATGCCTTTTCTTGCGTTCCGAGCCTCCCGGGCTGGTCTTTTCTGCGACTTATCTGCGGGGGAGTTCTGCCCCCTCCC
>JAFDHB010000017.1 GCA_019308985.1 Deltaproteobacteria bacterium | reverse complement strand
AACAGTTAATAGAAGGCCACAGTAGCCCCAAGAGATCATCTTCACCGGAGCCTCCACCTCTCGCCCCTATTGAGGAACCCCTATGAGGACAATGGGGGCGTGGGAACAGTTCAGGAGCGATATTGAGCCTTGAGAAAAGACCCCCAGGGACCATTGATCGCGGTTGATCAGGCTTTGGGCAACAGCCTGAAGTCACCTGACAGGGTCCCTCCTATCTCATTCTCCGAGACTGAACCCTATAGTCCCGCCGATTGGAGACCCTGTCTCCGGTCCCTATGAACTCGCAATTGTTATGCCATGGAATAGAGATGTGATGGTTTTCCTGATGGGCGCCTGATGGGGATTAGGTCATGCTCTAAGCACTTGGAAACATGAAGCAAAATGCCATTTGAGCCATTGTCTGCGAAGTCAATGCTCTTTCAAAAGGTATTGGTCTAGATGCAAGGGCCCTTGGAGTCGTGTTTGGAATTCTTGCACGGATAATACCCTACTCATTAAATATGTAGTAATCTCCAATAGTTTTATGTGTACGAAATCCAGACACTAGGCCTCTCTTATCGAACATAAACACACTGTTTCCCCCTGGTAGTTTGATGCATTCATACATCCGACCACGCCTAACCCATAAAACGAGAGCGGCCTTGATCTATCGCGACCGGAAGTCGCCTCTACAGGTGGAGGATGAACAACATCCCCTGTAGGAGCAAGCTCCTGCTTGCGATGGGATTAGCGATTAGGGGACGGATTGTGCTATCGATTACTCGTCTCTCGTCACTCTCTTTTGGAGTCCCATATGCCACAGCGGTGCCGCCATCCATCTGCGTCATTTGGGGTGGGCTAGTGGGCGGTAGGTTTGGAAATCTGGTATCTCCTGATCTTGTCGTAAAGGGTGCTGCGGCTGATTCCGAGCCTCCTGGCCGTCTCCTTCTTATTCCAGCCACATTCTTCAAGCACATCCTGGAGCAGCCTCCTCTCATTTTCCGTTATGGTCCTTTGAGAACCCGGGGAGGCCCCTGATGCGCTTGCGCTACGCAACACGGGTGGCAAGTCGGGCAGGTCTATCCGATCGTTTTTTGCCAGCACCACGGCATGTTCTATGCTGTTTTCCAGCTCCCTCACATTCCCCGGCCAAGGATAGTCCAGGATCATCCGCATGGCCTCGGAGGTGAAGCCCTTGACATCCTTTCCCTGGATGGCCGCAAACTGCCGTAGAAAGTAACGGCTAAGTAGCGGGATATCGTTCCGCCTGCTTCGCAAAGGCGGCATGTTGATGGGAATCACGTTTAGTCGGTAAAACAGGTCCTCCCTGAATCTCCCCTTCTTCACCTCTTGCAAGAGATCCTTGTTTGTGGCAGCCAGAATCCGTATATCAACGGAGACCGTCTTTTCACCTCCTACCCTCTCAAACTTCTGTGTCTGTAACACCCGGAGCAACTTGATCTGCGCCGACGGGGTTATCTCCCCGATCTCGTCCAGGAATACCGTCCCCCCGTCCGCCTGCTCGAAGCGCCCCACCTTGTGGCGTATCGCCCCGGTAAAGGCCCCCTTCTCATGCCCGAATAGTTCACTCTCCAGGAGCGTCGAAGGGTAGGCGGAGCAGTTGATGACTATGAAGGGCTGATCTTTCCTGGGGCTTCGCTTGTGAATTGCCCGGGCCACGAGCTCTTTGCCCGTGCCGCTTTCACCCTGTATGAGCACCGTTGCGTCTGTTGGAGCGATATCTTCTATGAGCTTGTATATCATCTGCATCTTCTGGTCTTTCCCGATGATCCCGCTGAACTCCGAAGATGCCTCCAGCCTGGTCTGGAAATGGGCGATCTCCTCTTCCTGGAGCACGGCCCGGTTGATAACCCCGGCCGCCTGGGACAATATCATGCCCACCACCTCAACCTCTTTTACGTTGCACCTACAGTTCCCGGGACACGCAAGAACGAGGCCGCCAAGGGGATGTTTTCCATGGGAGAGGGGGATAAGGGCGTGCCTTACTGCGCCCTGAAATGCCGGGTCATGAAGGGCCGTGCCCAGCCTTGACTCCCTCGTAAAGGTCGGCTTTTCAATTCCCTCCAGAGTAATCCACAGTGCGTCAATAGAACCAGGATCTCTCATTACTCTTGAATGGTTTGGTGAAAAGGTATAGAGGACTTCCCTGTTGGTGTTGAAGATCAGCAGCATCATGTGGCGGCACTTCAGGATCTGCTCGAATCTTGATACAAGGAAAGACCCTATGTCGTTTATCCTCCTTAGGGCACCTATCTCCTGCACGATTCCGCAGAATGCCTGCGTCTGTTGATGCACGCGTTCCAACTCCATGGTCTTTTCTTCCAAGCGGCTCGTATATTCCTCAATTCGGGCCACCATCTGGTTGAAGGAGTTTGCAAGCCTTCCCACTTCGTCCTCGCTTTGTACTCTTACCCTTACCCCAAGTTCCCCCTTGTCGATCCTCTTGGTTGCGTTGTCCAGTTCTTCCAGGGGACTTGTTATTCTCTTCACGAATATCATGGTTCCCAGCAGGGAAATCAGGAGAATGAAGAGGGTGAGACCGCACATCTGGAGCCATAGTTTGAAGATCTTGTTCCTATAAGGCTTCTCAGAGACGCCCAGGCGCAGGACGCCATCCTTCCCCCCGAATATCGGCCACGCAATATCCAGGTAACGGTCGCCATCTGTAGAGGCAATTTCCTGGAATCGAATGCGCCCGTTTTCACCAAGCTTGTTGGCACCCATCAGCCCTGAAGGGATGCCTTCGGGAAAAGTATGGGCCAATACATCCCCATCCTTCAAGACAAAGAGGTAGGCAAGAGAGGGATTGCTTCTCATCTGGTGGTCCAGCATCTTTTGAAGAGAGACCAGATCGTTAATGAGGACCTTTTCCGTGGCTTCCAGGGATATGGCATGACCCAGGTTTTCCGCCTGGGCATAAAGGGCATCCAGGAGGCTTCTGCCGTATCTGTGGGAAACGATGAGCGAAATCAGGAGACCGCTCCCTATTACAATGGCGGAAACCGCCATCAGCAACTTACTCTTAAGGCTTTTGGGATACATAGATCTCACTCTTTTCGTCTCTCAGCACCCTTTGCATGTGCCGGATGCTCGCATACCACTCCTCCCTTGGTTCCATGAACCGGTCGATCATCAGCTCCTTGAGGATAATGCGTCCCTTCTCCTCCAAGTGCATGGAGAGGAGCAACCTTCGAGCCTGTTCTTTTACCTTCTCGGACGGATACTTGGAGACGACTATCGGGGGGATGCCATAGGGTTCGGACTTCTTGATTATCCTCGTTCTGGCAGTGAACACGGGGTCTCTTTGATTATAGTATTCCCATATCAACCCGTCCACGGTGGCTCCGTCAACCAGGGCCCTGGCAACCGCGAGAATGGAATTGTCGTGTCCGTAGGTATAGATGGTCTTCCCGAAGAAGGTCTCGGGATCCTCCCCTCTCTTGGCCAGCCAATAGATGGGGACCAGCCTGCCCGTGTTGGAGTCCGGATCCGTGAAAGCGAAGACCCGTCCCCTCAGGTCATCAAGACTCTTGAAGGGGCTCTCCCGGTTCACTATCAGGTAAGCCCGATAGAAGTGGCTTCCCTGTACTACCGGCGTGGCAAGGAGCTCAAAGCCATATTGTTCTTTTCCGAGTACGTAGGGCCCGGAGCATATGAAGGCAAGATCTATATCTCCTTTTCCAAGAAGTTCGTTTATCTCCTCATAGGTCTTCCGTTGAACAAGCTGGATATTTCGACCCATCTTCTCGCCCAAAAACTCCAGGAGCTGCCTGTAGTATATAAAGGTCTCCTTCGGCGAGATCATGGCACCCACCGCCACCTTCAACACCAAGCCTGAGCCTGTTTCCTCTTCCGGCCTTTCCACCGCAAGGGTCTTTGAGAAATCCACCACAGGCACATCAGAATCGCTGCCGCAACCAGGGAATACCATGGCAATGAACATCAGGGCCCATGCAATGATAACCCCTCTTGACGAATCCCTAGCCTTTGACGAATCTGCCGGCATGATTCACCAACCCTTTACCTCTCTTGGTAGAATAGCGGTCAGGGAGGACTTTCCCGGTTTGATACCACATTGTAGGATGCAAGGCAAGCACTTTATTCAAAAGCAAGCCCCATGCCTTTTGAATGTAGCCCAACTATCTGATTTTACAACTCTTCCTGAATCAATCCGACACATGTGTACCGAATGGGGACACTTTTCTATACACCTATTCACTCCCGCGCCATAAATAATTGCCCATAATCGATTTGAATTTCTCGTTACTGCCCGCATCTCAGGTGCGCGACAAACTCCAGCAGGAATCGGGTAACTTCAAAAAGGCCTCCGTATCCCGCCGGAGCGGAGTCCAGGGGGTAGGCTCATCAAGTCCGGCATGACGGTTGTGAAACTTTTCCAAGCTTTTGAAGTTTCATAGGAGATCGCAGGAATAGATGAGCACACGCACGCTGGATGCCCGCTTGCGCGGGCATGACGCTTGGGTGGCCGCTGCCACAGCCCCGGCTACCCTTGTCAATGGCAAGAAATTCGATAGGGGCAAGGGGAATTTATGCGCCAGTTGTCACCAGGCGAGGGTAGGCCCTGAACTTGTCAAAGACCTCCCGGCCAACAAGTTAGCGTCTTACTGGGGCCCACACCACGGACCTGAGGCCAATATGCTCATAGGAACAGGGGCCTATGAGTATCCTGGCAAGACCTATTACAGTTCAGTGCACTCCACCCTTACCAAGAACAGTTGCATAGAATGCCACATGACATTCCCCGCCAGGAGATTCTCTTACAGCCCTGGCATGGCGGGCCACAGCTTCGAGTTGGTGGGTGAGGTCCACGAACAGCCCAAGCTGAATGTTGCAGGGTGCCTCGGCAAATGCCATGCGAAGGTCAAGCAGGTCATAGTGAAAAATTCCGAGACGCCGGTAGATACCTTCTGGTGGCACCAGACAGACGCTGTTTACGATATAGAGGCCAAGGCCGACTTTGACAACGACGGCAAGAAGGAGCCTCTCCAGGCGGAGATAGAGGGTCTCCTCAATCTCTTCGTTAACAAAAAAGGAACCGGATACTTGCAGAGGGGCGAACTGCCCATGTATAAGAAGGACGGCAGTTGGAACTGGACCAGGTCGAAGAAAGTGCGGCCTGCGAAGGAAGTCGCTGCCCTATATAATTACAAGTTCGTAGCAGAGGACAGGAGCCGGGGGGTGCACAACGCCAAGTATGCCACTGAACTCCTGGATGCGGCCCAGAGGAACTTCAAAGACATGATAGACTATATGGAGGGAAAGGAGGGAAACGGGGAGTTCATACAGGAAGAATAGGAATCCGGAGGGAGAGATGAAAAGACTCATATGGGCTGCAGTGTTCTTGATAACCGTTTCTGTTTTCGGACTCGCCGGATGCGGGCCTGACAGGGAAAGAGGGAGACTCAAGGAGATACTATCCAAGCCCAAGGCCTACGTGGGCTCCGAGCAGTGCCAGTTCTGCCACCTTGAACATTACGACTCCTGGAAAAACACCCTTCACAGCAGGACCATGCAGGACGTGACCGAGAACAGGGATGCCCTCATCGCGGAAATTGATCCTGACGCTATAAGGGCCGACCTGAAGGCCATTGAGAAAGATCTCAAGGTGCCCGTGGACTAGATCTTCATCCCCAGGGAAGAAGAGGTCAAATACACCATTGGTATGCAATGGAAACAGATGTTTTTGGTCGAAAAGAACGGCACCTTGTACGTGGCCCCTATCCAGTATAATGCGAGGTCCGATAGATGGGTCACCTACCACGAAGAAGACTGGGATACACGCCCCTGGAACAAGTATTGCGGCGGATGCCATGCCATGGGTGTTGATCTCGACAGGAACACCTTTTCCGAGGCTCGGGTAGGCTGCGAGGCATGCCATGGCCCCGTCTCTACCAACCATTCATCAAGAGAGAAATACCTAGGGAGGAATTGCTCACCATAGCTCCTACGGCTGAAAGAGTCAGACACAGGAGCTACCTCGCCGACAGCCACTATGGGTTGAGGTTCTATCAGTACAAGACCTGCGCGGAATGTCATCCCCGCCAGAGCAAGGACCTTCATTCCACAAGATACAAGATCACTTGTCGCCAGTGTCACGGAGAAGACCCTATCCCGGGCAACAAGCACTATTACTCTTCCATGAATCCGAGGCGGCGATATGCCTTTGTGTGCGCCAAGTGCCACAGCGGTTCCAGCTTTTCCTACGGAAAATTTCTGATCCACGAACCAAGTCCGGCGGCCATTACAACCAGAGATAGGTTCCCCATGCTTTTTTACACCTTTTGGATGATGATAGCCATTGCCGGGGGCACCTTCCTGGTCTTCATCCCCCACACTATCCTATGGGGATTCCGGGAGTTCACGGGTCTTGCCCCGAAAAGGGAAGGGCGCAAGAGGATCAGGAGGTTCACACTGGTCCAGCGCCTTTTCCACTCCCTCTTGATGGCATCCTTTCTCATCCAGGCCGCAACAGGGCTGGCCCGGCTTTTCTCTGGGACACCCATGGGCAATTATTTGGTGGCGCTCTTCGGCGGCTTCAGCACCGTAATTATCATACATAAGTGGGCTGGCATTTTCATGTTGGTCCTCTTTGCCGTCCACATCTTCTACGTCCTCTCCAGGATCGACTGGCGGCGATTTCCCAGAAACCTCCTGGGGCCCGACTCGATACTGCCCAGTCCTGACGACCTCCGCCAGGCCGTTCAACATGTGGGTTGGCTTCTGGGCAAAAACAAGCTGCCTCGCTTCGACAGATGGGGGTACTGGGAAAAGTTTGATTACTGGGCCGTTTTCTGGGGGATGTTCATCATCGGTGGTACCGGCATCATGCTCTTCAAGCCCACCCTGACCAGCCTCTTCCTTCCCGGCTGGCTCCTCAACGTGGCCCTATGGGTGCACCGAATAGAAGCCATATTGGCCATGGCGCATGTCTTTACTATCCATTTTTTTATCGGGCACTTGAGGCTCCACAATTTCCCCATGGACCTGGCCATGTTCCAAGGCAGTGTGGACCTGGAAGCCGCCAGGCATGAAAAACCCGGGTGGATAGAACGACTGGAGAAGGAAAACAGGCTCGATCAACTTCTCGAACCCGATCCGGGAACCAGGCGCAGAGTGATTTTCTACTTGATCGGGTACTCGGCAATGGCTGCCGGTACCATTCTACTGGTCGGCGGCATAATCAGCGCTTTTTCCACCCAATGGTAACTCAGCCTCCATAGCCGGCTTAAGGATTTTGCTCTCCATTCCGGTTCGAAGCTCCGGGTTCAGGTCCTCATGGTTACTGGTAACAACATGGGACAATTTTTTGGCACGGATTACACGGATGACACGGATCTTTCGTGCGTGCAGCGGGATTCGCGCCTGCGAATCGCCGCTGCATGACCATCATAAGCACAGGCTAAAGAAGGACTCCGGGACCAGTAACACCACCTCTTCACGCCGCCCAGTTCAGTTTTTTTCTCCGCCGGAGGCGGATGGAGGGTTTTGGCAATCAAGGTACCTTGATTGCCAAAACAAAAAATCTCATCCGTGTCATCCGTGGAATCCGTGCCAAGAAATCCCCGCTCCCTCCCTGCTTCCGACTCACTCCATATCGCATTATCTTTGCCGGATGAGATCCGGAATCCGGGGAGTACCTGCTACGGCCAATACCCTACTCCTCTCCCATGGCAATGCTGTAGATTTCCATGGGAGTCTTTCCCGCCTTGCCTGCAATGTCCTTGAGTCGATCCTTCGGCCCTGCCTTTATTCCATTCTTCCGAAGCCTGTTGATGGCTCCATCAATAGATATGCCTGTTGCGGCACATATCTCTTGGAGGGTCCTTCTCCCCATGCCCGAGCCCTGACCGATCTTGGGCGCTTCTGGAGGTCTCCCTCAAGGGGCCTTCATGGCCTCGTACAGTTGGTTCGGGGATACCTTGTTCTCCTTTGAAATATCATTGATGCTCATTTGCGGATCCCTCACCTTGTATCCCTTGGATTTGAGGCCGGCGAGGACCTTATCCAGGGGTACGCCGGTCTTCTCCGCAAACTCCCTCAGGGTCAGCAGCTCTCCATGGGCAATGGGCGTCTCCACCCTGCTTTCTTCCCAGCTATCCTTGAAATATTCTCCAAGCTCCATAGTAGTACTGAAAGGGGGGATATCCCACAGGGTTCCCAGGAAGACAAAGAGGCACAGCAATGTCGCGCCAACCATCTCCCATCTCAAGTTTACCGCGCCTTTGACCTTGCTCCAGATAAAGTTCCAGAACATCCTCCAGTTGTAATAAAGATGAATCCCAACGATAATAAGGAGCACATACCCGAATATGGTGTGGACGGCCCCCCATTCTCCCTTGTTAAGACCCCAGATGTTCCAATTGGTCCAGTTGGCTATCCTACCGGCGGGCGCGATATAGAGAATGATGCCTGAGAGCGTGTCAACGATAAACGATATGGTAACCACAAAGGTGGTCCACCCCCTCCAGCTAAATCCTCCGTTCCTATTTGCCATTCTTACCTCCTTCAAAGAATTTTTACCTCCCAGGTTAGCTGTCTGGCAAGAGCTGTGCCAGGAAACTTCAACGCCCTGTAACTCATTGATTTCATACCATTGCTCAGATGTGCGATCTTTGGCGAGAACAATTCCTTTGCCTTTTCCAACCCAAGCCGGATACAATGTATCCGATTCTTGCGACCCTAATGGATACCATGTATCCATATGAGTAGAAATTGATCAGGCCCCCCGAGGACCACTATAGGCTAAGATGCTGAAAGTATTAATAACAACTGGCATTTTCAGGAACTCGAGCTCAGACCTGGTCATGGTATGATTCTTGCGAACCAGATAATATGTTGGTTATTTGTTGCTTGTAACTCGCAACTTGCAACTCTTTTCTGGTGACCGTGTCGGCGCATTTCAGCCCATAATGGGGAGGGGATTGGATTGATTGCACCCTATTATCAGCGAAGCTCAGAGCTCTGGCATGTACAAGGCAAAAAGACACAGCAGGGGATACTGGGTGGGCATCCCCCCGTGGATCATTATCGGGTCCGCCATCATTCTCTTTCTCATATTCATCTTCTGGACCGCTGAGAATATCAATAAACAAAGGGAGGGGATGAGCCTGCTCCTCCTGGAAAAGGGAGCGGCGCTCATACGCTCCTTCGAAGCCGGTGCCAGGACAGGCATGATGGGAATGATGGGGAGGATGATGGAGATGCATGGCCGAGGTTTCCGCCTTCAGCGATTGCTGACGGAAACCGCCCAGCAGCCTGACATCGTTCACATAATCGTGACAGATGAGCAAGGGAAAATCCTGGCTCATAGTGATCCGTCCATGATAGGTGAAAAATATGGAAACGGCTTGGACCTGAGGGTGATTTCCCGGTCCCTGGAGGAAAACTGGCGCCTGGTCCCCAATTCAAATGGGCCGGACATATTCGAGGTCTATAGGCGATTCTCGCCTCAGCACCCCCCTATGATGAGATCCATGGGAAGGATGATGCTTGGCATCCAACGCGCTCCGAAAACAGCACCAACCCCACAGGACCTGGAGCCAGGCCAGATCATCTTTGTGGGGCTGGACATGGGCCCGGTTGAACAGGCTATAAGGGAAGATACGAGGCACACGATCATCATGGCCCTTATCCTGCTCCTGATAGGGGTGGCGGGCATCTTTTCTCTCTTTCTGGCCCAGGCATACCGCTCAGCAAAAAGCTCCTTGACCCGCATCAAGGCCTTTTCAGACAACGTGGTTGAAAACATGCCCATCGGCCTTGTCGCAACCGATGCGGATGGCAGGATTGCCTCTTGCAACCACGAGGCTGAGGCCCTATTGAGGAAACCAGCCGCGGACATACTTGGGAAAAAGGCCGGAGAGGTGTTGCCTTCGCAGTTCACGGATCTCCTGGCAGATGTGGAAAGGGACCGGGGTATCATTCAAAGGGAAATGGAGATCTCTCTCGGCGACTCAAAGAGAATCCCCCTTGATGTGAGCGTCTCCCCCTTGGAGAGTGAAGACGGCCTGGCCCTTGGGAATATCATCCTTTTCAGGGACCTGACCGAGATCAGGGCCCTCAAAAGGGAGGTCGAGACCAGCCAGCGCCTCGCCTCCCTTGGGAGACTGGCCGCTGGAGTTGCCCATGAAATCCGTAACCCCCTTAGTTCCATCAAGGGGTTTGCCACCTATTTCAAGGAACGGTACAAGGATAACCCTGAAGATCGAAATACCGCCCAGATCATGGTACAGGAGGTTGAAAGACTCAACAGGGTCATCGGCGAGCTGTTGGAATTCGCCCGGCCGGTGAAGATGAAGAAGAAAAGAATCTTGCTCCAGACCCTCATAAGACATTCTTTGAAGATGGTGGAGCGACAGGCCCAGGAAAAAGGCGTCCGGGTCGAGATGGACCTGGCCGATGATGTCAAGGAGATATTCCTCGACCCCGACAGGATCAACCAGGTCTTACTCAACCTCTACCTCAATGCCTTTGACGCCATGGAAAGGGGAGGGTTGCTGAGGGTGCGCCTCTCTGGAGACGAGAATGCCGGAATGGCCGCCATTTCCGTCTCTGACACGGGAAAGGGGATCAGCAAGCAAGATCTTGCCCACGTATTCGACCCTTACTTCACAACGAAACAAAGCGGCACCGGTTTGGGCCTTGCGATCGTTCACAGGATCATAGAATCCCATGGTGGGGAAGTAAAGGTTGAAAGCCAAATGGAGATGGGAACCACGGTTAGAATATTCCTCCCCTTGGATACAAGTCAAGAAAAGGATTTATGAGGAGACCAAGATAAAATGCCGGAAAAGAACACAATTCTCGTGGTAGATGACGATCCTGCGCACCGCACCATGTTGCGGACCCTCCTGACCGGTTGGGACTACCAGGTGACGGAGGCCGATGACGGGAGCACTGCAATAGAGCGGGTGCGTGAACAGGCCTTCGACCTCATCCTGATGGATATTCGTATGATAAAAATCTCGGGTCTTCAGGCCCTTGCAGAGATCAAGGCCTTTAATCCGGCAATACCCGTTATCATCATGACCGCATATTCTTCCGTAGAGACGGCTGTGGAAGCGCTTAAGAAGGGGGCTTACGATTACCTGACAAAGCCCCTTGATTTTGATGAACTGCGGCTCATCATAGATAGGGCCATGGACCATCGGAAGCTCAAGGAGGAAAACCGCCTCCTCAGGGAGAGCCTCGGCAGCCACTTCGATCGGCAGAATATTATCGGGCGAAGCGCTGCTATGAGCAGTCTGCTCAAAACGGTTGCCCAGGTGGCTCCGACAGAGGCAACGGTCTTGCTGAAGGGGGAATCAGGCACAGGAAAAGAGTTGATCGCAGGCGCGATCCACTTCAATAGCCTTAGAAAAGACGGCCCCTTTGTGAAGCTCAACTGTGCGGCCATTACCGAGACCCTCCTTGAGTCAGAGCTCTTCGGGCATGAGAGAGGCGCCTTTACCGGGGCCCACAGAAGAAAAGAAGGGCGATTTGTCCAGGCCCACGGGGGGACGTTGTTTCTGGATGAAATCAGCGAGATGTCACTCTCCATGCAGGTCAAACTGCTCCGCGTCCTCCAGGAGAGGGAAATCACCCGCGTAGGAGGGGAGGACGTAATCAAGGTCGATGTCCGTATCATAGCCGCCACCAACAAGGACCTGATGGAGGAAATGGCGGCAGGCCGGTTCAGGGAAGATCTCTACTATCGGCTGAATGTGGTCACCCTCACCGTACCACCTCTCAGGGAAAGGAAAGAAGATATTCCATTGCTGGCACAACATTTTCTCCACATGTTTGCCGAAAGAAACCGAAAGCAGATCAAGGGCTTCACCCCCCAGGCCATGGACTGGCTCCTCAAATACGATTGGCCCGGCAATGTAAGGGAGCTGATGAATGCCGTAGAAAGGGGCGTTGTCCTTTCCCGCTCCGACTACCTGGACATTCAAGACCTACCCCTGGATATCCAGAACCGACCAGGAGATGGTTCTGTCCGTGAAGACCTCCCGCTCGGTGACCTCCCCCTCGAAGAAGTGGAGAAGGCCACCATTTTGAAGACCCTGGAACTTGCAAGGGGGAATAAGAGCGAGGCCGCAAGGAGACTGGGTATCACAAGGAGGACGCTCCACAAAAAATTAAAGAAGTACGGGGTCATGTAGGCCTCACTCCGGCCGTTCTTGTAGGCGCATGGAACCCAGGAAATGTTTTTTGGACACGGATTTCACGGATGGCACGGCTTTTTTTGGGTTGCGGGACTCGCGCCTGCGAATCGCCGCTGCATACCCTTCAGAAACCCCGTCGCAATAAGTAGCCTAGCACTCACAACCGAGATCGCTCCGGTAGCTCAACGATGCTTCTTTTCCGCCGGAGGCGGATGGAGGGTTTTGGCAATCAAGGTGCCTTGATTGCCAAAACATGTCTCTATCATCCGTGCCATCCGTGAAATCCGTGCCATAGATCCTGCATCATTTCATCCTGGAAACAGACGCCTTTCTCGTGTATAGTGGATGTGACACCTTGAGGAATAGGGCAAGTGGAAGAAGACAACTTACCAGAGAAGGCCAGGCTACTTGAAAGACTGAGAGATGGCGGTTTTAATGTGCCGGATTTCGTCTATATACCTGCCACCGACTTCTGCAAAGGAAATTTCAACGAGCTTGAAGACTTCCTAAAGAGGCACAAAGATAGTTACAAGGTCATAGCACGTAGCGCCCATCCCCAAGAAGAGTTTTACAAGAGTGGGACCTTTGATTCCTTGGAGACCAATGCCGACCTGGCCGGAATCAAGTATGCCAGGGAAAAGATAATCAACCTTGCAAAGTCTGCTCGCAGGCTTTCCATCCTCCGGCAGCAGAGGTTCAACAACGCCCCGGAAATAGATCTTGATAAAATGGGGCTCATCGTTATGCGTTTCATCGAAGGGGATAATGTCATGGCCAAGTTGCTGGGAGATTACTGGGAGTTTGGCTATTGCAAGAGGGACAAGGCGACAAAGTTTCTTACGGATCCTTTCATCACCTACACGCCCCATGACCGGAAACTACTCGAACTCTCCACCCGCATACAGGAATACCTGGGTTTCAGATGCGAAATAGAATTTCTCATCAGTGAAGAAGGCGAAATCTTTGTTGTTCAGGCCAAGGATATCTCTAATGTTGAGACCCTCGAAATCATAAGATCAATCAAGCTTGACGGGGTAAAAAGGATAAGAAAGAGGCGCAACTACCGTGAACGCACCATCTATGTCATGGACCAACAGGACCTCTACATGAAGGTGATAGACAAATGCGAAAACCTGGTCCATGGCTGGGAAGATCCCAGACCGGGATTGGAAGACATCATCCGTGTTATTTCCTCCTATGAGGCGGAGCTGGAAGATTTTGCATTGAAATATGAAAGGTTCGCCGTCCTTGGACTGTCCATTGACGTACCTAACGACCTCTACCAAATTGCCAACCACTACCTGGACGACACCCCGGAGCTGCAAAGGGGACTCTCCAGGGCCCTTCGGAACAATATCTACAAGAGAGATTATTTTCTTGCGGAGGCGGACACCCTGATTTCCAAGGATAAGGTGCGACTCAACCTGGGGACCCATGAGGCCTATGGTATTGCCACGGTCCGAAACCCCCTGTGGTCCGTTTACTGGCGTGCCGAAAGGGATGAAATGGTGGTGAAAAAACTCAAGGGCCTTGGATTCAAGACCGGAGACACCGTGGCTATCGTGCTGGACGAAGAGGAAAGACCTACCCTCTATCGGCTCTAGCACGTGACAGACACCAATACAGGACTGGACGGAAGGGTTCTCTCCAATAGACGCCTCGGCTCCATCCTCTGCACAGTCTGGCAGAGAGTCCCCGGTAGTGGAATATCACGCAGCACTTTAGGCCATGGAGCATAGAAAAAAGGGATGGCAAAGAACTTTGAAATGCTTTTCATAAGAGAAATAGCCTGTTAAAATAATTTCTAACCTCGCCCGAAAGGAGCACAATTATGGAAGAAGTCATTACAGTATCAGACATCATGGTACCCCTTGAGGAATACGCCACTGTCAGCGAGGAAGGGACCCTCTACGAAGCCGTGATGGCCCTCGAGAGGGCACAGGAAGAGCTGGACAGGAAACGTTACCACTATCTCCACAGGGCGATACTCGTATTTGACAAGAATAACAAAATTGTCGGCAAGATTAGCCAGCTGGATGTCCTGAAGGCCCTCGAGCCCAAGTACCAGGAAATGGATGACATGAGGACCTTGTCCAGGGCGGGATTCAGCCCCCAATTCCTAAAGTCGATGATGGAACAGTTCAACCTCTGCGACAAGTCCTTTACGGAGATGTGCTGTAGGGCCGCGAGGATGAAGGTCAAGGAGTTCATGTACACCCCGACCGAGGGCGAATACGTGGAGGAAGATGCAACCCTTTGTGAAGCAATACACCAGTTGGTAATGGGACAGCACCAGTCACTCCTGGTCACAAGGGGCGGCGAGATTGTCGGGATCCTCAGGCTCACGGATGTGTTCAAGGAGATCTTTCAGACAATGAAGAGGCATTGCGAGGAGCCGGGACCAGGTTAGTGTACAGGGCTGCGCTTTTCCCCGCAGCCGGTCTCTCGTCAATAGGTTTGAAGATCTATTACCGCCCTTTGCCCTTGCCTTCTATGCCTCTCCTGGCTTCATAGTCCCTCACGGCGGTCTTTAGGGTCGCTGCGGCGAGTTCGGCCAGGTGCCTGTCCTGTTCAGGTATCCTCTCCATCTTTTCAATGATGTCATCTCCTCTTACCTGTAAGATTTCGCGTGGGGATTTGCCTACGGCAATCTCCGCAGCAAAGGAAGCGCATACAGCGCTTGAGCCACATCCGTCCGAGAGATAACGGGCCTCCTTGACCCTATCACCTTCAAATTTCAGAAAGATCTCCATGGAATCCCCACATATCCCCATCAAGCGCCCGCACCCGTCGGGCTCTTCCAGTCTACCCATGAACAATGGTGCTTTCCACCGTTCATAGGCGGCCTTACCGAAGGCCTTCTCCATTTCCCTCTGAATCTCCCCCAGGATGTCATTGATAAACAAGTCCCTTTCCCTATCCATGATTTGCTTGCCTCCGTGGGATCTTCTATATTCCTTTACAGCTTTGCAGTTCAGCGTTCCTCCCTTTGAATGATGAAGGAAAAGGTTTGAGTTGACTAGGACACCCTGTATATAATACAAAATTCATAATGTCTCACGTTTTTTCAAGAATTTTCTACACCGTGATCATGATCAATCCATTCGGCGGTATCTATCTCCGCGCGGAGGACCTTTAGGCCGGCTATGGATCATAAGTTCAATGCTGCAATCGTAGGGGGAGGGAAGGCAGGCCTGGCAATAATCAACATGCTGACGGCGAAGCAACATCGCCCCTTACAAATAAACCTTATAGGGGTAGCGGATATTGACCCTGATGCCCCCGGCATGCGGCGGGCCAGGCAGCTGGGCATATTTACCACCACCGAGTACCACGAGCTTTTCTCCCTGAAAGACCTCAATCTCATAATGGAGCTTACAGGGGACCCAGGGACCAGCGCAGCCATACTGCAGGAAAAGCCTCCCCATGTCCACTTCATGGACCATACAGTGTCAAAGCTCTTTTGGGATATCACCCATCTTCAACAGGAAAAGCTGATACCAGAAAGTGAGGCCAAGGCCCAGATAAAGGCGGTTTCAAGGCTTTTCATGGACATGCTCAACGTGGAGGAGGAAAAGCTCCGTGCCGAAAAAGAGGCCGAAGCCCGAATCAAGGCTGAACGGGACAATACTGAAAGGATCCTCAACGGCCTTGTGGAGGCAGTCCTTGTGGTTGACAAAGACTATCATATTGAAAACTCCAATGAGACCTTTGTTGCTCTTTTCGCGAACGGCCGGGAGAGCATTATTGGGAAGCATTGCTATGAGGTCATCTTTGATCGGAAAGCCCCCTGCGATCCTTCTTTCTGCCCGATTATGGAATTAGGCCGCGACCCCCGGAAGATAGTCCGCAAGGAATTGACATTCAGTCGTAACGGTGAAGAAAGATATTACGAGGCCAATTACAGCGCGCTCAGGGACGACCGGGGGGAATACACGAGATGCCTCGTGAGCATGAACGATATCACCCATAGGAAGAGGCTTGAACTTGACCTGGAGAACTCCCGGAAGAAATACAGGAACCTTTTCCAGGCCGCTAGAGACGGTATAGTGCTCTTCGACCGGGAGGGAAGGATAATTGAGACTAATGTCACCCTGCGCCAGATGTTGGGCTACTCCATGAAGGAATTCGAGACCATGAAGATTGCCCAGCTGGCCACAAACATCTCCACTAAGATCCTATCTGACTTCCTCCAAGACCTTGAAATCATGGGGTCTGTATGCGTAGAGATGGATTTCGCCAAGAGAAACGGCGATCCCCTGCCTGTAGAGGCCAGTATAAGCTGGCTCGAGGAGGAGAGACTGTTCCAGGGCATAATCAGGGATATCTCCGTCAGGAAGAAACTGGAAGAGTCGCGCAAACTTTACTCCGAGCACCTGGAGAAGGAGGTGGAGGAGAGGACAAAGGAGCTCAGGGCATCTCAGCAGGAGACCTTCAGGCAAAAGAAATATGCAGAAGGAATCATCTACGGCTCTCCCATTCCCATGTTCGTGCTTGACCGTAACCACAAGATCACCTATTGGAACAAGGCCCTGGAAAAACTGACCAATTACAGCAGCGAGAAGATGATTGGGACAGACAACCAGTGGAAGCCCTTCTATCCCCACAAAAGGCCCCTCCTTGCAGATCTCATCATCGACAATGACATTGAGATGATCCATAAGCTTTATGACGGCATGAACCTGCGAAAGTCCACAATGGTGGAGGGGGCCTACGAGGCCGAACATTACTTCGAGCACCTGGGGGAGGGGGGCACCTACCTTTACTTCAATGCTGCACCGATTAAAGATGATTCCGGCCGAATCCAGGGAGCCATAGTCACCTACCAGGACTTTACAGAGCGCGTAAGGATGACGCAGGAACTGAAGAGGCGCGAGGCCTTTGTCCAAAACCTTATCCAGAATTCCATCGACGGTATCATCGCTACTGATGCAGAGGGCAGGATCGTTATCTTCAACAGGGCCGCCGAAGAGCTCCTGGGCTATTCTCCTGAATCCATCATCGGAAAAATGAAATACCAGGAGATCCTATCCAAGGAAACCGTCAAGAATATCAGGAAGGCGTTTTACAGCGATGCCTTTGGTCCAAAGGGAAAGATCATCAATATGCAAATGGAATTCATTGACAGGGCAGGCAACTCCATACCAGTCAGGCTGTCTGGAACACTGCTCTATGAGGGCGGCAAAGAAGTGGGCAGCGTGGTTTCCATTCAGGATCTAAGGGAAATTCTCAGGCTTCAAAAGGAAAAAGAGCAGGCTGAAAGGATGGCGGCCATAGGACAAACCGTTGCAGGTCTTGCCCATTATATCAAAAATATACTCAACGGGTTGAAGGGCGGCGCCTACGTTATCAACTCCGGCATGAAAAAGAAGGACCTGGACCTCGTGGCCAATGGGTGGCGGATCGTGGAGAAAAACATCGATCAGATATCCCACATAGTGATGGACATGCTCGTCTATTCCAAGGACAGACAGCCGGAATATGAAATGGTGGACCCCAACGAACTGGTATTGGATGTCATAGAACTCATGAGAGATCGTGCGAAGGCAGTGGGCGTGGTCCTGATTCCTGATCTTATGGAGGGCCTTGGACCTGTTCGCATGGACAGGACTGCGATTCACAGGTGCCTCCTTAACCTTGTGAGTAATGCCATCGATGCCTGTACAATGGAAGGCATAATGTCAGGGGAAGGGAGGGTAATCGTCAAGACAGACAAGCCTGAAGGCTGGGCGGTACGGTTTCAGGTCCAGGACAACGGGGTTGGCATGGATGAAAAGGTGAAGCAAAAGCTCTTTACGGGCTTTTTCAGCACCAAGGGGAGCAAGGGGACAGGGCTTGGCCTTCCGGTTACCCAGAAGATCGTAAAGGAGCATAAGGGCGAGCTTAAGTTTGAATCTGAGAGGGGAAAGGGCACTACCTTTTACTTGCTCCTGCCCGAGGTTTGAAAAGGATTCCGCCTCAGGGAAACGTCGGCCGAAGCTTCATGAACGGACCCCATGAAACTCCGGGGAAGCGTGAGAACAGATGAACTGTTATCCAAGTCACCCTGTGGCATTTACCTCTGAACGGAGATCATGAACAAATTGCTTTTGGAACAGGCATCTAACAGGCACAAAGATTTTGGAAGCCCTATTCCCTGAACTTGGTTTCCAGGTGAGTCTTTGGAGATTTCGGCTATATATCTATGTCCTGTGAGAGGGGTTGCCGCCCTTGATCCCCCGGAGACCGACCGCCTGGAGCAGGCCGCCCGGGCTGCGAGGGACCTGGGATTGAGGAGGCTACTGATCCCTGTCTTGGAAGAATCACTTCTCGGGGCCACCAGAGAAACGGTTCGATTCCTTGACGGCCTCGTTGCCGCCCTCGACCGATTGACCGATGCCTCAGTGGATGCCTGGATGGTCGCTCCTGCCCAGAACATCCTGGGCATTTATTGGGTGCCACCCTACCTGGTGAGCCCGACTCCGGACATCAGCGAGAGGCCGGTCTTTGTTGAGGGCAAACTCAGAAATCTGCGGCCATACAAGTGGTGGGCAGACCCTTCGCTGGCACAAAAAAGGCTGAAGGTCTTTCATGAACTGGTCATTGCCGTAAATGAACATCCGGCCCTCAAGGGATGGATTGTGATGGACAGGGAGTTGGAATGGTCCCGGCCCGATGTGGAGGCAGCCGATTTACTGTTGAGGTCTTATTTGGGCGAAATCCGGGACCATAACGAAAGCAGTAAGATCTACCTGGGCTTAGGATGGCATGCGTTGCTTGAACCCGGTTCGGCCACTGATCTCGCGCCCTTTGTCGACGGTATAAAGATCAATGGCCTTGATGAAAGGCCAAAGGGACTACGTCTCCCGGACCAACAGCTTGGCGAGATCCTGCTGGGCGCTTACGTCGGTTCTTTAGGCCAATGGCTCCTTGAAAGTCCGGTTGAGCTTGTGATAAGCTGGCGTCTTACGAGCGAGGAGATCGATTGGGACCGGGTCCTGGAGCTTGTCCCGGACCTATTCTCCGGCAGGGGAATCTCAGGGGTGATCTGGCCCACCTTAATAGACCCGGAGCCGTCGCTCTTTGATTCTCCTCCCTGGTCCCTGGGGCCCAAATTCAAAGGAATCTCCCTGCTGAACTCCGGCGTGGAACCCAAGGATCATGTGGAAGCCTTACTCAAGGGGTTTCAATCCTGCACTCCCGAGGAGAGGAAGCTGGATTTCATAGATATCAGCAGAGAGGAGTACATGGAGGATCCGGACACACACTTCAAAAGGTTATGGAATCATTTGAGGGAATCCGTTGATCTCTAGACCCGCTGTTTCCCTGGTTCCATCAAACTTGACGCAGAAGGAGTACACTAATGCGCGTGGGTTTCATTTCTACATTTCCTCCGATTGAGTGCGGCATAGCCACATACACCCAGTATCTCAGCGATGCCCTGCGTGAAAAACACGTTGATGTCTATGTGGTCTCACATCTGGGGGGTTCCGGCCCCCAGGTCTTCCCCTGCTTTGACTACGAAGACGGCGATCTGGCCGAAAGGGCCTTTTCCATGATGGTACGCTTTACGCCCGACGTGGTGCACATCCAGCACGAGTTTAATCTCTTCGGGAAATACGATGGTGTGTCGGTCATACCCCTTATCATTCAATTTCGGCTCATCGGCATACCGGTCGTGACGACCCTTCACACGGTCTACGCGGACATGACCCAAAGCCAGCTGGTAATCCTTGAGTCCATCTTTGCAAATTCCGAGCGCATCATAATCCACGAGCCCTACCAAGAAAGGGTATTACGAAAGGTAATGGATAAGAACCTGGTCACCAAGATCCGGATCATTCCCCATGGCGCCCGGGAAGTCAAACCGGTCCCAGATGCCAAGAAGATCCTTGGTCTGCCTGAAGGCAAAAAAATCATCTTACTCATTGGATATTTCAGGCCTTCTAAGCACTTCGAACTGGTCGTGGACATATTCCCGGAAATCCTGGAGCTTTATCCGGACGCAATCCTTGTGGTCGCCGGAAAGATCAGGGGCAAAGAATACAGGGACTACCGAAACATGCTGTTCCGTAAGATAGCCGACTCACCAAAATCCGATAGTATCTATCTCATCAGAGGGCAATTGCCACAGGATGTATTTGACACAATAATCTCCGCGGCCGACGTGGTGGTTCTACCCTACAAGATATCCTCCCAGAGTGGAATTCTTGCCCACTGCCTTGCCTTTGGCAAGCCCATTGTCACAAGCAGCACCCAGGCCATGGAGGAAGCACTCAAAAAATCCAGGGCAGGAATCATTTGCAATGACACTTCCCAGTTTGTGGAGAATATTGCGTGTATCCTCTCGGACAATGAAAAGGCCGAAGAATTGTCCCAAAATGCCTTGCGCTTTGTAAGGGAAGTGATTTCTTGGTCCCGGGTGGCAGGACAGCACCTGGAAACCTACAAGTCTTTGATGGATATCCCGGCGGTCCAATCTCACGTCATCACAGTGGATTAGGGAGGCACTGGATCCATGTTTGAGCACCTGTACCCTTTCAAAAGGCACCCCTCAAATCCGATTCTGGACAGGGACGATATCCCCTATCCCTGCAACACGGTCTTTAATGCTGCTGCATGCAAGTTCAAGGGCCGTTATGTACTGATCCTGAGGGTGGAGGACAGGACCGGCCACAGCCACCTAACCCTTGCCTATTCCGATGACGGCTACAGGTTCTCCATAGAATCCTCTCCTTGGGTGACCTCTTCAACCGATCCCTATTACGAGGTATACGAGAGATTCGGGATTGAAGACCCAAGGGTGACGAAGATCGGAGATGACTACTACGTAGTTTATACCGCATTCGGGCCTTACGGGCCGAGGGTGGGGATCGGCCGTACCAAGGATTTCGTCCGGTTCGAGAGGGTTTCCCTTGCCACGGAAGTAGACAACAAGGATGCGGTGCTGTTTCCAGAGAAGATCGACGGGCAGTATGTCATGCTGGACCGTCCGGCAGGGATGGGGCAAAGGGAGGGCTCCATCTGGATCACCTATTCCCCGGACCTCATCTATTGGGGAAGGGCCCGGGCCATTTTGGCACCCGAACCCGGCTGGGGAAGCTCCAAGCTGGGGATTTCAACCCCGCCCATAAAGACCGAACATGGGTGGCTCTGTCTGTACCATGGAGTGCGTGATACTGCGGCTGGAAGACTATACAGGATTGGTGCCCTGCTCCTTGACCTGGAAAACCCTGAGAAGGTCTTGGGGTACTCCCCCCACTTCATCTTTGATCCCAAGGAGATTTATGAACGCACGGGGGATGTGCCCAACGTGGTTTTTCCATGCGGCCTGATACTCGAGGATGACGGCACTGTAAAGATGTATTATGGAGCGGCGGATACCTGCATCGGCTTGGCCGAGGCCCGGCTGGAAGACGTTATAGCCTGCTGCTCCAACAGCGGGAGTTGACCGAAGCCCCACTGTCGGCTAGATGGCAAAAACCATGTGCGCCTGATGCTTTTGAAAAAGCCCCAGATGCAAGTTGAGCTTGCGAAATCCCGCCATCGGGAGCGCGCAAGCCTTTCGGAACGAGGCGTACATAGAAGTACGCCGCAGTGGCTAAAGGAGCAGCGCAACGCCGCAGATGGGGTTTTTACGGAAGCATCATTACTGAAAAGCCACTTCCCTCAGGATGCTGAAATCATTCAAGGCCTTGCCTGACCCGACAGCCACGTCCGTGAGGGGATCCTTTGTTATTATGATGGGCAGCTTTGTCTCTTCCCTCAACAGGACATCCAGGTTCTTTAGCAGGGAACCCCCGCCCGTAAGAACGATTCCCTTGTCAACCAGATCGGCGGCAAGTTCGGGAGGGATCTGTTCCAGGGCGATCCTGACTGTCCCGACAATAGTGTTCAGCTGCTCTGAAATAGCCTGCCTTATCTCCTCGGAGTCTATGGTCAGGATCTTTGGGATGCCGCTTATGAGATCCCTGCCCTTTACTTCGATTGTGTCGATCTGCTCCCCGGGATAAGCGTTCCCTATGCCCGTCTTTATGATTTCAGCGGTCTGAGAGCCTATCAGCAGATTATAGTTTCTCTTGATATGTTGAAGGATCGCCTCGTCCATGTCATCTCCGGCGACCCTGACGGATTTGCTGTACACTATCCCTGCCATGGAGATTACGGCGACCTCTGTTGTCCCACCCCCGATGTCTACGATCATGCTTGCAGTGGGTTCGGTGATGGGAAGGCCCGCCCCTATGGCCGCGGCCATTGGTTCCTCTATGAAAAAGACCTCCCTGGCGCCTGCGGATTCAGCAGACTCCCGAACGGCCCTCTTCTCCACGGAAGTTATGCCGCTGGGCACACCTATGATGATTCTCGGCCTTACCAGGGACCTCCTGTTGTGGACCTTCCTTATGAAGTACCTCAGCATGGCCTCGGTGATCTCGAAGTCCGCAATCACGCCGTCCTTCATAGGCCTTATCGCGACGATGTTCCCTGGGGTTCGGCCCAGCATCATCTTGGCCTCTTTTCCCACGGCCAGGACCTTGCTCTCGCCCTTGCCATCCCTTTTCACGGCTACCACCGAGGGTTCATTCAACACTATACCCCTCCCCTTCACGTAGACCAGGGTGTTGGCGGTGCCCAGATCAATGGCCAGGTCATGGGAGAACCTGCCCATTATGGAATCAAATAGAAACATTCCCTTTTACCTCCCGGTGCGGG
Organism: Deltaproteobacteria bacterium; assembly: GCA_019308985.1. Next base: position 12,323 of record JAFDHB010000017.1, on the reverse strand, counting down.
TCCCCGAGTCAGTCCATGGATCCATAGTTTGATGGCCAATTCAGAGTTCGGCTGACCTCAATCGAAGCCCGCAGGACTTAGTGCTGCCCCTGCTGTGAGCACTGGCCGAACGGAGTAAGCAAGAATTTTCAATGCGTCGTCAGAATACCGTGTCAGATCATTTTGATACCGAAGCAGCCGGCGCCCTAATTATATGCAATAAACAACCATTTTCAAACATATATTCTACTCGCCAGCCACTTAGGGGACGCTCCTGGTCCACAACCCCGGTTGAAGTCATACTCGGAGTCCCAAGTGCTGGGATTTCCTTGGTTCAAGATTCCCTGACCGGAATCTTTATAGTAAATACGGAGCCCTTCCCTGGCTGGCTCTCTACGCTGATCGTCCCCTTGTGCCTGTCAATGATACCGTAAACCGTTGAGAGCCCGAGTCCCAGGCCATTGCCTTCTGTCTTTGTGGTGTAGAATGGTTCGAAGATATGGGGGAGATCTTCCTTTGATATCCCGGAGCCGGTGTCAGAAACCCTGATCTCCACGTATTTTTCTCTTGGATTAAGGGCACTTTCCAGAGTAAGAGTGCCCCCGGCCGGCATGGCATCAATGGCGTTGAAAATGAGGTTGATGATGCACTGCTGGATTTGATTCTGATCCCCCCAGATCGCAGGAACGCCCTCCTGGAATCTGCCTTGGACCGTGATATTTTGAAGGTTTAGTCGATGTCGGCTCAAGAGAATACATCTTTGAAGAAGTTCGTTAACGTCTACTTTGGTGAACTCCATCTTGGATTTTCTGGAAAACGCCAAAAGGCTTGAAACGATCCTTGAGCACCTGCTCGTTTCCTCCTCGATGACGTTCAGGTATCCCCGGAACTTCTCAAGGTGTTGCGCTTCCAGAGGCCCCCTCTGAATAATTTTTGTCATGAGCCGGATATAGTTAAGAATACCGGCCAGGGGATTGTTGATCTCGTGGACCACACTTGCAGCCAACCTTCCCAGGGACATCATTTTGTGCTGGTGAATGATACGGGCCTGGTCCGTAAACTGCTGCTCCAGTCTCCTGATTTCCCTCAAGTCCCTGAAAAATGCCACAATGCCAGTCTCTTTTTCGCCGCTGCCCAAGACTGTTGCCGAAACTTGCACCGGTATCTTTTCCCCTGCCTTGCTGAGCAAGTGGGTCTCGTACAGATAGAGTCTGTTTCTACCCCCGTGTTCTTCAGAGTACAGGTCACCCCTTATCCTTTCACCGGACCCGACCCGGAACAACTGGTCAAAAAAGGCCTTCTTCAACACTTCATCTTTCCTGTAGCCCAGCATCTTTTCCAGGCTCCTGTTGAAAATCATGATTCTTCCCTCTCCGTCACAGCCCACTATTCCGTCAATGGAACTCTCGATGAGGTTGTTCTGGAAATCAAAGGCCCTTGCCAATTCCTCGGCGGTTTCCATCCACCTGTTCTCAAGAATTTCCGCGTATTCACGCAGTTCCTTCTGCCTCTTGTACCGCTCCTTGGCCCTGTCCAGGGCAATAAACAGGGCCTCGTTCTTTATGGGCTTGGTAACATAATCAGAGGCATCCAGTTGCAAGGCCCTAACTGCGGTCTCCATGTCGCCAAAGGCCGTAACAACAATCACCTGGATGTCCTGATCCTCTTCCTTGACCCTTCTCAACACCTCAATTCCGTCCATGCCGGGCATTCGGACATCGGTTATGACGATCTGTGGAGATGACGTCTTGCACAATTGAAGCCCTTTTTCCCCGTCCGGCGCGGTCAAGACCTCATAGCCCACGTCCTCCAGGGCTATGGATACTATCTTTCGGATGCCCTCTTCATCATCGATCAGCAGGACCTTCCATTCCTTCTCTCTTGTCCTGTTTGATGCCTCTGCCATCAAAGTAACCCTCGTGAATCCCAATGAAAATTCAGGGCCGGAAGGCCCGGCGTGAGCAGAATGGGCGCTGGTTCTTGAATTTCATATTGACATACCTATTATCCACAAAATAATATGAAAAATCTATAACTTTCAGTAAATACTACAAAAATAGTGGGAAAATGAACTCTTCGCCTAAGATCCGCCACGGGCTTGCCCTCAGATTGATCTTCTGGGTGTGGCTCATTCTGTTCGTAAGTTTCGGGGCCTGGTTTTATCTCCACCTCAAATACGACAGACGGAGATCCATGGAAAACATGATCACCGGGGTAGACAGGTTGGCCCAGGCCATAGTGTTGAGCACCGGTCAAGCAATGGTCCTGAATGCACGAAAAGATATTACCCCCATGTTGGTGAGGCTGTCCGAACAACAGGGTATCGACGGTATCCGTATTTACGCCAAGGATGGAAAGATAAAACATTCAAGCAGGCCCGGGGAAATCGGAACCCGGACCAACATCAAGGCTGAAGCCTGCGACGTATGCCATCAGTCCGACCCTCCCCTTTCAAATGCGTCTTTGCAACGAAGGACCCGCACTATTAGTAGTCCCGAGAGAACTCCCCTACTTGGCGTAATCACTCCTATTTACAGAGATAAGGGATGCGGTATCAAGGGCTGCCATGACACGGCAAGGGACAAGAAGGTACTAGGCGCATTGGATATCCTTGTCTCTTTGGAACAGATCAACAGGCAGTTGGCACACCACCGGGAGAGAACTATTGCCTTTGCCCTTGCTATCCTCCTTGCAACCGGAGGGGTCCTGGCACTCTTTATCATCAGGTTTGTGAGGAGGCCCATTGAGAAACTGGTTTCCTGGACCAGACATATTGCTGAGGGGGATTATGACTATCATATCGAGGTCCAGAGGGGTGATGAGATCGGCCAGTTGGCCAGGGCCATCCGTGAAATGGGCAGACAGATAGGCGAAAAACAAGAAGAACTCAACAAACAGAAGGAGGCCTATCAAAACCTGTTCGAACTTGCCCCGTGTTATATTACGGTTCAGGACAAGGATTTCAAATTATTGGCATACAACAGGGAATTTGCCGAGCATTTCGATCCCAAGCCGGGAGATTACTGTTATAGGGCCTACAAGGGAAGGTCTGAGAGGTGTGAGATTTGTCCGGTGGCACAGACCTTTGAAGACGGAAGACCCCACACCAGCGAAGAGACGGGTATCAACAAGGACGGAACCCGATCCTTCTGGATGGTGAGGACTGCTCCCCTTAGAGACGCCCAGGGCAAAGTCATTGCAGCCATGGAGATGAGCCTGGACGTTACCAAGATGAAATTCCTGGAAGATGAAGTGAGGAAATCCGAAGAGAAATACAGGGTCATCTTTGACACCATCCCCAACCCGGTTTTCCTTGTGGACGAAAGGGACCTGCGGATAATTGACTGCAACAACAGCATCAAGAATGTTTATGGGTTTGACAAAGAGGATGTCCTGGGAAAACCCTTCACACATTTTTTTGAAGAAGGAGAACGGGAACAATATGAGAAAGGGCTGAGGGCTCGTCAGAATCTCAACAAGGTAAGACAGATTCGCAAGGACGGCAGTACGATCTACGCCAATATCCGCATCTCTTCATCAAGAGAGGATGGTACGGGCGCATTGCTGGTCACCGTAATCGACATTACGGAACAATTGATTGCCGAGCAAAAACTCGTCCAGGCCAGTAAAATGGCTACATTGGGCGAAATGGCCACGGGGATAGCCCATGAGCTGAACCAGCCCCTGTCGGTCATCAAGACAGCAAGCAATCTGATCCTGAAAAAGGTCAGAAACAAAGAACCCATCAAAGAGGAGGTTATGGAGACCCTGGCCGAAGAGATGGACAGCCAGGTCGATAGGGCCTCAAAGATCATCAATCATCTGAGGGAATTCGGGCGTCAGGCCGATGTCAAAAAAAAGGAAGTTCAGGTAAATGATGTCTTGATGAGGGCCCTGGATATCTTCAGCCAGCAACTAAAGCTACGGGGCATTGAAGTAATACGGGATATGGAAAAGACCCTGCCCCCCATCATGGCGGACTCCAATCGGCTGGAGCAGGTATTTATTAACCTTCTCACCAATGCGAGGGACGCAATAGAAGAGAGGCAGGAACGTGAAGCCCCGGAAAAAACGCCTAAACAGATTCGCATAAGTACTAGGGTCTCCGACGGGAGTGTCGTCATCGAGGTGGAAGATACCGGCTCAGGAATTCCCGAGAAAATCCGCGACAGAATATTTGATCCCTTTTTCACCACGAAAAAGGTCGGGAAAGGGACAGGCTTGGGCCTGGCGATCAGCTACGGAATTATCCGTGATTATGATGGCACCATCGATGTCAAGTCCAGGGTCAATGAAGGTTCTACTTTCATCGTTAACTTTCCAGTTCCCGGTAAATCGAAATGAAGGAAAAAGTTCTCCTGATTGATGACGAAGAAGGGATCAGGAAGGTCCTGGGCCTGGCCCTCATGGATGCGGGATACGAGGTGCTCACGGCCGGCAGCGGCGAAGAGGCCCTTGATATTTTCAGGGAAAAACAACCCCCGATTGTCCTGACCGACATAAAGATGCCGGGGATGGACGGCATACAGGTGCTCAGGGCCATGAAGTCGGAAAAGCCCGACACCGAAGTCATAATGATCACGGGGCATGGTGATATGGACCTTGCCATTCAGAGCCTGAAATTTGAAGCTACTGATTTTATTACCAAGCCCATCAGCACCGATGCGCTTGAAATCGCCCTCAAACGTGCCCGGGAACGGATCTATTACAGGGAAAAGTTGAGGGAGTACACCGAAAACCTGGAGAACCTGGTGAACGAGAAGACAAAGAAGCTGGTCCAGGCAGAGAGGATGGCCGCTGTCGGGCAGACGGTTGCAGGCCTGGCCCATGCGATCAAGAATGTGACCGCCGGCCTCACTGGCGGCGCATTCGTCCTGGAGAAGGGAATCGAGCTGGACAACCGGAAGTACCTGACCCAGGGTTGGGATATGGTCAAGGGAAATATCGAGAGGATCAAGAGGATGGCCCTCGACCTGTTGAATTTTGCCAAGGACCAGGAGCCTGATCTTCAGCTCTGTGACCCCAACAAGCCCCTGAAGGAGGCCTATGATCTCATGTTCCCCCGGGCCGAAAGCTATGATATCCGACTTGTCCTGGAGATGGACAAAGACCTGCCCGAAATTTGGCTTGATCCGGAGGGAATCCACTGCTGTCTGGTGAACCTTGTAACCAACGCCATAGACGGCTGTATAGACATTGGACCATCCTCAGGAGAGGAGAAGAAGGTCATCTTGCGTTCCTCCAAAGCAAAGGACAGTGCCGTGGAATACCAGATCATCGATAATGGATGCGGCATGGACGAAGAGACCAAGGCCAAGGTGTTTCAGCAATTCTTTACCACAAAGGGCAGCCGTGGAACCGGGCTCGGCCTCATGATCACCAAGAAGATCATCGACGAGCACGGCGGGGTTATTGAGTTGCAATCAACCGAAAAACAGGGTACAACATTTACCATCAAACTACCTGGAACCAAGGAGCCTGTTCAGGGCTATCGTCCGAACCATGATTGACGATGACGGGGGGAGTTCACCATGATAGAGTACAAGAATATCCTTTTTTGCACTGACTTTTCGGAAGACGCCAACATCGCATTCTTCCATGCCCTGGAGCTTGCCAAGCGTTACAATGCAAGGCTTCATATCCTGCATGTCCCTCATTCACCTTACAAGTACATGCGACATGTCGTAGATGAGCATGTCCCGGAGAATTCAGAGTCCGGACAGGCCTTCTACGACAAGGAGATTGAAGAAAGGGCCATGAAGGCCCTCAAGGAGGCGTATGAAGAAAAACTCGGCGGGTTTCAAGATGCAGTTTTTGTGGTCAGGCAAGGAGCCCCGGATGTGGAAATCATAAGGTATGCAAGGCACAACGACATAGACGTCATCGTTATGGGGGCCATGGGGAAATCGGAGCGCGACAGGATAGAACATGGAAGCACTGTGGCCAATGTGTCCAAGTACGCCCACTGCCATGTCATTGCCATAAAGAATCCGGCTAAACAGTTTACCCTCCCTGACATAGGAGCTTAGGTCCTAGGCCTCCCAAGACTTCCCTTTACGTGAAAGGTGGTAGTTGAAGATCGCGGAGAAAATCCTTGTCATTGATGATGAATTGGACATGAGGATCTATGTTTCTACCCTCCTGGAAACCAACGGCTATGTTCCTTTGACCGCCAAGGACGGCGAAGAAGGTATGGCATTGGCCCGCCGTGAAAGGCCCTCCCTGATAATACTGGATATTCTTATGCCCGGGATGAGCGGACTGATGGTGTTCCATGCCTTGAGAGAAGACCCGGAGGTGAAAGACATTCCCGTGATCATCCTATCCGCCATTTCCAGGAAGAGCTTCAGCCACTCACTCAAGGCCCTGAGCAGGCAGGGAGGGGATCAATTCCAGGAACCCTCGGCTTATATCGAGAAACCACCTGAGCCTGAAGACCTGTTGCGCGCGATCCGAGAAAGCCTTGAAGGAAGGAGTGGATGAGAAAAGGTTCAAAGGAAAAGCTGATCTTTTATGACCAATTAAGGGACCTGCTGGACGATTTGAATATTGGTGTCTTTACAGTGGACTCCCAGCGCAGGATCACGTCCTTCAATCGTGCCGTCCAACTGCTCACGGGATACAAGGCGGATGAGGTCATCGGCAAGTATTGCTACCAGGTATTCCACAATGACCTGTGCAAAGGGGAATGTAAGTTTCACGAGGCGGTAGAGGCGGAACAGGTTGCTTTGAGCTTTAACGTGGAAATCCTTGATCTAAACAAGGAAAGGCGCCTCATTTCCAAGCTGGTTATGCCCCTGTACGATTCCAACCGCGAGCTGACCGGGTGCGTGGAGATCTTCCAGGATCACAGCATTTTTGAAGAACTGGTAAATCGAATTAGTTTTGACGAGCGCCGGCTGAAGAGCATCCTGGACAGCTTGGAAATAGGCATCTTCACTACGACCCGGGGCGGACACATAACCTTTTTTAACAGGCGTGCGGAGGCCATAACCGGTTTTGATCGCAAGGATATCCTTGGAAAGCCTTGCTCCGTTATACTTGAGGGCAAGGCGGCCAGGGGGAAAAAGTTCCTGGACCAGTCAATCAGAGATGGGAGGCCGCGATCCGTCAGGAAACTCCTTTTGAGAAAGAGGGCAGGTGAGAATATCCCCGTAGAAGCGAATTATATGGCCTTAAAAAATGACCGGGGGGCCATCATCGGAGGCTTGGTCACGATCCAGGATCTCTCTCTCATTGATCGACTGAGCAGGGAGATAAGCAAGAGGTATACCTTTGATGACATGGTAGGCAAGAGTCCTCCCATGCAAAGGATTTTCGAGGTTATCTCCGTAGCGGCACCCACTGACACCACGCTCCTGATAGAAGGCCCCACGGGAACCGGTAAAGACCTCCTGGCAAAGATAGTCCACAATTCCAGCAAGCGGGCCGACAAGGCCTTTGTCAAGGTCAATTGTGCCGCCCTCCCGGAAGGACTCCTGGAATCAGAGATGTTCGGATATCTTAAGGGCGCATTTACCGGGGCCGACCAGGACAAGCCCGGACGCTTTCAAGAGGCGGAAGGCGGCACCATATTCCTGGACGAAATAGGAGACCTTCCTTTGACCCTCCAAGGCAAGCTGCTCCGCGTGCTTGAAGACAGGGAATTCTATCCCCTGGGGAGCCGTAGGACGACCAAGGTGGATGTGAGGATCATAGCGGCTACAAACCAGGATCTCGAAGACCTTGTGGCGAGAAAGAAGTTTCGGGAAGATCTCTTTTACCGCCTCAACGTAATCCGGGTCCAGTTACCGGCCCTGAAAGAACGCAAGGGAGATATCCCTCTCCTCATAGAGCATCTCCTCAAGAAACTCAGTCTCCTAAAAGGCCGTAACATTCCAAGAATCTCCGGAGAAGCCATGGAAATCCTGCTCAACTACGAGTATCCCGGGAATATCAGGGAGCTGGAAAATATCCTTGAACACGCCATCATCATATGCCAGGGAGACATCATTGAACCCAGACACCTGCCCCTTTTCCTCCAGGACAAGGCTCACCGACCTGAGCCGTCTGATCTCACCATCGCTGCGGACCTCCGGGGCACCCTTCAGGAAGGAGAGAAGCGCAGGATCTACGAGGTCTTGAGCAGACACAACTGGAACCGAAGCAAGGCGGCCCGGGAACTCAATATCAATCGCACGACCCTGTGGAGAAAGATGAGAAAATACAAATTGTTGGGGGACGGGTCACATCTTGATTTGTGAATTGAGAGGTGGTAGGGTGATTTATGAGAACTAACATATTCGGGTGAGATGACTGAGGGGTTTTACGTTGACATATATGCCTTTGTGCTCATGGGCACTCACTATCACCTTTTGATGCAGCCCAGAGGCTCCCCAATAGCACAGGAGGGATTTCTGTGAAAATTTGGTTGGTGTTCTTGACTGTATTTTGTTTGCTCGTCTCTCCCGCCTTAGCTGATTTCAAAGAGGGTATGTCGGCGTATGAACAGGGTAACTATGTCAAGGCTTTTCGTGAATTCAAGGCCTTGGCCGAGGAAGGCAATGCCGATGCTCAGTTGATGCTGGGATATCTGTATGCAGAGGGTGAAGGGGTCCTTCAAGATTTTGTCCAGGCCCACAAGTGGTTCAACCTGTCGGCATCCCGAGGCAACACCAGGGCGAAAAAGGCTCGCAATATGATTACCGACAAGATGACGCCTGAGCAGATCGCCACAGCACAAAGGCTGGCGGGGGAATGGCGACCGAAAATACCGGCGGGGAAAACGGCTGAGGTAGCCCCAAAAAGCGCGGAGGCCATGGCCAAATCCGTAGACAAACCTTCCCGTGAAGAAGTCAGGGGAATTCAAAAGATTCTCGTTGATTATGGATACAATGCCGGTGCACCGGATGGCCGTATAGGGGCCAAGACCCGTTCAGCGATTCGGAAATACCAGGCGGATGCGGGCCTGCCGGTGGATGGGCAGGCGTCGAGAGCGCTTCTGGAGCATTTGAAGACCGCTCCGAGACCCGCAGAAGCCCCGAAACCGGCACCGGCAACCATGGCAGTGGCCAAAGCCAAGGAGAGGCCGGGTGAGGAGGTCCAGGCCCTTGTTGATAGTCTTCGGGAGGTAACCTTAGAGATAGAGCGTAGGGGTGCAGCCGATCGTTGGGTCTTAGAGCGGCTCCGTGGCCTTGTGAGGCAATATTATTGGCCGTGGCGTTATACGATCATGGAGGACAACTTCGCTGACGGTGACTACACGGCCGATCCCTCATGGACGGTGGTTGCCGGGCAATTCTTTGTGGATGCAAGAGTGATGGCTTCGTAAAAAGTCCAATTTCTGCGTTGGCTTCATCCCGTTGTGATTGCGGCGTACGCTAAGTAAGCCTCATCACACGAGATTCGCGCGCCTTGAACTTGAAGCTTTTTACTTCGCCATCCCAATTTTGACTTTTTACGAGTTCATCAAGAGTGGGTCTGAGGAGCATCGTGACGATAAAAGTGCCCAAACCGGAGGCGCCCAGGGATTCTCGTGAGGAACTCACCACGGCGATCTTTGGTGCAATTTTTGAAGCAAGTGGCGCCAGAGGCGCCCAAAGAAGCGAAACCGGCAGAAGCAGAATACGCCGAGATACATGTTCCCCGGGCCATTACAAATGCCTTTGCCATGAACATCACAATCATTTCTCAAGGAAATGAGGTACGTCTGGAGTTCGGGCCTTACCTGGGCGCGGACAGAGGCGCAGGTTACCGCCTCGCCTATAGTCCCGGAGCCGAGGGTAAACTCGAGTTGTTGGGGCTCTCTTACACCAAGTCATATATCATTGACATATACGACAAGCCCCTAAACCTGTCTGACGGCCGGCAACACACGCTCTTGTGGACCCGTGACACCAATGGGGAAATGACCGTATCGGTCGATGGAACCGAACTGTTCAAGACAACAGATCGGCGCTTCTCCAATGCATTCAGCGGATTTACCCTGGTGAATAGGGGAGGTGATTACAGCATTCGTCAAATAACGATTTCCGGAGTCAAGAAATAGTTTCGAAAAGGAGGCCCGGATGATCCTCCGGAGATAATGCCATACGACACAATTACAGGCGGGCAGGTAGCCTCTCCCTTTGAGAAGGGGGATCGAGGCTTGCGCGGTGTTGGATGGCCCGCACATATCCTAACCGGACGGAGTAGTTGCAATTGACCGGTGATTCTCATGATGAATGAAGGCCAGGTCTTGGCCAGGGGGGGCCAATCCATGCGTGATCTGAGTTTTGGTAGGAAACAGGGCGAAATTGTGGGGCGAGCGAAGAAGAAAATGCGGCAGCAGGCGAAACTGTCACTCCGGAAAAAGCTGGACTGGTATGCTGAAGTCTATGAAACCTTTGAGCAGAGGCTGGATGATACTGAACGCATCTTTGGGACTAAACGCCTGTCTGCAATGATCGAATTGCAAAAAAAAATACGGTCGATAAACGCTCTGAATAAACAGGTATGAAGAAGATATTCAGGTCGCTGAATTTGCTGCATCACTGCCTGACCGCAAACCATATTGATTACGCCATCATAGGTGGCATAGCAGTGGCTGTCTGGGGTGAACCGCGCTTGACCCGGGATATTGATGTTAAGGTGCTACTGAGCCGGGATGAAGCACAAATGCTTCTGAATGCAATAAAAACGGATTATGAACCTTTTTGGGACAACCCACTTGAAATGCTCAAGAAAAACGGAATCTTGTTCGTTCACGACACCTATGGTGTAAGAATAGACTTACATCTATCTGATACTATGTTCGATCGCAAGGTGATTGAAAGAGCCATAGAGATCGAGATTGAAGCAGGCATAAGGGTGAAGCTTTGCACTGCTGAGGACCTCATCATCTACAAAATGTTATCAACACGTGGTTCTGATGCACAGGACTTTGAGGGTATTATTGACCACCTAGGTGAGGCTTTAGACGACAAATATGTCATGGACTGGCTAAAACAGTTTGAAACGGCATTGGATGATTCAACTCTGATCAATACCTATAAAAGGATGCGAGCTTCAAAATGAAGAAGGAAATTGGCTAATCTGAAGTCAAAGGCTGCCCCGATTCACTTTCACTTGTAATTCCCCAAAACCGCAACCGTGCGGGAATCCTAATTGTCGCTCATCATCTCTGATGGCTTCGTAAAAAGTCCAATTTCTACGTTGCGCTTCATCCCTGCCCCGTTAAATGGGAATTTGTGGAGCTGAATCAAAGGTCCAGAATCCTCTAAGAACATCATGAGCCCGACGTTCTCTGAATTAGGATTATTTAACGGGGTAAATGATTGCGGCGTACGCTAAGTACGCCTCTCGCAGATGCCGCCGCTTTCTGGCGGTGATCACACGAGATTCGCGTGCCTTGAACTTGAAGCTTTTTACTTTGCCATCTGAATTTCGACTTTTTACGAGTTCGTCATCTCTGGGAAATAACAAAAATACCAGCGTCGCTTCGCTCCGATCAGGAGTGGCGTTTTGCTCTGGAACAACGTGGCGGCTTGCCACGGAAACACATGGCGTTTTCACCGAAATAGGCACACGTTCAAAGAATTAACGAATGAGCGCCCATTACTGCCGAGATTTAGAGAATTCTTCCCACAACTGCCTCACACTGATCCCATCAGATGTCCGCCGTCCTGGCGGGGGTAGAAAGCGCCTTGAGGAGAAGTATCCTGATATAAGAGAGAAACTCGAATCCCTGGTAGAGCCTGTCACCCGAGGTGACTCGGAATCCTCTTTGAGGTGGACCTGTAAGAGTGTAAGGGTGCTCGCGCATGAGCTGAAGAAAATGGGTATCCAAGTCAGTCATGTTGCAGTAGCCAGTTTGTTGAAAGATATGGGATACAGTCTCCAGGCGAACCAAAAAGTGAAAGAGGGGAGCTTTCATCCTGACCGAGATGCTCAGTTTACGTACATTTATGAACAGGTGGAGATATTTCAGAAAGATCATCAACCGATAATATCTGTTGATACAAAAAAAAGAACTGCTTGGTGATTTCAAGAATGCTGGACGTCAATGGCGGCCGAAGGGGGAGCCTGAGAGGGTACGAGTGCCTGATTTTGCCCTGGAGTCTGGAAAGGTTGCGCCATACGGTATCTATCATCTGACGAAGAATACTGGCTGGGTCAACCTTGGAACGGACCATGATACATCCGTTTTTGCTGTGGAAAGCATTCGTCGCTGGTGGCAAAAGATGGGCAAGGAGGTGTATCCGAAGGCAACGAGGCTTTTGATTACTGCCGACAGTGGGGGGAGCAACGGATATCGAGTCAGGTTGTGGAAAAAGGAACTGCAAAATCTGGTTGATGAAACCGGACTGATTATAACGGTGTGTCAT